>NZ_JBMDKS010000002.1:0-352843 GCF_057809835.1 Mesorhizobium sp. FG116
CGCAAGGCCGCACTACTTAACTAAACGAGCGACCGAACGGCCGCCCGTCCTCCCGGACTTTTTCTCAAACCGACCGGACCACCGGCCGGAACGGCGAAGCATGCGCGCATGTCGCCGCCATTCCTGAAAACACGGCAGCAGTCGAAAGGACACGTCATGGACCCATACGAGGAAAACTCTCTTCTGCATCATCAGATCGACTTGGTCGGCGCGTGCGTGCCGCAGGCGACCGCGGCCCTTGCCGAACTGTTTGCGCCGCGCCAAGAGCCGCGGCCCGAGGTGCTGGTGGCGCGGCGGCTGCTTGCCACCGCCGCAGGCTTTCATCACACTTGCGAAAACCGTACATGCCGCCGCAACCAGTCCTGCCGCGCCCTCGATGTCTGCGCACCGGAATGCGCCGCGCGCTGGAACGAAGGTCTCACCGAGCGCTTCTTCCTCATCGCCGCCGGCATCGAATTGGCCGCCTTTGCCGAACAGCAGCGCCGCGCCGCCTCCCACGCCTATATCTGCGGGCTATTGGCCGAATCCGGGCACCAGCCGGCCCCTGTCCCGAAAATGGCCAAGGGCAAACCGGGCCGGAAATCCGTCAGCCGCAAATCCGCTCGATAGGCTTGACCTTTACTCGACCTAGCAAGGGCCCTGGTTGTCAACGATGCGCCAGTCTTCGGCCATCGCAGAACACGCGTTGGAGAAGGTGCGCACCTGTCCGCGCCGCGTCGCGCACACCGGCCTGTAGTCCATCGTGCAGGCCTGCGGCGGGCGCGGGCGCGGCGGTGGCCCCGGTTGCAGCGGCGGTTGCGGGTTCCAGCCGCCACCTCCGCTTTGGCATTGGCCGCCATAGGCGATGCGGTAGCCGGCGCGGCCGGCCTCGCAGGAATTGGGGAAGGTCTTCATGCGGGGGCCTTGCCGTCCGCACACCGGCGCGTATTCGCGCGTGCAGAATTGCGGGCCGGGGCGCGGCGGCGGTGGCGGCCGGTAGCCGGGGCTTTCGTCAACCACCACGGTACAGGCGGCAAGGATGCCGGAAAAAAGTAGAACCGCCGCGCCTGAAAGGAAAATGCCTTGAAGCCGCATGACATATCTCCATCAAAAATATGTACGCGGCAGGGGGCAGCACCGCATGCCGATCGTCGCAAATCGGCGCGAAAATACAACCCGAACGGTGCAAATGATCGCCTTGGTGGCATCTGGGCCTATCCTTGAACGGACTTGGCCTATGACGCAGCCCTGCTTGCGGCGTAACCCACTACCAACGTAGGGCTTGCTGCTGATGACGCAACCTGCGAGTGAGTGTATTGTAACAAACACAATTCCGTGCAATAAATTCGCCGTTCGGGCATTTGCCACCCGGAGAATGGAACGTTTGCACGACCCTATCCCCGATATCGTAAATCTCTGACAGCCCCGTTTTTTGGCGGGGGGTTCTATTGTGCGCAAATGCATGACCGCCGAAGCAACCACCGGACTTGCATCCGACCCAGGCGGCGGGCAGGACCAAAAAACTGATCGGGTGAAGGAGTTTCCCCCCAATGTCCCAGACCGGTACCGTAAAGTTCTTCAATACCACCAAAGGCTTCGGCTTCATCACGCCTGAGGGCGGCGCCAAGGACGTGTTCGTCCATATCTCCGCGATCGAGGCCTCCGGCCTGCGCACCCTCGTCGATGGCCAGAAGGTCACCTTCGACGTCGAGCCCGACCGCATGGGCAAGGGCCCGAAGGCGGTCAACCTGCGCGCGGCGTAAGTCCCGGTTCATTACCGGCGTAAAAGTTTCGAGAAGGGCGCGGGCCGTGCGGGCCGCGCCCTTCTTCTATTTAAGTGGTGCGGCGGATAGCATCGAGTTTTGAATAGTAGCTAGCAAAAAAAGTTTTTTGTTGCCCATCAACTCAAAATAAACGACAAATTGCCGTTCGGGCATTGCCAGCCCGAAAGCAGACTATGGGATCATAAGGGAGTTTCCCATGCCGCAGACCGGCACAGTAAAGTTCTTCAATCATGCCAAAGGCTTCGGCTTCATCACGCCGGATGATGGAGCGAAGGACGTCTTCGTGCATATTTCCGCAGTGCAAGCATCGGGCCTGCCAGGCCTTGAGGATGGACAGAAAGTGACGTTCGAAACCGAGCCGGACAAGCGCGGCAAGGGTCCGAAAGCAGTCAATCTCACCGTCGGCTAAGCGCCGCGAGGGAACATTTGGGATGCGGCTGCGTTAACAGCGCGAACTAAGTTCGTTCAGCCGCCGTTCAGCCACGGTCATCTATTGGTTCGGGCAACACCGGGCTGCGCCACCTGCAACGGCAGGCCGGCAACAAGGAGATCGTCATGAACAGAATTCTCAAAGCATCCGTTTTGTCGGTCGCGCTTGGCGCGACGACCTTGGCTATGCTTCCGGCTGCTCATGCCGATGACTGGCGTTGGCGTCATCATCATCGCCATGGTGATGACGCGCTTGCAGCCGGCGTCATCGGTCTGGCCGCCGGCGCGTTGATCGGCGGAGCGCTTGCCTCGCAGCCGCGCTACTATGAACCGGAACCGACGTACGTCATCCGAGAGCCGCGCCCTGCTCCGGTCCGCCGCTACTATCGCGCCGACTACGATTACGGCGGTGCGTATGAGCCGTGGAGCCCCGAGTGGTATCAGTATTGTTCGGACCGCTACCGCAGCTTCAATCCCCGCAGCGGCACTTTTGTCGGATACGACGGCCAGCGCCACTTCTGCCAGGCTAACTGACAACCGCCCATATTGCGAAAAAAGCGCCGCATGATGCGGCGCTTTTTTGCGTCTGCCGTCAAACCAGAAATGGATTGGTCCGTCGTTCTTCGCCGAATCGTCCACCGGGACCGTGACCACATAGAAACCCTATGTCATCACCAAGCGGCAGCAGCTTTTCCTTGATCGATCGGATCAATGCCGCGTGGTCGCCGCCCGGAAGGTCGGTTCGGCCAATCGATCCCCGAAACAACACATCGCCGACATGGGCGAAGTTGGCGGCGCGATTGTAGAACACCACATGACCAGGGGCATGGCCCGGGCAGTGCAAAACCTCGAAGACATGTTCCCCGAAAGAGACAGTCTCACCGTCGAGTAGAAAACGGTCAGGCGTGCAGTTTCGCACGCTATCCGTGATACCGAACTTCTTCGCCTGATTTTCAAGGTTGGCAAGCAGCGGTCGATCATCCTCATGCGGCCCGACGATGTCGACGCCGAGCGCGTCCTTCAAATCCATGGCGCCGCCGGCATGATCGATATGGCCATGCGTAATCCAGATAGCAGTCGCGACGATGGCATTTTCCTTGAGCGCGGCCAGTACCCGATCAATATCGCCACCTGGGTCTACGACGACACCGATCTTTTCGTCCTGATCAAAAAGGATAGTGCAATTCTGCTGAAACGGCGTAACCGGGACGATGCCAGCGTTGAGTTGACCCATTTTTGCTCCTTGTTTTGTGGCCGTTGATGTAGGTCGATCTTCATTGATCGTCCACAACGCAATCTTGAGCCAAAACAAAAAAGGGCGGCCGAGGCCGCCCTTGGATGGAAGACGAAACCGGTCTTACTTTTTCATTGCATTCATGACAGCGCCAACGATCGCAGTCAGAATGGCTCCACCTCCGGCGCCGCCGACGATGTTGTTGAGGTTGAGTGCGTCGCCAATGCCGCCCGCTGCTGCCGTAGCTGCTGCAGGATCAATCGCACCGCCCCCAAGGAGACTTCCCAAGATCGCCGCACCACCGACACCGCCGATTGCGCCACTAAGAATTTTGGGAAGTTGACTCATTGCAGCTTGCTTGACCGCCGCGCCTACCGCCTGGCCGCCAATGATACCCGTAATCACCTGAACAATAATCGGAAGAAGCGTTTCCATACTGACATCCCTCCAAGTGTAAGACCGACTCGCCTGAGCCGATTGCATCATGAGACGCCGAATTCGACGAAAGTCAAATCCCGGCGGCCAAACGAAAAAGGGGTGGCTGATGCCACCCCATTCGCAACTTGCTGACAATGAGCGTTATTCTGCTGCGATGGCATGCTTGGGCTGAACGGCGGCAGCGTAGTCATGCATCAGTGTCTTGGCGACTTCACCAACTTCGAAACGGTACGGACCGATCTCTGAAACCGGTGTCACTTCAGCCGCAGTTCCGGTCAGGAAGCACTGCTCGAAACCTTCCAGTTCTTCCGGCAATATAGCGCGTTCAATGACCTCAAGCCCGCGGTCGCGCGCCAAGCCGATCACTGTGCGGCGCGTAATACCGTCGAGGAAGCAATCAGGCTTCGGCGTATGGATCTTGCCGTCCTTGACGAAGAAGATATTGGCGCCGGTCGCCTCGGCAACCTGGCCGCGCCAATCGAGCATCATTGCGTCGGCATAGCCCTTGGCTTCAGCCGCGTGCTTGGAGATCGTGCAGATCATGTAAAGGCCGGCCGCCTTCGACTTGGAGGGCGCCGTGCGAGGATCGGGACGACGGTACTCCGCCATATCAAGCCGGATACCCTTCAGCTTCTGTGCCGGATCGAAATAGCTTGGCCACTGCCAAATCGCGATGGCGCAATTGATGCGGCTGTTCTGGGCTGAAACGCCCATCTGCTCACTTCCACGCCAGGCGATTGGCCGCACATAAGCGTCCTTAAAACCCTGCTTCTTCAGGAGAGTTACGCAAGCGTCGTCGATTTCGGAAACGGAATAAGGAATCTTGAAGCCTAGGATGCGGGCCGATTCATGCAGGCGCTCATTGTGCTCAGTAAGCTTGAATATCTCACCGCCGTAAGCCCGCTCCCCCTCGAACACCGAACTCGCATAGTGGAGACCGTGTGTCAGCACGTGGACCTTGGCGTCCCCCCATTTGACGAACTCGCCATTCATCCAGATAAAGCCATCAAGCTGATCAAAGGGAACGGATGCCATTATTACCTCCCGCGGACACCAAATCCGCATAAAGCTGAGCGTTGCATATTGAGCCGGTCGCCCAAAAAGGCAGCCGCTTTCCTTAAAGCGTAGGCCCATATTGTGGCTCTGGCAAACTCAGGAAGTTCCGGAATTCGGTCCCAGTCTTGCCTTTTCGGTCGCAATCGGCCCTAAAGCTTGTCAAAAATTACCATCCCAATAAAAATATGTCAATAGTGCTGACATATTTTTGCGCCGCTGTAGGAAAACCATGCCGGACAAGAAACGCATACCAGAATTGCCGATAAGAACGGCGGTAGCCAACGAGGACGGAATCGACTTTACCCTCATCGAGCTCTTCTTTTTCGCCTATCGGGATTTTACTTCCGATCCAGACGAGATGCTCGCCGACTATGGCTTTGGGCGCGCGCACCACCGGGTGCTGCACTTCGTCAATCGCCGGCCGGGCCTGACGGTTGCCGAACTGCTGGAAGTTCTGAAGATAACCAAGCAATCGTTGGCGCGGGTACTGAAGCAGTTGATCGATACCGATCACATCGTACAGTTGCAGGGTCCTCGCGATCGCCGCCAACGTGAGCTTTATCCAACGCAAAAAGGGCGCGCTCTGGCGTTGGCACTTGCAAGGCCACAGTCACGCCGCATCCATACTGCATTGCAAGATGTCGGAACTGATGGCCGGGCGTTAGTAGAGGGTTTCCTGAAGGCTATGGTCAATCCGGAACTCAGAGCGCAAATTGATACTCCGCCAAGGAATCATGAATGAAGCGGATGCTTCAGGAGACAGCCATGGAAAATTCTGAAAGGCTGGACCAGACGGTTCCCGAGGATGACGCCCCTCACCTGCTGGTCGTTGACGACGACACGCGCATTCGCAACCTGCTCAAACAATACCTTACCGAAAACGGTTTTCGCGTAACCGTGGCAGGGACTGCTGCGGAAGCGCGGCGCAAACTCGCCGGTCTCGACTTCGACCTCCTTGTGCTTGACGTGATGATGCCGGGCGAAAGCGGTGTCGAACTGACAAAGGCTCTCAGAGTCGACAAGAATGTTCCCATCCTGATGCTGACGGCATTGTCAGAAACTGACAATCGCATCACCGGACTTTCAGCAGGCGCCGACGACTATCTGCCAAAGCCATTCGACCCGCGCGAACTGATATTGCGCATCAACAATATCCTGCGGCGGGGCGGCCCCTCCTCGACTCCGAAGGTCGAGCAGTTGGTGTTCGGGCCCTATACGTTCCAGATTTCCAGGCGCGAGTTGAAGCGGGGCGGCGAGGTCCTGAAGTTGACCGACCGCGAACAGGAGATTCTGGCGATTTTTGCCGAGCGCGCAGGCGAAACGATCCCGCGCCATGAACTTGTGGGTGACGATTCGGATGTCGGCGAGCGCACCATCGACGTGCAGATAAATCGGTTACGCCGCAAGATCGAACGCGATCCGTCAAATCCGGTATGGCTGCAGACAGTGCGCGGTATTGGGTATCGGCTCAGCGTGGAATAGGTTGTAGCGACGGGCAGTTACCTTGCCGTTTGTGCGTATTCGCGGGCCGATAAGGAATGGCGACAACTGAATTGCAAGGCCCTGAGCCAGACGGCATCATAGCGCGCGTTTCGCGGATCGCTGCCGCTACGCGCGGCGCGTGGCGGCGTTTCTGGCGGCTCGTCTCACTATATATGCCAAAGCGGCTCTATGCCCGCTCGCTCATCATCATCATCGCCCCAATGATCCTGCTGCAGTCGGTCATTGCGTTCGTATTTATGGAGCGCCATTGGCAGACCGTTACGCAACGCCTTTCTCAGGCCGTCACGCGCGACATTGCGGCTGTCATCGACCTGATCGAAACCTATCCCAACGACGCAGATTACGCCAAAATCATCCGCATCGCGCAGGACCGGATGCAGCTGAAGGTCGATCTCCTGCCGCCCGATCCCCTACCGGCTCCAGGCCCGAAGCCGTTCTTCTCCATTCTTGACCAGATTTTGTCGACGGAAATAACACGGCAGATCAACCGGCCGTTCTGGATCGATACGGTTGGCAATTCGAACATCGTGGAGGTGCGCATCCAACTGGAAGACAAGGTCTTGCGCGTTTTCGTGCGCCGCAACCAGGCTTACGCTTCCAACACCCATATATTCCTGATCTGGATGGTCGGAACCTCCCTTGTCCTCCTGACCATCGCCATACCCTTCTTGCGCAACCAGATCAGGCCCATCCTCGCTTTGGCAGCGGCCGCGGAAAGCTTCGGCAAAGGAAGGCCAATGCCACCCGACTTCCGACCACGCGGCGCCGAGGAAGTACGCAGGGCAGGCTTCGCTTTCATCCAGATGCGAGAACGGATCGAACGCCAGATCGAGCAGCGCACGGCGATGCTTACAGGCGTAAGTCACGATCTTCGGACAATCCTCACCCGCTTCAAGCTGCAATTGGCACTCACGCGCTCCAAGGCCGATATCGAAGCACTAGGCAAAGACATCGACGATATGCAGTCCATGCTGGAGGGCTATCTGGCGTTTGCGCGCGGCGACGCCGCTGAAGACGCCGGGCATTTCGATCTTGATGCCTATTTCCAGAAACTCGGTGAAGAGGCCAAGCTGCGCAAACGCAAGCTCACCACGTCGCTAAGTGGCAGCGCTGACATCCAGGTCCGTCCCAACGCCTTTGCCCGCCTGATGGCGAACATCGTCGGCAACGCCTTCCGCTACGCCAAAAACGTCGAAATCGCAGCAAGGCATGGCCATGGATCCTTGACCATCGTGATCGACGACGATGGACCCGGCATTGCTCTCGAAAAGCGCGAAGAAGTATTCAAGCCGTTCGTTAGGCTGGATGAGGCGCGCAATCTCGACGCAAGCGGCACCGGCCTGGGTCTTCCGATCGCACGCGACATTGCGCGCAGTCATGGCGGCGACATTACACTCGACGATAGCCCCTTGGGCGGCTTGCGCGCCATCATCAAGGTCCCGGCCTAGGCATCTGCAGACAAACAGGCTTCATCTGTTTGTCGCGAAAGCATGGTCTAGGCGTAGCATGAACTGCGCGATCCACGATTCCATGCCAAGCGGTGCCGTATGCGCATCTTGATGGTGACCGATGCCTGGCGTCCGCAGGTGAACGGCGTTGTCCACACCTTGGAACGCCTGGAGCAATCGCTGAAGGAATTAGGCGTAGAAACGCAGTTCCTGACGCCTGCAATCTTTCGCACTTTGCCAATGCCGACCTACCCGGACATCCGGTTGGCGCTAACGACGCCGCGCTCGATCGCTCGCATGATTGACAGATCGAATGTCGATCATATCCATATCGTCACGGAGGGTCCGCTTGGCATCATGGCCAGACGCCATTGCCTGGCAACTGGAAGGCCTTTCACCACCAGCTACCACACGCGCTTTCCCGAATACCTCCGTGCCAGAATGCCGATCCCCGAGGCTTGGACCTATCGCTGGCTTCGCGGCTTTCACAATGCGGGACAAGGAACATTGGTCGCAACCAACTCCATGGCGAGCGATCTCTCCGCTCACGGCTTCACCAAGCTGAAACCGTGGACACGCGGCGTCGACACCACGCTGTTCAATCCAGACAAAGCGATCGAATTTGAGCTGCCGCGCCCAATCTTTCTGTGTGTGGGTCGTGTCGCAATCGAAAAGAACCTGCCGGCATTTCTCGACCTCGATCTGCCGGGCTCAAAGGTTATCGTAGGCGACGGGCCAGAACTGGCTTCGCTCAAGACGCGGTATCCGAGCGTGCACTTCCTTGGCCATCGACCCAACGCCGAGCTTGCGGGCTTCTATGCGGGTGCAGATGTCTTCGTGCTCCCTAGCCGTTCCGAGACTTTTGGCAACGTCATCATTGAAGCTCTGGCCAGCGGCACGCCTGTTGCGGCCTACCCCGTCACCGGGCCAATCGACATTATTGGCGATGGCGTTGGCGGCGTCATCTCAACTGATCTCAGGCAAGCCGCCCTTGCCGCGCTAAACTCCGACAGGCAAAAGGCCCGCGAGCGCGCTACGCGCTACACGTGGGCCGCATGCGCCCAAATGTTCCTGGACGTGGTCGAGGAAGCATTGAAAGCAGGAGCAAAGCCAATCGCCTGACGCTCAATTTGTGTCAGAACAGCCTTCCGCCATCAGGCACTTTGCGCTCGATTGCACCAAGCACCACGGCGCCCTCCTCATCCGGAAAGCCCAAAGTCAGCACTTCCGACATGAATGGCCCAATCTGGCGCGGAGGAAAATTCACGACGGCAAACACTTGCCGACCGATCAGCGTCTCCGGCTCATAGTACTTGGTGATCTGCGCCGATGACTTCTTCACGCCGATGTCAGGCCCGAAATCAATTCTGAGCTTGATGGCCGGCTTGCGCGCCTCCGGAAAAGGCTCGGCCTCGACAATCGTTCCGGCCCTGATATCGACCTTGTCGAAATCGGCGAAGCTGATTTCCGCCTTTCGCGCGTTGCCCGAACTCATCTTGAACCGACCCTATGCGTTGCCGTAGGTCTCGAACAAGACGCCGGCCAACGCATCCTTGGCGGACGTGCCCGACCAGACGACAAACTGAAACGCCTGGAAATAGCATTCGCAGGCTTCCAATGCCGAAGACAGCAGCACCTCGACCTGCTGGCTCGACGGTTCGACGCCACCAGCAAGCAGAAGCGACTGCCGGAACATGATCGCGCCCTCCTGTTCCCACAGGTCGAAATGGCCGAACAGCATCTGTTCGTTGATGAGCGACAAGAGCCGCATCACTTCGAGTGCGCGGTTTTCGGGCACCTTGATATCGAAGGCACACGCAAGATGCAGTGCTTCGAAATCTTCCATCCAGGAGAACGAAACCTGATACTCCGTCCAGTTCCCGACAACAGTAATCGAGATTTCGTCGTCGCCGGCCCGCTCGAAAGACCAGTCGTTGTTGTGCGCAACCTGCTCAATGACATCCACGGGGTGGATTTCGCGCGAGACTTCGAGTTCGAGGAGTTCCATTCACTGCTTCCTGTCGTTTGGGAGCACCACCACACGCTCCGTGAAGAGGCACACACAACGAACATTGTTGTTTTAGAACTCGGACGGCCTGGACTGCTCGACGCTACACCCCATGACCGGACCCCACCGCCCGGCGCATCTCCGCTTCCGCGAATCATGCAACAAATTCAGTCTATTGATAGAGAGTCGCGTGACCAGCCCAATTTTTCGCATTGCGTCATTCCGGTGTGGAAAGCCGCTGTCGGGACGATTCACGCAATGCCGATAAGCGATTCATGACAAAGCGCTTTTCGGGCTCGCGCTTTGTGGACAAGTTTATCGATTATTTTTTGGCGCGCGAGGTTGTTGCACTGGCGGCCTTGCCCGCTGACCCGCCAAGCTCGGCCAATCTGGATTCCAGCGCATCGATACGTGATGCCAGTTTGGCATTTTCCTCGCGGGCCTTCGCAGCCATATCGCGCACCGCGTCGAACTCTTCGCGCTGGACAACTTCCATCGAGTTGAGAATCCGCTCCGCCTGACCGCGAAAAGCAGTTTCGACTTCACGGCGCACGCCTTGGGCGGCGCCGGCTGCATCCGTCACCAACTTGGCAAGTTCATCCAGAATGCGGTTCGGGCCGGTCGACATGGCAATACCTCGCTTGCTCGGATTTGACGTAGTGTCCATCTATCGGGAATGCAAGTGCGCTTGCGATCCACATCGCTTGACCGTGCCGGAACCCTGCCGCATGGTCCGCCCCGTCATCATCAACTCGAGGTTTCTCGTTGAGCGCCTACCCATTGCTTCTGCCGGCATCCCTGCCCTTTCCCAACATCGATCCGGTCATCATCCAGCTTGGGCCGCTTGCTATGCATTGGTACGGACTGGCCTATGTCGTAGGCATCGTGTTTGCGTGGTGGTATGCCAAGCGCCTGGTTACTAACAATCGGCTGTGGCCGGACGGCACCTTGCCGATGAAGCCGCAGGACATCGACGACTTTGTCGTCTGGGCCGCGGTCGGCGTCGTGCTTGGTGGACGCACAGGTTACGTCCTGTTCTATGACCTGCCTCGCTACATCGCCAACCCGGCCGACATCTTGGCAGTGTGGCAGGGCGGCATGTCCTTTCATGGCGGCATCCTCGGAACGCTGGTGGCGATGACGCTCTTTGCGCGTTCGCGCAACATCCATCCATGGACACTTTTTGATGTCGTGGCGGCAGGCGTCCCTGTTGGCCTTGGTTTGGGAAGGCTCGCCAATTTCATCAATTCCGAGCTTTGGGGCCGCGTCAGCGATGTGCCATGGGCCATAGCGTTTCCGACCGGCGGACCGGACCCGCGTCATCCGAGCCAGCTCTACGAGGGACTGTTGGAAGGCCTGGTTCTATTTGTGGTGCTACGGGTTCTCACCCATTCGCGCTTCAAGTTGAAAATGCCACGTTTTGTCTGCGGCGCGTTTGTCGCCGGTTATGGGCTGTCGCGGATTTTCGTCGAATTCTTCCGTGAGCCCGATCAGCAGATCGGTTATCTGCTAGGGGGATGGCTCACCATGGGCATGATCCTGTCCATCCCAATGGTCCTGATCGGAATATGGGCAATGGCGACGGCAAAACCGCTGGCACACCGCCAACCAGCATGAGCCGGTTGAAACAGCGCATTGTCGAGCAGATTCGAACGCTGGGGCCTATTCCGGCAAACGAATTCATGGCGCAATGCCTGTTCGACCCAATCGAGGGCTACTACACGACCCGCGAGCCATTTGGCGCGGTGGGAGATTTCATTACCGCGCCCGAAATCAGCCAGATGTTCGGAGAATTAGCTGCGATATGGCTCTACCAGGCTTGGTCGGCAATTGGCCGCCCCATGCCGCTGACATTGGCAGAAATCGGTCCCGGCCGCGGCACCTTGATGAAGGACATGTTGCGGACCTTCGAACGCCTCGATCCCGTTTTTTTGCACGAAGCGGCGTTTTCAATGATCGAGATCAGCCCGCGATTGGCAGAGATACAAAAGCAAACACTGGGCACAGTCGATGCAAATCTGTCATGGCACGAATCCCTCAACAAGGTACCCTCAGGCGCCCTTCTCATTGTCGGCAACGAGCTGTTTGACGCGGTGCCCATTCGCCAATTTGTTCGCAAAAATGGCGAGTGGCGTGAGCGCATGGTTGGCCTCGACGGCAACGGCGATCTGTCATTCTTCGCTGGCGCGGCCTCGCTGGACCGATCCCTCCTACCTTTAAGTGCTCACGACGCGCCGGAAGGCACAATCTTTGAAGCCGCGCCCGCCCGAAGCGCACTCATGGATATGATCGCCGCGAGGATCGCAAAGGACGGCGGCGCGGGTCTGTTTTTCGACTACGGCCATCTCGAACCGGGCGTAGGCGACACGCTGCAGGCGATGAAAGGTCATGCCTATCAAGACATTTTCGCCAGCCCGGGCGAGGCCGACCTGACCTCGCATGTCGATTTCGCCGCACTCGCCGCTGTCGCTCGAAATCATGGTCTGGTTGCGTCTCTGGCTACGCAGGGCGATTTCCTTGTTACCATGGGCTTGCTCGAACGGGCAGGCAGTCTCGGCGCAAACGCGGACAACGCAACACGCGAAAAGATATCTGGCGAGGTCGAACGATTAGCTGGCCCCGACCAGATGGGAGCCCTCTTCAAGGTGCTGGCAATCTTACCTGGCAACGCTGCCGACGTGCCCTTTCCAACAGAGAATTGACTTTCAGCAACGTGCTGCGCCACTCTCTGGTCTAGATAAGCGGTCTCGTGCCGGATTGTTTTCATTGAAAGTCGCTGGCTTGACGAAACGGTTTGCGGAGACAACAAAGCGGTAATGTTGAATCAACTCAAACCGGACCCGCTCCGGTCACCGTTGCTTGAAAAGGCAAAGGCGCAAGGCATCCGCCACGGCTACTTTACCCGCATTGGCGGGGTCTCCGAGGGCATCTATCAAGGCCTCAACATCGGTACCGGTTCAGCCGATGACCAGGCCTTGGTGCAGGAGAATCGCCGCCGCGTCGCACAATGGATGGGCGTGCCTTCAAACCACTTGCTCACCGCCTACCAAATCCA
Organism: Mesorhizobium sp. FG116; assembly: GCF_057809835.1. Classification (NCBI taxonomy): domain Bacteria; kingdom Pseudomonadati; phylum Pseudomonadota; class Alphaproteobacteria; order Hyphomicrobiales; family Phyllobacteriaceae; genus Mesorhizobium; species Mesorhizobium sp. FG116. The sequence continues at coordinate 12,935 of NZ_JBMDKS010000002.1, forward strand.
TTCTCCGGACGTGATAGTTGCACGCGAGCCGTTCTTAGGCGAACGGCCAAAAGCAGACGCAATCGTTACCGATCGTCCGGGCATCGCAGTAGGAGCATCGACGGCCGATTGCGGCCCGGTATTGTTCACTGACAGCGAAACGCGCGTCATCGGCGCTGCACATGCCGGCTGGAAAGGCGCGTTCACCGGCGTGCTGGAAAATACCATCACAGCGATGGAAGGCCTTGGCGCCAAGCGTGAAAACATCGTCGCGGTGCTGGGCCCTTCGATCGGGCCGGCAAACTATGAAGTCGGGCCAGAATTCGTCGAGCGTTTCACGTCGGCAGAGACAGGCAACGACCGCTACTTCACACCCTCGGGCAAACCCGGCCATTCCCTGTTCGACCTCAATACCTACACCGTCGACCGCTTGCGCAAAGCTGGCGTCGTTGCCGAATGCCTTGGCCGCTGCACCTATGCCGAGGAAGACCTTTTCTATTCATACCGCCGCACGACGCACCGTAGTGAACCGGACTACGGTCGCCAGGTGTCGGCAATCGTTTTGGAGAATTGACTCGAATGGCGTTGCATTTCGAACGTTCAGAATTTGACGCCCGTCGCGACAGGTTGATGATCGAACTGGCTGAGAAAAAGCTCGATGCCGTGCTCCTGTTCGCACAGGAGAGCATGTACTGGCTGACTGGCTACGACAGTTTCGGATTCTGCTTCTTCCAGTGCCTTGTGGTCAAAGCCGATGGCTCTATGACACTGTTGACGCGTTCGGCCGACTTGCGCCAGGCGCGACATACGTCGATCATCGACAACATCGTCTTGTGGACGGATCGCGAAGGCGCCAATCCGGCCATCGACCTGCGCAACCTGCTCAATGAGCTCGATCTGCTCGGCGCGCGCATCGGCGTGGAATACGATACCCACGGCCTCACCGCCTTCAACGGTCGCCGCCTCGATGAACAGTTGCAGACTTTCGGCCAGATTGCCGATGCGTCCGGCATTGTCGGCAGGCTGCGCCTGTTCAAGAGCCCCGCCGAGATAGCGAAAGTCGAGAAGGCGGCCGAATTGGCCGACAACGCACTCGACGCAGCACTTCCACTCATCAAGCAAGGCGGCGACGAAGGCGCGATCCTCGCTGCCATGCAGGGAGCCGTCTTTACCGGTGGCGGCGACTATCCCGCCAACGAATTCATCGTTGGGTCGGGCGCCGATGCCCTTCTTTGCCGCTACAAGGCCGGACGCCGCAAGCTGAACAAGAACGACCAGTTGACCTTGGAATGGGCCGGCGTCTTTCACCACTATCATGCGCCCATGATGCGCACGATCCTGACCGGCAAGGTCTCCAAACGTCACCAGGAACTGTTCGATGCGTCCCAGGCTTCGCTTGTCGCCGTCGAAAAGGCGATGACGCCGGGCAACACTTTCGGCGACGTCTTCGACGCTCATGCAAAGACCATGGAAGCCCATGGCCTGACCAAGCATCGGCTCAACGCCTGCGGCTATTCCGTAGGCGCGCGCTTCACGCCATCATGGATGGACATGCCGATGTTCTATCAAGGCAACTCGGAGCCAATCGCACCCAACATGACATTGTTCGCCCACATGATAATTATGGATTCCGAGACGGAAACGGCCATGACGCTTGGGCGAACCTATCTCACGACAGAGACGCAGCCGAAGCCTCTGTCGCGCCATGATCTCGACTTGATCGTAAAGTGAAACAACCGAAGCACGGCGCAGCGGGCTATCAAGGAGCATCTGGAGCACATGCGGAGATTGCCCATTTCGGCCGTACCGGTGCTCCTTACCCTGGGGCTCTCTGCCTGCAATAGCTCCGGGGTTCTGGACCCTTCGGCGCTAGGTCAAAAACCTGACCCAACACCGGCATCTCAAGGCGACATGTCTTCCAGGATACCATCCGAATTCGGGACCGATACGACTCCCGTACGCCCACCCCCATCAAAGACGCCGCTACAGGCATCCACGCCAACCACCACCGCCCCAACATCCGCCCCCCAGCAAACTGCTGTCTCAGGCAGAACCCGTCTTCAGATCGCGCCCATCGTGGGGGCCACTGTTGAAGCTGCCGCGCCTCTGTCTGCGCAGCTTCAGACAGAGGCGCGGCAGCGTGGCATTACCTTGGCCGGCAGCACCGATCAGTCTGCAACGCATGTCTTGAAGGGCTACTTCTCCGTTATCACCGAGGGCAAGGAAACCACGGTGATCTATGTCTGGGATGTCTATGATCCCGCCGGCAATCGGCTTCACCGCATCAACGGCCAGGAAAAAGCAGCGTCGGTAAATGGCGTCGAAGGTTGGGCGGGAGTGGCTCCGGCAACCATGCAAGCGATCGCCAATAAGACCATAGACCAATTTTCATCATGGCTCGGTGGTCGTACCGGCTAACGACGCTTCTGCCTTGATCGCGTTTTTTGGGGTTTGCCGGACGATTCCGGTTCTCAGTGCTTGCAATACCGGTCAAGGCGGATAAAAGCCCGGTAAAATTCTCTCCAGGAACGACATATGAAACTCTTCGCGGGCAATTCCAACAGGGTGCTGGCCGAAGCAGTCGCCCGCTATCTCAACATTCCGCTTGGCAAGGCCAGCGTCCGGCGCTTCGCCGACCAGGAGATTTTCGTCGAGATTCAGGAAAACGTGCGTGGTGAGGACGTCTTCATCCTGCAGTCAACGTCTTTTCCGACAAACGACCACCTGATGGAACTGCTCATCATGATAGACGCTTTCATGCGTTCGTCAGCACGGCGCATCACGGCGGTCATCCCGTATTTCGGCTATGCGAGGCAGGATCGGCGCGCTTCGGGCCGCACACCCATCTCGGCCAAGCTTGTGGCAAACATGATCGCACGCGCCGGCGCCAGCCGCGTGTTGACGCTCGATCTTCACGCCGGCCAGATCCAGGGCTTCTTCGACATTCCCACCGACAACCTGTTCTCGGTGCCGGTCATGGCGCGCGACGTGAAGGCCAAATACAAGCAGCTTAGCAACGTCATGGTCGTCTCGCCTGACGTCGGTGGCGTGGTGCGTGCTCGCGCGCTCGCCAAACGCATCGATGCGCAACTCGCGATCGTCGACAAGCGCCGCGAACGACCGGGCGAATCTGAAGTTATGAACGTCATCGGCGACGTGCGCGGCAAGGATTGCCTCTTGATTGACGACATCGTCGATTCCGGCGGCACGCTCTGCAATGCCGCCGACGCGCTCTTGCAGAAGGGTGCAACCAGCGTCACCGCCTACATCACTCACGGTGTCCTTTCGGGCGGCGCCGCCGCCCGTATCGCCGGTTCGCATCTACAGGAACTCGTTACCACCGACTCGATCCAGCCGACCCAGGCAGCACTTGATGCGCAGAACATTCGCGTCATCACCGTCGCCGACCTTCTGGGAGAGGCCATCTCGCGTACTGCGTCGGAGCAGTCGGTATCCAGCCTGTTCGACTAACAACAGGCCCTCAACCCATCATTGCGGCCCCAGGTGCGTAGGCTGCTCTAGCGGGCAGCCCGTTCGACATCTCGCGAGCCTCGCAGATATGCCCTTGGCGAAATGCCCAGCATTCGCTTGAACATTGTCGTGAAGGCCGGAACGCTATCATAGCCAAGGTCAAGCGCCACTCGCGTGACCGGTTCGCCATCTGTCAATCGCGGCAAGGCCGCAAACAAGAGGGCTTGCTGGCGCCATGTCGACAATGACAACCCAGTCTGCTTGTGAAATGTCCGGGTGAACGAGCGTCGGCTCATGCCAACCAGCGCGGCCCAGTCGTCGATGGTTGCGTGCGGCGAAGGCTCCGCGACAAACCGACGGCAAAGCGTGGCAATCCTTGGGTCGTCAGGGAACGGCAGGCCAAGAGGCTTCTCCGGCAAATTCGGGATTTCATGAAGCAGAAGATTAAGGACCAGACCGGAACGACCGACAAGTTGCGGCTCAGGCGGCAAGGTCACGGCCTCGATAATCAGGCTGCGCATGAGGTCGCTGACGGCCACGACGCGAAGACTACCCGGCAATCCGTCGATTGCATCAGGCGTAACATAGACCGAGCGCATGCTCACATCGCCAAGCATCTCAACCGCATGCTCGATCCCTGCCGGAATCCACATGGCATGGTCGGGCGGAACCATCCAGCGGCCGTAGTCCGTCTTCACCAGCACCACCCCCGTCAAGGCGTGCAGCAACTGGCTGCGGCTGTGTTGGTGCTCCGGCACCCGGTAGCCGTCGGGGTATTCCGACGGCAGCGCAATGATCGGCCCGCTGGTTCTTTCCAGCCAGTCCAGGCGTGACCGATGCAAGGTAAAGAGATCCGTGACCGGTGCTTCCAGATGGGAAACTTTGATTACCATTGGTGTTGGCCCACTTGCGTAATATTTGGACCAAACCACGAAAGAAGTCCCATCGCAACCGGACTATAAGCTGCGTGACATCGCAGGACCGCCTGCAAGCCTCATGGAGCCTTCCTTGACCGACACGACAGCGACAGCTGGTGGCACCACCACGACCGCGACGACTACGGCATTCACCGTCATCCTCGCCGTAAGCTTTTGCCACGGCATCAACGACATCATGCAGTCGCTGCTGTCGGCCATCTATCCGTTGCTCAAAGACAATTACGGTCTCGATTTCTGGCAGATCGGCTTGCTCACCTTCACCTTCCAGGTAACGGCATCGCTGTTGCAGCCAGTTGTGGGCTTCGTCACCGACAAGCGGCCAATGCCCTACTCGCTGCCGGTCGGCATGGCGTCTTCGCTTGTGGGGCTGATTGTGCTCGCCTATGCCGGTCACTATTGGCTTTTGCTGATCGGCGCTTCGCTGATCGGCATCGGCTCGGCCGTGTTCCACCCTGAATCTTCGCGCATCGCCCGCCTCGCATCCGGTGGACGGCACGGCCTTGCCCAATCCCTGTTTCAGGTCGGCGGCAACGCCGGTCAATCGATCGGCCCATTGCTTGCCGCGTTCATCGTCGTTCCCTTCGGCCAGTCGAGCATCGCCTGGTTTGCCATCGGCTCCCTGATCGGCATCGTCGTTCTCTATCAGGTCGGCGGTTGGTACAACCGCTTCCGCGCCAATCAGGCGGCCCGCAAGGCAGCACCCTTCGTCTCGCCTTTCTCGCGGAACCGCGTCGCCTGGGCACTGGCGATCCTTACACTGCTGGTGCTGTCCAAGAACGCCTATATGGCCAGCATCTCGAGCTACTATACCTTCTACGTCATCGAGAAATTCGGCGTTTCGGTGCAGATGTCGCAGGTCCTGCTCTTCGCCTTTCTCGGCGCATCGGCACTCGGCATTTTGCTTGGTGGACCGTTCGGCGACCGCTTCGGGCAGAAGGCTATGATCTGGTTCTCGATCGTGGGCGTGTTGCCGTTCACATTGGCCCTGCCCTACGCCAATCTGGAATGGACGATTGTTCTGACCATCATCATCGGTCTTATCCTGTCGTCGGCTTTCTCGAACATCGTCGTCTTTGCCCAGGAGCTGGTCCCTGGCCGCGTTGGCATGATTGCAGGCGTCTTCTTCGGTTTCGCCTTTGGCATGGGTGGCATCGCTGCCGCTTTGCTCGGCATTGTTGCCGACGTGAAGGGCATCGATTACGTGTACCGCATTTGCTCCTACCTGCCGCTCCTTGGGCTGCTGACGATCTTCCTGCCCAACATGAAGCAGGCGAGCAAAACCAAGGCGTAAGGCCACCAAGCCTTGCGCGGCACGCGCCCTTCCGCTATAGAGCCGCCACCCGTGTAGACACCCTTGGAGGCAACACGGCGGAAGGCTGCCTTCCTGCATGATCCCCGAAAGCGGATACCGGTTCTCAGGCCATCATGCATCGCTGTGGCAACCTTCAACGTTTACGGCTTGGCTGTGCCTGCCGCGAACGCTCCATACAACGCGAAAGGAAATGCCATGAGCAACACATACGAGCTCAAGGCCGAAGCGCGCGAACAGGTCGGTAAGGGGTCCGCCCGTGCAGTTCGCCGCAACGGTAAAGTGCCAGCAGTCATCTATGGCGACAAGCAGCCTCCCCTGGCTATCACGCTGCCCTACAAGGAAGTCTTCTACAAGATTCATGGCGGCGGCTTCCTGACGACGGTCGCGACGATCGACGTCGACGGCAAGAAGATTCAGGTCCTGCCCAAGGACTATCAGCTTGATCCGGTCAAGGACTTCCCGATGCATGTCGACTTCCTGCGCGTCGGCAAGGACACCCAGGTGACCGTCAACGTCCCGGTCCACTTCATCAACGAAGACAAGTCACCGGGCATCAAGCGCGGCGGCACGCTGAACGTCGTGCGCCACGAAGTCGAGTTCCATTGCCCCGCCAATGCGATCCCCGACTTCATCACCGTCGATCTCGATGGCGCCAACATCGGCGATTCAATTCACATCTCGGCGGTCAAGCTGCCGGCAGGCATCAAGGCTGTGATTTCTGATCGCGACTTCACCATCGCGACCATAGCCGGTACCGCCGCTGCCAAGGCGGAAGACGACGACGGCGCAGCTGCGGCCCCTGCGGCTTCTGCTGCCGAAGAGAAGTAACCTCTTTCCACCCGGAGAGACGACGATGCTGCTTTTTGCAGGCCTCGGCAATCCGGGTGCGAAGTATGCGAACAACCGGCACAATGTCGGTTTCATGGCGGCGGACGCGATAGCCCGCCGCCATTCGTTTTCGCCATGGTCGCGCAAATTCCAGGCAGAGATCGCCGAGGGCAAGCTCGGCGGCGAAAAGGTGCTGCTTATCAAGCCGCAGACCTTCATGAACCTTTCCGGCCAAGCGGTCGGCGAAGCACTTCGCTTCTATAAATTAGAGCCGTCCGCTGTGACCGTTTTCTATGACGAGATCGATCTCGCCGCGGGCAAGGTGCGGGTCAAGGTTGGCGGCGGTGCAGGCGGTCATAATGGCATCCGTTCGCTCGACCAGCATATCGGCAAGGACTATCGGCGCGTCCGCATCGGAATCGGTCATCCCGGCGCCCGGGAGATGGTGCATGGCCATGTTCTTGGTGACTTCTCCAAGGCCGATCAGGAATGGCTCGACGTCCTGATCCAGTCCGTTGCGGACAATGCCGACCTGATCGCCAAGGGCGACGACAATTCCTTCATGAACCGCATTACCTTGACCTTGCGCGACAAGCTCCAGCCGACCGGAGAAGACGACGCGCCGCCACCGAAGAAAGCGGCACGCAAGCCGCAGCAAAGCCACATCCGCCAGGCTCGCCAGCAAGGACCCGCTGTGAAGCTTCCCGAAACCGGACCGATGGCGGCAATGCTCAAGAAGCTGTTCGGCAACAAGGAATAGCTGCCCCACCGGGGCTTGACGATTGTCAGGCCTTTCGCCCATAGCCGTGGGCAACTCCCGAAGATCGACAGGACTTGATAAATCATGGGCTTTAAATGCGGTATTGTCGGCCTGCCCAATGTCGGCAAGTCTACGCTGTTCAATGCACTGACCCGCACGGCTGCCGCGCAGGCCGCCAACTATCCGTTTTGCACCATTGAGCCTAACACGGGCGAAGTGGCAGTTCCTGATCCGCGCCTGAAGAAGATCGCGGAGATTGCCAAATCCAAGGAAATCATTCCGACCCGCATTTCCTTCGTCGATATTGCCGGATTGGTGCGGGGCGCTTCCAAGGGCGAAGGGTTGGGCAACCAGTTCCTCGCCAACATCCGCGAGGTCGACGCCATCGTCCATGTGCTGCGCTGCTTCGAGGACGACGATATTACTCATGTCGAAGGTCGTATCGACCCGGTTGCGGATGCCGAGACGGTGGAGACCGAGTTGATGCTGGCCGATCTCGACAGCATCGAGCGCCGCATCGTCCAGATCCGCAAGCGCGCAACCGGCAAGGACAAGGAAGCGACCACAGTCCTGCCCCTTATGGAAAAGGCGCTGGCACTATTGCAGGACGGCAAGCCGACCCGCGTATTGCTGAACGGCATTGCAGCGGAGGACCTTGCTATCCTCAGGGGCCTGAACCTGCTTACCTCCCACCCGGTCCTTTATGTCTGCAACGTAGCTGAGTCAGACGCCGCGACCGGCAACGAGCATACCCGCTCCGTCGAGAAGATGGCCGAGGCGCAAGGCGCGAAAACCGTGGTCATCTCGGCAGCGATCGAGGCCGAGGTGGCGCAGCTTCCCGATGATGAGGAGCGGGAATTCCTGGCCTCGATGGGATTGGACGAGCCGGGTCTCGATAAGCTGATCCGAGCCGGCTACGATCTGCTGCACCTCATCACCTACTTCACCGCCGGCCCGAAGGAAACGCGCGCCTGGACTATCTCGCGCGGGACCAAGGCCCCGCAGGCGGCCGGCGTAATCCACACCGATTTCGAGCGCGGTTTCATCAGGGCCCAGACCATCGCCTACGACGACTTCGTCGCGCTCGGCGGCGAAGTCGCCGCCAAGGAAGCCGGCAAGGCACGCGACGAAGGCAAGGAATATGTCGTGCAGGACGGCGACGTGATGCTGTTCAAGTTCAACACCTGATCCGCAGAGCGTACCGGATGTAAGGCCACAGTACCTGCGGCCTTGCGCGCAATGCTGCGCAAGGTTCATGGTATCGGCGCAAGCTTGAACGAGATTCCATTCCATGACCGCCAAGAAATGGGCCTACGAGGATTTTGCCGAAGGGGCCGCGCTCGACCTCGGCAGCAAGCTGGTGACGGCGGAGGAAATCATCGAATTCGCCTCCGAGTTCGACGCGCAACCCATGCATCTGGACGAAGCCGCCGGCAAGGCGAGCATCCTCGGCGGATTGGCGGCGTCCGGCTGGCACACCTGCGCGATTTTCATGCGCATGATCTGCGACGCCTTTCTGGTCGATTCCACATCGCAGGGATCGCCCGGCATTGACGAGGTCAGGTGGCGGGCCCCGGTTTTGGCCAACGACACGCTCACCGGCACATGCACGGTGCTGTCCAAGCGGCTGTCGAAATCGCGGCCCACCGTCGGTCTCGTGACCATCAGGACGGAACTGGTCAACCAGCGCGGCGAACCTGTGTTCGAACTGCGGAACTCCGTCATGTTCCTGACGCGCGGAGCTGCCCAATGACGCTCGACGAATTCCTCGGCATCGGGAAAACAGTCCAGCTTGGATCGCATACGTTCAGGCCGGACGAGATCAAGGCGTTCGCCGCCAAATACGATCCCCAACTCTTCCACCTCGACGAAGAGGCGGCAAAGAAGAGTGTGCTCGGCGGGCTGTGCGCCTCCGGCTGGCACACGGCGGCGATGTGGATGAAATACAACCTCGCCCAGATCACCTCGGCGGACACCAGATGGACTGGTACAGGGCCGGCACCGGAATTCGGCCCCTCGCCCGGCTTCAAGAACCTCAAATGGCTGAAGCCGGTATATGCCGGCGAGACGATAAGCTTCACGCGCACAGGCGTCGGATATCGGCCGATCGCATCGCGGCCCGGATGGCTGTTGCTGACCATCTTCGCGGAGGCATTCAATTCCACCGGCGCGAAGGTCATCGAGTTCGAGAACTCGGTGCTGGTCAAGGCGGGCTGAAGCTCGCACCTGTTCATTGCCACGCCCGGCGAAAGCCGTCTGGCCATTGTCAAAGAACTGACCTCGAATGAGGTCGGGAGGACGGGCGGCCGTTCGGTCGCTCGTTTAGTTAAGTAGTGCGGCCTCGCGGCCGCCCGTCCGGTGCTTGTCATCCAGTCGACCGGTCCCAAGATCGTCCGATGGGCTTACCCTGTCGCGACGATCAGGCGAAATGCGCCTCCTGCCGCCACGGGTTGCCTTTCCTTTGTCATGGAAAGCCCGCCGCAGGACGCCGGCCTGTCGGATGCCCTCGGGTCCATTGGCGCCGAACCAATGGGGGGAGGTCACCGCCGCCCTAACCGTTGCCCGGTGCGCAGCCGGTTCCCGCAAGAGCGATGGGGCAGAGTATGGGGGAGGGATGAGAGGGCGTGGATAAGCGGGGTGAAAGATTTTTTACAGAAGTGAGTGAGGTCAAGGGGTTGGCATGGGGTGTGGATAGGGAGGTGGGTAATTCGATCCACATCCAGTGAAGCCAGCGCTGCCCCTCACCCTTACCCTACCGGCCGGGTGCCCGCTGCTTGCGCAGCGACCCGGCGTTCGCTGGCCTTTCATCATGCCACCGGCATGATGAATTCGCTTTGCGAACCGGCTGCTCACCCCCGCAGGCGGGGAGAGGAAGGCGTCAGCGTTTGCGCTCAAACACCCCTCATCCGACCTCGCTTCGCTCGGCCACCTTCTCCCACAAGGGGCGAAGGGAAGCCGTCATCGACCCCACCGCTAAACACTAACGTTGAACATTGGCCTCGGCGTGGATGCCGACCTACCTTCGCCCCTTGTGGGAGAAGGTGGCCGAGCGCAGCGAGGTCGGATGAGGGGTGTAGCTGGTTTTACAACGCTTTCGCGCTGCCGCGATGTCACGGAATGGATCCCGCACAGCATCGCCGTCGCTTTGCTCGGCTCGCTTCCGGGATGACGAGGTTGAGGAGTGGCGCTTCGAAATTACGGCGCGGTTTGCCGCTCAATGCCCTGCGAATCCGATGAGGGTTCGCACCGGCACGCCGAGGGCTTCCAGCTTGCGGCGGCCGCCGAGATCCGGCAGGTCGATGACGAAGCAGGCGGCAACGATGTCAGCGCCGATCTGCCTCAACAGCTTGACCGCCGCTTCTGCAGTGCCGCCGGTGGCAATGAGGTCGTCGATCAGGATGACCTTCTCGCCCGGAGCAACGCCGTCCTTGTGCATCTCCATTTCGTCCAGTCCGTATTCCAGGCTATAGGCGACGCGCACCGTTTCGTGCGGCAGCTTGCCCTTCTTGCGGATCGGCACGAAGCCGGCAGACAACTGATGTGCAACCGCGCCGCCAAGGATGAAGCCGCGCGCCTCGATGCCCGCGATCTTGTCCACCTTGCCGCCGACAAACGGATGCACCAACTCGTCGATGGCGCGGCGGAATGCGCGCGCATTTCCGAGCAGCGTGGTGATGTCTCGAAACAGGATGCCCGGCTTGGGATAGTCGGGAATTGTGCGGATCGCGGCGAGCAAGGTTTCTTCGACAGAAGCGTTCATCGGGGGCATCCAATCGCCATCCAACGGATCGTGACGGCTTTTCGTTGAACCGTCACCGCGATCCATTTCTTTCTTTGCGCATGGTCTTGTCCGAAAACCGGTATCCACTTTTCGGGACCGTGCTTTATTGCCGCCTGCCGGCCAAAAAGAAAAGGGCACCGATCGGCGCCCCTCCCCTTATTCTCATATCTTTAGTTTCAGTGCGGGACGTTGGCCCAGACCTTGCGCTTGGTGAGATACATCAAGCCGGCAAAGAGCAGCAGGAAGACGACGACACGGAAGCCGGTCTTCTTGCGGTCCTCGAGATGCGGCTCGGCCGCCCACATCAGGAATGCTGAGACGTCACGCGCATACTGGTCGACCGTCTGCGGCGCACCGTCGTCGTAGGTCACCTGATCGTCGGACAAAGGCTTGGCCATGGCCAGGGACTTGCCGGCGATGAAATACGGGTTGTAGTGCGTGCCTTCCGCGATCTCCATGCCGGCCGGCGGCTGTTCGTCATAGCCGGTCAACAGCGAGTGGATGTAGTCGGGGCCGTTTTCGGCATACTGGGTGAAAATGTCGAATACGAAGGTCGGGAAGCCGCGCTCGACGCCGCGCGCCTTGGCGAGCAACGACATGTCGGGCGGAGCAGCGCCGCCATTGGCAGCAGCAGCCGCCAGTTCGTTCGGGAACGGCGACGGGAAATGATCCGACGGCAGGCCCGGACGCTCGAACATCTCGCCTTCATCGTTGGGACCGTCCTGGACGGTGTATTCGGCGGCAAGCGTCTTCACCTGCGCCTCGGAATAGCCAAGGTCCTCTAGCGTGCGGAACGCCACCAGGTTCATTGAATGGCAGGCCGAGCAGACTTCCTTGTAGACCTTCAGGCCGCGCTGGAGCTGGCCCTTGTCGTAGGTGCCGAAGGGACCGGAAAAGGTCCAGTCGATCTGCTTTGGCTTGTGGATGGGAAAGTGCGTCGGTTCGGCGGCGTTGTGGCCCGCCTCCTCGGCAATGGCGGCGGTGCCGGCCATCATGAAGCCCAGCACTGCCAGCGAAGCGAGAATCTTTTTCATGTTAAATCCCCTAAGATTCCCTGCCTCAGCCTCTGGTTTCCGGAGACGCCGTGGCGCCCGCCGGATGCCCGCTGCCGGCACCCTTGTTCTTCTCCAGCACTGCCTCGGTGATCGAGTTCGGCAGGCGGCGAGGCGTCTCGATCAGGCCAAGCAGCGGCATGATGACGATGAAGAAGGCGAAGTAGTAGAGCGTGGCGATCTGCGCCATGACCACGTAGGAGCCTTCCGCCGGACGCGAGCCGAGCCAGCCGAGGAAGATGGCGTTGGCGGCGAAGATCCAGAAGAACAGCTTGTACCACGGACGGTAGACCGCTGAGCGGACCTTGGAAGTGTCAAGCCATGGCACGACGAACAGGACCGCGATGGCGCCGAACATGGCGAGCACGCCTCCGAGCTTGGAGTTGATCGGCCCGATGTTGAAGGTGATGGCGCGCAGGATGGCGTAGAACGGCAGGAAGTACCATTCAGGCACGATGTGCGCCGGCGTCTTCAGCGGGTTGGCAACGGTGTAGTTGTCCGGGTGGCCGAGATAGTTCGGCATGTAGAAGACGAAATAGGCGAACACCAGCAGGAACACGATCATGCCGAGCGCGTCCTTGATAGTCGCATAGGGCGTGAAGGCAACGGTGTCGGTCTTCGACTTGACCTCGATGCCGGTCGGATTGTTCTGGCCGGTGACGTGCAGCGCCCAGACGTGCAGCACAACGACGCCGGCGATCATGAACGGCAACAGGTAGTGCAGCGCGAAGAAGCGGTTGAGCGTCGGGTTGTCGACCGCAAAGCCGCCGAGCAAAAGTTCCTGGATCCAAGTGCCGACAAGCGGAATGGCGGTGAAGAAGCCGGTAATAACCGTCGCGCCCCAGAAGCTCATCTGGCCCCACGGCAGCACGTAACCCATGAAGCCGGTCGCCATCATCAGGAGATAGATGATGCAGCCGAGGATCCAGAGCAGTTCGCGCGGCGCCTTGTAGGAGCCGTAATAGAGACCGCGGAAGATGTGGACATAGACCGCGATGAAGAAGAACGACGCACCGTTGGAGTGCAGGTAGCGCAGCAGCCAGCCGGAATTGACGTCGCGCATGATCTTTTCGACCGACCCGAAGGCCAGGTGCGTGTCGGCGGCATAGTGCATCGCCAAGACGATGCCGGTGAGGATCTGCGCCACCAGCATGATCGACAGGATGCCGCCGAAGGTCCACGCATAGTTGAGGTTGCGCGGCACCGGATAGGCGATGAAGCTGTCATAGACCAGCCTGGGCAGCGGCAGGCGGGCATCGAACCAGCGGCCAAGCCCGGTTTTAGGCGAATAGGTGGAGTGTCCCTCGCTCATCGAAATATCCCCCTGCCTCAACCGATGCGGACTTTGGTATCAGAAATGAATTCGAACACGGGCACCGCCATGTTTTCCGGTGCCGGGCCTTTGCGGACGCGGCCGGCGGTGTCGTAGTGCGAACCGTGGCATGGGCAGAACCAGCCGCCGAAATCGCCCTGCTGGCCAAGCGGGATGCAGCCGAGATGGGTGCAGACGCCGACCATGACCAGCCAGTTTTCCTTGCCCTCGCCGGCGGTGCGGTCGAGATCGTTGGCCGGTGCGTCGGAAGCGAGATTGGCGTTGCGCGCCAGCGGATCCTTGAGCTCGTCGAGCTTGACGGCCTTGGCGGCCTCGATCTCTTCAGGCGTGCGGTTGCGGATGAACACCGGCTTGCCGCGCCACTTGGCAGTCAGCGACATGCCGGGCGTCAGAGAAGAGACATCGACCTCGACGGTCGAAAGCGCCAGCGTCGAGGCATCGGGCCGCATCTGGTCGATGAACGGCCAGGCGACGGCGCCTGCACCGACAACGCCGGCCATGCCGGTGGCGATGTAAAGAAAATCTCGACGGTTTGGATCTTCGATATCGGTTGCGCTCACGGGTGCCTGATCCTTTCGCCTCTTCCGTGCCGAAGGTCGAGCTTCTTGTCCCCGCTCAAAACGCCAGCCATTCGCGCATGGCAAAAGGCTAGCGGGACTCCTCCGGCATTTGGATTTCGGTTTATGCGTGAAGCCACCGCTTGTCCAGAGCGCAACAGGCGGGACGGCAGATTGTCGCGGCCCGTTCGGAAGGCCGGAATTCAGCCACTTACAGACAGTTGCGAGCCCGGCGTCATACAGCTTGGCTGCGGCCCCTTTTTGGAAAATCCGACCGGTGGCGTTGATCGAATCGAACGATTGCCCCCGCGCCGTAAACGACACACAGCCAGCCAGGGACGGTGTAGGCCATATGGTTTAAGCGCCGCCGGGTGTTCCAGCGCGTTTCGTCACGGCGCAACATGGTGCAACAGTCACAAGGTGGACTGAGTGAAAACAGGCTTCTTAGATATGGTTAAGCCATACTATCTAGCGAACTACCACCTATGAGCGACCTACGAATCCTGACCCGCATGGTACCCTTCAATCTTAGTCGCTTGGATGGGAGAAAAGTACATGAAGGCAACACGGACTTTGCCGATCGCAATCGCATTTGTAGTTCTGACCAGCTTGCCCGCATTTGCCCTTTCGGGCTGGTTTCCCGGCAGTGGCGGGGGAAAAGGCGGTGGTAACAACGGTGGCGGCAACAACGGTGGCGGAACGGTTTCGCACTCCGCGCCCGGCCCTGTGATTGGTCTCGGCCTGCCGGCAGTCGTCGCTCTTGGCGGCTACCTGTGGGTAAGGAACCGCAATCGCAAGTCGAAAGACGGGCAATAGGCCTTAAGCAAGCGGCTTGCGCCGCGCGGGCAGCGAACCTGGGCGGGATCCTGCCTGGCTGACAGAGCGCGAGACGTGTGCGTGACTACTTTCGACGTAAGCAGAACTGAAATCGTGAACGAGGACGGCCGCGTCAGCGCGGCCGTTCAATGTCGTCTGCTGTACCTCGGCGTAACCATTGTCGGCTTCGCCAACGGCATCAGCGAGAAGGCCGCGACCGAAATCCAGAACAACGGCATCGCGGCCGCGCTCTTCAATACGCTTGGCGTAAGCATCGTCATCTGGGCCGCAGGCGCAATCGCGGTCCTTTTGCTATTGCGCGCCGACCAGCGCGCGGCAGGGCGTATGGATATCGCCGTTGCCGTCATCGCCTGCGCAACCTTCCTCGTTCCCGCACCCTTCATGAGCTGGCTCGGCATCGCCCTTGCCGGCATCTATCTTTACGCCACATCCGCGAAGTCGTCCTCGCTGCGCCGCGCGGGAATGGTGCTGCTGGCGCTGACGGTGCCGATGCTGTGGGCGCGCATCCTGTTCGCCGCCGCCGGTACGCGGATACTGGAAATGGACGCCAAGCTGGTGAGCTGGATCGTCGGAACGCAGTCGAGCGGCAACACCATCCCGTTTGCCGACGGATCGGGCGTGATCTTCCTCGAGCCGGCGTGCTCCTCGCTTACAAACGTATCGCTTGCGATGCTGTGCGGCGTGCTTTTCGTCAGCGCGCAAGGCCTCAAATGGTCGAAACGGGCCATCTTGGCGACCTTGCTTGCCTGTGCCGCGACAGTGTTCATCAACGTCTTCCGCATCGCGCTGATCGGCGTGATGCCGCAGTATTATTCGACCATCCATGGCCCGACGGGAGCGGCGATTGCCGGCTGGGTGACCATCCTGACGATCGTCTTCATCTTCACGAGAGGGATCAGGCGCGATGCCACGGCTGTCGCTTAGCCTCGCCTTTGCCGTACTTCTGGCAGTGAGCCTCGGCCTCAAGGTCCAGCTTGGCTCGGCCACCAGTTTCGCCGCGCAATACCCCGACAGCGATGACATTGCGGCACTGATGGCCAACCATGCCTTTGCCGTAACCCCGCCCGAACCCGACACGGACCCGCAATGGTTCACCGGCGTGCGCG
Source organism: Mesorhizobium sp. FG116 (assembly GCF_057809835.1). NCBI lineage: Bacteria > Pseudomonadati > Pseudomonadota > Alphaproteobacteria > Hyphomicrobiales > Phyllobacteriaceae > Mesorhizobium > Mesorhizobium sp. FG116. The sequence goes on from NZ_JBMDKS010000002.1 coordinate 28,889, forward strand.
ACGGCTGCGTTGTGCAGATCGGCAACGTGTCGCCGCAAGGTTGGCACCGCGCAGCGGTGGAATGGAAGGCGGGCAACAATCCTGTCGTCTATTCCGCAGGCACGACGCTGCACGACCAGCAGCCGATCGCCGGCCCGCTGATGCGCTACTATCTGCGTCGCTTCGAGCGCTATGCCGGCATCGATTCGCCGCCGCTGAAAGTGCGCGCCATCATCCGCAGCGGCGACTGCCCCGACAGCTTCATCGCGCCGTCGGAACTGGCCGGACTTTCCGACTGACGGCAGCACGCTATTTCGCGCCCAACCTAGCAAGCACAACCCTGGGTATATCGTACTGGCGCACGACGTCGTCGTGCCGGCGAAAGCCGCACAATTCGCGCTGGATGAACCATGCATAAACGGCGTCGGCCGCGGCCTTGATGAGACGCTCGCGCTCGGCCTCCGATCCCTGGTGGTCGCGCAATCTCGCAAGGCACGCTTCGGCCTGCGCACCGGTGCGTCCAAGCCCTGCAGCCTTCTCGGTAAGGATCTCGTGGCCGAGCAGATCGAACGTCGCGTCGCCGGCGCTGGTTTTCCACAAGAAATTGGGGGGCCTAAGCGACATAGATCGCCCTGAATTATTAATCGAAAGTGGTACGCAACAGTCTACTCCGCCGGGCGCGTCTCCGCGAGCGGACTCTCCTCGTTGAACAGGAAACCGCCGGACTGGCGCTTCCACAGCCGCGCATAAAGGCCGTCGAGGGCGACTAGCTCGTCATGCGTGCCTTCCTCCACGATGCGGCCTCCATCCAGCACGACCAGCCGATCGAGCGCGGCGATTGTGGAGAGGCGATGCGCGATAGCAATCACCGTCTTGCCTTCCATCAGCCTGTGCAGGTTTTCCTGGATCGCGGCCTCGATGTCGGAATCGAGCGCCGAGGTGGCTTCGTCGAGGATGAGGATCGGCGCGTCCTTCAGGAACACGCGCGAGATCGCGACGCGCTGGCGCTGGCCACCGGAGAGCTTGACGCCGCGCTCGCCGACGAAGGCCTCGTAGCCGGCACGACCCCGGTTGTCGCGCAGGCCAAGGATGAAATCATGCGCTTCCGCCCGCTTGGCGGCAGCTACCACCTCGGCATCGCTCGCCTCTTCCATGCCGAGCTTGATGTTGTCGCGCAGCGAGCGGTGGAACAGCGCCGTCTCCTGGCTGACCACGCCGATATTGGCCCGCAGCGAGTTCTGCGTGACTTTCGAGATGTCCTGGCCGTCGATCAGGATCGCACCGCTTTCCAGATCGTAGAGGCGCAGGATGAGGTTGGCGAGCGTGGTCTTGCCGGCGCCAGAAGGGCCGACCAGACCGACCTTTTCACCCGGCCGCACACTGAGGCTGATGTGGTCGAGGACGCCGTAGCCCTTGCCGTAGTGGAACTCGACGTTGTTCACCTCGATGCTCCCTCCAGTAACGACAAGTTCCCTTGCATCGGGTGCATCAACAAGGCCGAGCGGCTGCGAGATCAGCTCCTTGGAGTTTTCCAGCACGCCGAGGTTTCGCAATATGCCATTGAGCTGCATCATCAAGCGCCCAAGCAGCATGTTGAGACGCAGCACAAGTGAAAGCGTAAAGGCGACCGCGCCAACGGTGATGAGGTTTTCGACCCACAGATAGACGGCAAAACAGCCGATCGCCGTGATCATGATGCCGGACAGCGCCGTCAGCGCCACCCTGACCCCGGTAAGGCGGCGGGTGAAGGGGCGGAGCTGGTCGAGATAGATGTCGAAGCCGTTGCGGATGTAGCTGTCGTCGCCGTCGGCCGCGAAAAGCTTCAGCGTCTGCACGTTCGAATATGAATCGACGATGCGTCCATTGATCATCGACCCGGCTTCCGCCGTCGCTTCCGCGCGCTTGCGGATGGAGGGGATGTAGAGCCTGGCGAGCCAGCCGAACGCCACGATCCAAACCAGCACCAACGCCGCCAGACGCCAGTCGAGCGCGGCGACCAAGGCAAGTGTGGTGACCGTATAGACGATCATGAACCAGACCACCTCGATGAAGCTTTCCATCAGGTCGCCGGTGGCCTGCCCTGCCTGCCAGACCTTGGTTGCGATGCGACCGGCAAAATCGTTCTGGAAAAAGGAATAGGACTGGCGCGAGACATGCCGGTGCGCCTGCCAGCGCACAAGGTTGAAGAAGCCCGGCACGATGGTCTGCTCGCCGACAAGCGCGGACAGGGCCACGACAACCGTGCGGATGACCAGCACGACCGCGATCATGAACGAGATTTCCCAGCCGGCGGCGTCCCAAAGCGCTGCCCAACTGCGGTCAGCCGGAAGCTGGTCGAGGATATCGACCAGGCGGCCGACGAAATAGAACAGCCCCGCCTCGACCAATGGCGCGATGCCGCCAATGACCAGCATGGCAAAAAACGCCAGCTTGGCCTGGCCGACATAGTGCCACAGAAAGCCGCCTGCCGTTGACGGCGGCTTCAGACTGGCGGGCTCCCTGAATGGGTAGACCCAGTTTTCAAACCAGCGATAGACGGCATTCATACTGCGGCCGCACTCCAACCAGGGACAATGTTCTTGCTCATACCAGCAACGGGAAAAAAGCCGAAACCTTGATAGAGGCGTTCTTTTTTGTGGCCACAAAAACTTGCCATATCTGAGAATAACGTATACACAATAATTCTTAGCGTGGGGGCGCTATGCAGTTCGAGTGGGACGAGAGAAAGGCGAGGTCGAACAAGGCCAAGCATGGGGTCGATTTCGAAGCGGTACATGCCTTTGATTTCGATACCGCTCTTTATGTTGTAGATGAGGCCACGGACTACGGCGAGGAGAGAATACTGGCAACCGGCCTGATAGGCGCCCGATTTTATACGATGGTCTTTACGGAACGAGACGAGCGAATCCGTGTGATTTCGCTGCGTCGGGCAACAAAGACGGAAATCAGGAAATTCTATGAGCGCTAGAGCCAAACATCGTCCCAATGCCTTGCCAGGGAAATCTGAAGCAGAAGCGCCGGACCACATCGGGCACGAAAGCAAGTTGCAGTCTGGCGTAAGAGGCAGGGGATCGCCAGATCCCGCCAAGCTTGCGCGCGCCAAAGATATGGCACGCGCCGCGCTTGAAAACATGACCGACGAAGAGGACGACGAGATCACCGCTGCTGCGCTGGCTGATCCGGACACGCCCCTGATGGAGGAAGTGCTGGAAAGCAACGAGCGCCGTCGTCTCGGCCGCCCGCCCCTTCCCCACACGAAACGTTCGGTCCATTTGCGCCTCGACCAAGAAGTGATCGGCTTCTTCGTCAAAGACGGCCGCGGCTGGCAAACCCGCATCAATGCAGCTTTGCGCAAGGCCGCCGGCTTGAAATAGACCACTACTCCGCCGCCTGTTCCTCCAGTTCGCCGGCCGGCTCGGCAGGACCTTCGTCGAGCAGGAAGCCACCGGACTGGCGTTGCCACAGTTGCGCGTAAAGGCCGCCTTTGGCGATCAGGGATTCGTGCGAGCCTTCCTCGATGACGCGGCCCTTATCCATCACCACTAGCCGGTCCATCGCCGCAATGGTGGAGAGCCGGTGCGCGATGGCGATGACGGTCTTGCCCTGCATCAGCTTGTACAGGTTCTCCTGGATGGCCGCCTCCACTTCTGAATCGAGCGCCGACGTCGCCTCGTCGAGAATGAGGATCGGGGCATCCTTCAGCATGACGCGGGCAATGGCGATACGCTGCCGCTGGCCGCCGGACAGCTTGACGCCACGCTCGCCGACATGGGCGTCGAAGCCCTTGCGACCCTTGTGGTCGGCAAGCCCGCCGATGAAGTCCATCACCGCCGCCCGCCGCGCCGCCTCGATCATCATCTCCTCGGTCGCGTCGGGGCGGCCGTAGAGGATGTTGTCGCGCACAGAGCGGTGCAGCAGCGAGGTATCCTGCGTGACCATGCCGATCTGGGCGCGCAAGCTGTCCTGCTTGACCGAGGCGATCTCCTGCCCGTCGATGAGGATGCGGCCCTTCTCCAGGTCGTAGAAGCGCAGCAGCAGGTTGACCAGCGTGGATTTGCCGGCGCCTGAGCGCCCGACGATGCCGACCTTTTCACCCGGATCGATGACAAGCGACAAGTCTTCGATGATGCCCTTCTGCTTGCCGTAGTGGAAGCCGATGCCATCGAACTCGATCTTGCCCTTGTCGACGACGATCTCTTTTGCCCCCGACTTGTCTTCCACAAGGCGCGGCAGCGAGATCGAGCCGATGCCGTCCTGCACCGTGCCGATGTTTTCGAACAGCGCCGACATCTCCCACATGATCCACTGCGACATGCCCCAAAGACGCAGGACAAGACCGATGACCACGGCCACCGCGCCGATGGACACGGCCTCGTTCAGCCACAGCCAGATCGACAGCGCCGAGACGGAGAACAGCAGCAGCGAGTTGATCAGGTAGAGCAGCCCGTAAAGGCTGGTTACGAGGCGCATGGAGCGGTAGACCGTGTCCATGAAGATCGCCATGCTGTCGCGCGCATAGACCGCCTCGCGGCGTGCATGCGAGAACAGCTTGACCGTCTGGATATTGGCGTAGGAATCGACGATGCGCCCGGTCATCACCGAACGCGCGTCGGCCTGCTCCTCCGACACCTTGCCAAGGCGCGGGATGAAATAGCGCAGCAGAAGCGCGTAGGCTACCAGCCAGACGACCAGCGGAGTCGCAAGGCGCCAGTCGGACGAGCCGACGATGAACACCATGCCGAGGAAGTACACCACGACATAGTTGAGGACGTCGATGACCTTGACCACGCATTCGCGCACGGCAAGCGCCGTCTGCATCAGCTTGGTGGCGATGCGGCCGGCAAACTCGTCCTGGTAGAACGTCATCGACTGCTTGAGCAGGTAGCGGTGCACGTCCCAGCGGATGCGCATCGGGTAGTTGCCCATCAGCGTCTGGTCATGCACCAGCGACTGCAACAGCGCCATGGCCGGCAAAAGCACGACCACGACGAACGCCATGGCCGCCAGCTTCCAGCCTTCCGTCTGCAGGAACGTCTCGCGGTTCTGCGCCGAGAGCCAGTCGACGATGCGACCAAGGAAGCCGAACATCCACACTTCGGCCAGCGCGATAGAGGTGATCAGCACCCCGGTAATGGCGATGTAAGGCCACGCGCCGCGCGTATAGTGCAGGCAAAATGCGATCAGGGTCTTGGGCGGCTCGACCGGCTCTGCGACCGGAAACGGATCGAGTCTTTCTTCAAACCAGCGAAACATCGGTTCGGCACTTTCTTCTTTGTCAGTTGCAGTTTCTGCGCCCGTTTACGCAGCCAATGGACGCACAGACCCCTCGTCACGGGGTTCGGATGGGTCTGCCGAAGCACCTCTCCGCTCGCGCGCTATATAGGATGGCGAACGCATGTCTCCGACAGGCCCATCAGGAGATTCCTGACAGGCCACGTCAGCAGGATGGTGACTGCCACCGCCAGAGCGGAACAGGCCAAACAGGCGACGCACCAGCGAAGGCCGGCTGTAGTCCGGCACCGCGCGGGAGAAATCGACATCCGGCAGCATGCCGCGATGCGGCCTGCGCCTGGTTTCGGCATGGACGGCGGAAGAATGGGTTTCGCCGACAAGGAGCGCCCAGGTTGCCAGCTTGCGTTCGTGCAGGCTGCGGGAGCCGGGGACTTTGCATGGATCGAACATAGGTCCGTCCTCCAGGAAAAAAGTCGAATGGAAATCACGGCCGCGACGGCTGGCAGCATTGCCATCGAACGCGGACTTGCCGGAATGCGAAGCAGACTCAGGCGGGGCTGCGAGCCCCTTTGACGCATTGGAAAACATGGCTGGTTACCTTCGAAAGCCGTGAAAGCGTTTCGGCGGGAATCAGCGCGAGCGTCTTGAAAATGTCAGTGAAGCGTCGAACCGAGTGCCGCCGTCAGGCAGTAAGCCCACGGATGGGGCGGTGAATGTCTACGGACATCATGAATTCCATATCCCGCCTCCGTCAGTTCGAGTTGACAATGGCGGGCATATACACGCAATCGCAGAAAACCACCACCCGAAAGTCCAGCCATTGCCAAAAGCGCGCTCTGGCTGTGGCCGATCTGCCACGCAGGAAAAGCACCTCGAAATGCAAGACGATCTGCGCATCGCCCTCTACCAGCCGGATATCGCCGGCAATACCGGTACAATCCTGCGCCTCGCCGCGTGCCTTGGGCTGGGCGTCGACATCATCGAGCCGGCGGGCTTCGACCTGTCGGACCGGGCGCTGAAGCGGGCCGGGATGGACTATATCGAAATGGCGGCCCTCACCCGTCATCTCGACTGGGCGGCCTTCGAGGAGAAGCGGAATGCCGACGGACGCCGGCTGCTGCTGCTTTCGACCAAGGCCGCGACCGTCTACACCAGCTTTTCCTTCGAGAAAGGCGACACGCTTTTGTTCGGGCGTGAATCGGCCGGCGTACCCGACCATGTCCACGAGAGCGCCGATGCCCGCCTGCTCATCCCGATGAAGAATGGCGCCCGCAGCCTCAACGTCGCCGTCTCTGCGGCAATGGTCGCCGGAGAAGCGATCCGGCAGATCGGCTAGCGGCAAGGCGCTGCCAACCGGCTTTGCAGCGACGAATTCCTGACGGATGCACATAACCTTCTCCCGCATTTGCAGATCGAACGCCTAACTGCTACAACCTCAACATAAGTTGAGGTCAAGCGGGAATTTTCGATGGCGCGCGAATGGACCGTCGGGGAGGTTGCGGCGAGAAGCGGGGTCGCTGTTTCAGCGTTGCATTTTTATGAGCGAAGCGGGCTGATCCGCAGTTACCGCACAAGCGGCAACCAGCGCCGATACGGCTCCGACGTGCTGCGCCGCGTTGCGGTGATCAAGGTGGCGCAGGATGTCGGCATCTCGCTTGCCGATATCCGCGCAGCGCTCGATTCACTGCCCGAAGGGCGCACGCCGACGCGCGACGATTGGGGGCGGCTTTCGGCCGGCTGGCGCGACGACCTCGACAAGCGCATCGCTCAACTGAAGAAACTGCGCGACGGACTGACCGACTGTATCGGCTGCGGCTGCATGTCGATCGACCGCTGCCCGCTGCGCAACAAGGAAGATCGCCTCAGCCGTGACGGACCCGGAGCGCGACGGCTGGTTGTGCCCTGAATGGAGGTGTCAATCGGCGGCAGGCAGGCGGCGAATGGTGAACTCGATGACGTCGTTCGGGCGTTCGAACCAGCTTTCGATCTCGGTCCAGTAGGCCTGCTTCGGCCAGCGCTCGAACCACTCCTGCGCCTTCAGTCTTGCATCCGAGCGCGACAGTATGAAGGTCTCGCGCAAAAAGCCGTCTCGCGGTCGACCGGCGCGGCTTGCGCGGCTCTGGTCAAGCCGTTTTTTCAACCCATCCAGCGGTGGTCTTGCCGCAGTGCGCAAAAAAGCCTCCTTGACGCTTTCTGCCCAGAGATTAGGGATCGCCACGGAAAAAGACGAGTCATTTGTCGGGCAAAGCGAACCCGAAACGGAGACCGAATTGCAGCGACCTGACATTACGGCCGGATTGCCCATCGACATCGAAGCGAAGAAGGAAACCGCAAGGGCTTGGTTCGAGGATCTGCGCGACCGCATCTGCGCCGGCTTCGAGCAACTCGAGGACGAAGTGTCCGGGCCGCAGTCCAGTTGGGAGCCCGGGCGCTTCGAACGGACGCCGTGGCTGCGCGACGAGGGCAAGGGCGGCGGCGGCACCATGTCGATGATGAAGGGCCGCCTGTTCGAGAAGGTCGGCGTCCATACCTCGACCGTGCATGGCGAGTTCTCGCCGGAGTTCCGCAAGCAGATGCCCGGAGCCGACGAGGACCCTCGCTTCTGGGCAAGCGGCATTTCGCTCATCACACATCCGTGGAATCCCAATGTCCCTGCAGTGCACATGAACACGCGCATGGTTGTGACCTCGCGCCAGTGGTTCGGCGGCGGCGCGGATCTGACGCCGGTGCTGGATCGCCGCCGCACGCAGGCCGATCCCGATACGGTCGCCTTCCACCGCGCCATGCAGTTTGCCTGCGACAAGAACCGCGGCATCGCCGACTACGACCGGCTGAAGGCATGGTGCGACGAATATTTCTACCTGCCGCATCGCGACGAAGCCCGCGGCATCGGCGGCATCTTCTTCGATTGGCTGCATTCCGAGGAGGAAAAAGGCGGCTGGAACGCCGATTTCTCCTTCGTGCAGGATGTCGGCCGCGCCTTCCTCGTCGTCTACCAGCACCTCGTGCGCAAGAACTTCAACGACAACTGGACCGACGCCGACCGCGACGAACAACTGGTGCGCCGGGGCCGCTACGCCGAGTTCAACCTGCTCTACGATCGCGGCACGATCTTCGGTCTCAAGACCGGCGGAAACGTCGCCTCGATCCTCTCTTCCCTGCCGCCGGAAGTGAAATGGCTGTAAAATCTGCGTGAGCGCAATGTGAGCCGCAATCGTGTCCAGATCATCGAATCTGGGCGGCGATTGTGGCTTTTAAGGCCGTTTGGAATATCTTTTTCGTCTAATACACTGCTGAAAAATCAGCGTTATTTCTTATGCCGGACCGGGAAACGCCGGCGGCTCACCACCCACGAACCGCGACCCGACGTATCTGGACGGTCTATTGTCTGCCGGGCGATGTTCCAAGAAACGCGCCCGCCATTCCAGGAGAGCCTGCCATGCGCAAGCTTGTTGTTTCGGCTGCTGTAGCCACCTTCCTCGCCTCCGGTTCAATGGCCTTTGCTGCCGTTCACCACACCACCGGCAACATCAAAACGTTCAACGCCACGGCCAAGAGCCTGGTCCTCCAGGACGGCACCACCTTCCAGCTTTCGAAGTCCTTCAAGGATCCTGGCCTGAAGGTCGGCGAGAAGGTCACCGTCTCGTGGGATATGAGTGGCAAGAACAAGGTTGCTGAATCGGCGATGGCCGCGAAGTAACCGTCCAACCGGCGGCAGCGACGGGGTCAGGCCGCAAGGCTTGGCCCCGACGTTTTTGTCTGATCGCCATTCGTCTGGACCAGCGGAAACCTGAATTTTCAACCGACACGCGCAACAAAACCCGCTCAGCCGTGTTATGCTTTCGTCTCATTCAAAACGAGGAAAGGAGAAACCCATGAAAGAGTTCCATTGCGGGTCGCTCGTCCCCGGCTGCGAATGGCACACGCGTGCCGACGAGGAAGCCGAAGTGATGCGCCGGGCTGTCGAACACATGCGCGAGACGCATGGCGAGACGGTAATTCGCGAAACCATGGTCGAGGCCATACGCTCACGCATCGAGAAGACGCGCGACGCCGCCTAAGGACTAGGATTTCAAATCCTTTGCGGCGCGCTTGAGCAGCGCGTCGCGCTCAAGCCCGAAACCCGACTCGATCCAGTCGTTCTCAAGCCGCTTCAGCAACGCGCCAAGCTTTGGCCCGGGTGCAGCGCCAAGCGCAGTCATGTCTGCACCCTTGAGCGGAAAAACCGGCTTTTGCCATTTTTCGGCAAAGCCAAGCAGGCGCGAGAAGCCGCCCGCTTGCATCAGCGCAGAAGTATCCTCGACGGCGCGTGCCCGCGCGGTTGCCAGCGAAAGCCGCAGCCTGTCGGCAAAAACCTGCGGATCGCCGAGATAGAGCAGCTTGGCAAGCGTGCCTTCCGTCGTGGCAGGATCGAGCGCCGGCCTCAGCGCCCAGCGTTCCATCCGGTTTGTCTCCAGAGTCGAGAACCTCAGCCTCTCGGCAAGCGCCTTCATGCGGGCGGCATCTGGCGGCACCATGGCCTGCAATCTCAGGATTGGGTCCGGTGACCAGCCGAAATCAGCCTCGGCCCGAACCAGCGCATGAATGGCGTCGATGCCCCATTTCTCGCTTTCGGGCAGTACGCGAGACAGCACGCCTGCCTGCCGCATCCACAACAGCGCCCGCGACGGATCGGGTGCCGACAGGAGCTTCTTGAGTTCCGCCCACACCCGCTCGGCCGAAAGTCGGTCGAGCCCTTCCTTCAACCGTGCGCAGGCCTTGAGGCCATCGGCGTCGGGACGGCCATCGCCATACCAGGCAAAGAAGCGGAAAAACCGCAGGATGCGCAGATAGTCCTCGCGGATGCGCGCTTCGGCATCGCCGATGAAGCGCAGCCGGCGCGCGGCGATGTCTCCAAGCCCGCCGACGAGATCGACGACAGTGCCGTCTGCCTCGGCATAAAGCGCATTGATGGTGAAGTCGCGCCGTTCGGCATCGGCCTTCCAGTCACGCCCGAACGAAACCTTGGCGTGACGCCCGTCGGTCTCGATGTCGGCGCGCAGCGTCGTCACCTCGAACGGCTTGCCGCCGGCGACAACCGTGACCGTGCCGTGTTCGATGCCGGTCGGGACGGCCTTGAAGCCGGCAGCCTCGGCCCGCCGAACCGTTTCCTCTGGCAAGGTGGTGGCGGCGATATCGACATCGGCAACGCTCTGGCCAAGCAGCGCGTTGCGCACGGCGCCGCCGGCGATGCGCGCAGCCTCGCCGCCTTCGGCAAGCACGGCCAAAAGGCGCTGCAGGTGCTTGTCGTCAAGCCACTCGGCCCGCCCGGCTATCGTCACCGTCTCGTTCAAGCATAGAGCCTTTCATAAACCGTGCGGATAATACCTGCGGTTACGCCCCAGATGCGTTGGCCCTCATAAGGCATTTCATAGAACATCCATTCGAGGTCGTTCCACATGCGGCTGCCTTTCTGGTGGTTGGCAGGGTCCATGAGGAAGCGCAGCGGCACCTCGAAGGCCGCATCGACCTCGTCGGGATTGAGATGGAGATGGAAACCGGGCTTCACCACCGACAGAACCGGCGCGATGCGGTAGCCGGTGCCGGACACATAATCCGGCATGCGCCCAACCACATCGATAAAGCCATTGTCGAGACCGATCTCCTCGGCGGTTTCACGCAGGGCCGTGAATTCGGGCGATGGGTCGCTTGCATCGATGCGCCCGCCCGGAAACGCCACTTGCCCGGTGTGACTGCGCAGCGTCTCGGCCCGCTTGGTCAGGATCACCGTGGCTTCCGAACCATGATCGACAACGGGAATAAGCACGGCAGCACCCCGCAGCTTGTCGCGGTTGACCAGAAGGCGCGGATGGCCCGGATTGAAGCGATGATCGCCATAGTCTGGCTGGTCGCCTTCCGGCGCGCTTTGCCGGGCCGCGCGCATGCGGAAAGCCTCGGCGGAAAAAGGTGCAGGTTCAGCCATGGCCGTCAGGCGCTCAACTTTCTCAAGGCATCGGCCGGCATGATCGGGTAAATCTCGCCGCGCGAGCGTATGGCGAACATCGTTTGGCCGTCGATCTCGATCTCTTCGCCATGTTCGACGAGCTCGTACATCACCGGGCGCGCCACCAGCGCTTCCAGCCGCCCGCGCACAAGCACATAGGGTTTCAGGCCGCCGGTTTCGCTTTCATCGACAAAGCGCAGCGGATGGGCGGGACCCGCCTCGACCACATCACCGACATTGGTGCGGAAGGTGACCGCCTGTTCGGCGCCCTGCCCCGCGACATTAACCTCGACGGCAATGAAAGGCGCATCGACAACGCGGATGCCAACCCTTTCCACCGGCGTGACGAGATAGGTCTTGCCGTCTTCGTCCTTGCGCAGCACGGTCGAAAAAAGCTGCACCAGCGGCATGCGGCCGATCGGCGTTCCCATGTAGAACCAGGTGCCGTCCTGCCGGATTTCCATGTCGAGATCGCCGCAGAAGGCCGGATTCCAGCGTTCCACCGGCGGCAGGCCCTTGCCGGCGCGGGTGGCGCGCGAGATCAGCGCTTCCAGTCCGCGCGCGTCGGCAGCACTTGCAAGGCTTGCTTCACGATGTTCGGAGGCGTCCGTCATGGTCACGAAATAGTCACTGTTGTTGCGCTTGTCAGCCTAGGCCTGTGAATTAGACTCCGTATGTGGTTTAGACTCCTATCGCTTGCCGCGCGAGATCGAATCGCAGCCGAATGAGGACGGTTCGCCGTCTCCAGCATAAGGATCGAGGCACTATGAGCGTTATCGTCAAGGAAAGCCCGCTCAGCGAAAAGGACATGGTCGAACAGGCCGAAAGGGCGCTGGCCGACATTTCCAGGGTGCGCGATGGCATCGGCCGCGTGATTTTCGGCCAGGAAAGCGTGGTGGAACGCACGCTGGTCGCCTTGCTGGCCGGCGGCCACGCGCTTCTGGTCGGCGTACCGGGCCTTGCCAAGACCAAGCTTGTCGAAACGCTCGGCATCGTGCTCGGCCTCGACGCGCGCCGCATCCAGTTCACGCCGGACCTGATGCCGTCCGATATCCTCGGCTCCGAAGTGATGGAGCAGGACGAGAGCGGAAAGCGCTCCTTCCGCTTCATTTCAGGCCCGATCTTCGCCCAGCTCCTGATGGCCGACGAGATCAACCGCGCCTCGCCGCGCACCCAGTCGGCGCTGTTGCAGTCGATGCAGGAATATCATGTCACCGTAGCCGGCGCGCGCCACGACCTGCCCGCGCCGTTCCATGTGCTGGCAACGCAGAACCCGCTCGAGCAGGAAGGCACCTATCCGCTGCCGGAAGCCCAGCTCGACCGTTTCCTGATGCAGGTCGACATCCTCTATCCCGAGCTGGAAGCGGAACGGCGCATCCTTCTGGAAACCACCGGCGTCGATGAGGCGAAGGCCGCAAATGTGCTCAACCCCGAGCGGCTGCGCGAAATCCAGATGCTGATCCGCCGCATGCCGGTGCCGGAGAGCGTGGTCGAGGCGATCCTCAAGCTGGTTCGCTCGGCCCGCCCCGGCCAGGGCGACGCCGAGGCCGACAAGACCATCGCGTGGGGTCCCGGTCCCCGCGCCAGCCAGGCGCTGACGCTGTGCGCCCGGGCACGCGCGCTTTATGACGGACGCCTTGCGCCCTCCATCGACGACGTGCGCGCGCTGGCTGAGCCTGTGCTGCAGCACCGCATGGCGCTGACCTTTGCCGCGCGCGCCGAGGGCATGAGTGTGCGCGACGCCGTGGCGAGGCTTGTGAAGGCCGTCTGATGATGCGGATCGGCGAAGCCCAGGCACCCGAGCAAGCGCGCGAAGCGCTGGCACGCGGCCGCCAGCGGGCCTCGCTAGTGCCTGATCTGCTGGTCGAGGCCCGCCGCATCGTCAACACCGTGATTGCCGGCTGGCATGGCCGTCGCAGGCGCGGTATCGGCGAAAACTTCTGGCAGTTCCGCCCCTACGTCGAGGGCGAGGCGGTGAATCGCATCGACTGGCGCCGTTCGGCCCGCGACGACCATACCTATATCCGCGACCGCGAATGGGAGGCCGCGCATACCGTCTGGCTCTGGGCCGATCCCTCGCCCTCGATGCTCTACAAATCCGCCACGGCGACCGTTTCGAAGGAATCGCGCGCACTGGTGCTGGCGCTCGCCATGGCCGAGCTTCTGTCGCGCAGCGGCGAGCGCATCGCATGGCCGGGCCTGACCGATCCGTTCACCGCGCGCAACGGCGCCGAGCGCATCGCCTCGCATCTTGCCCATGCCGCGAAACTGCCCTCGAAGCCCGACCTCTCCGGCATCCGCCGCTTTTCTGACATCGTGCTGGTCAGCGACTTCCTCGATCCGGTCGAGGAAACCTTCGAATGGCTGGACGTGCTTTCCCGCCACGGCGTGCGTGCGCATCTGGTCGAGGTCGCCGACCCGGCCGAAGAGACCTTCCCCTATGCCGGGCGCACCGAGTTCACCGACCCCGAAACCGGTGAAAAGCTGACCGCCGGGCGCGCCGAAATGCTGGCCGAGGATTATCGCCGCCTCTATCGGGCGCGGCGCGATGAACTGGCGAGCCGCTGCAAGCGCATGGGCTGGAGCTTCACCATCAACCACACCGATCGCCTCGCCTCTGAGGCGCTGGTGCGCCTGCACATGGCGATGGCTGCCGACGGCATGCCGTCAGGAAGGGTGGTGGCATGAGCTGGCTGCCGCTTTCCTTCGGCGCGCCGATGGTGCTTTGGGGCCTGCTCGCGCTGCCGGTGATATGGTGGCTGCTGCGTTTTACTCCACCGAAGCCGCAGACCGAGGTGTTCCCGCCGCTGAAGATACTGGCGCGCGTTTTGAAGCGCGAGGAGACGCCGCAGCAAAGCCCGTGGTGGCTCACCCTGCTGCGCCTTTTGATGGCCGCGCTGATCGTGATGGCGCTGGCCGAACCGGTATTCAATCCGCGCGAGAAACTGCCGACCGATGGCGCAGCGCTTGCGCTGGTCATCGACAATGACTGGGCCGCCGCGCCCGATTGGGACAAGCGCGTTGCCACCGCCGAGAGGCTGATCGCCGATGCGGGCACGACAGGCGTTCCGGTCGTGTTGGCCTTCACCGCCGAAAAGCCCAACGCCGAGATCGGCCCGTTCGATGCGGGTGCGGCGCTCGACCGGCTGCGCGCCACCAAGCCGCGCCCGATCCCGACCGATCGTCCCGCTGTCTATGCCCGCGTTGCCGAGACGCTGGCCACTCTGCCCGGCGCAAGCGTTGCGGTGCTGGCCGACGGCTTGGCCGCAACCGGCGACGAAGCCGCCTTCAACACATTGCTGTCGCAGAACGCCGCCAATGTCGTGTGGGCGGTGCCTGATCGCCTGACACATGTCGGGCTTGCGGCTGCCGAAAACGAAATGGACGGCTTTGCGCTGACCGCCATCCGCGCCGCGGGCAATCCCGGCCCCGGCCAGATCACCGCTGGCGCCTTCGACGACAAGGGCCGCCGCATTGCCGATGCGACGCTAACCTTCGCGCCGGGCGAGACGACGGCCACCGGCACGATGAAGGTGCCGTTCGAACTGCGCAACGACTTCGCAGCGATTGCGCTCGACGGCGAACGCCATGCCGGTGCGGTGCGCGTACTGGACGACAGCTCGAAGCGCCGCCGCGTCGGCCTGTTGTCGCAAGCCGAAGCCGACCAGGCGCAGCCGCTGCTCTCGCCGCTCTACTATATCCGCCGCGCGCTCTTGCCGTTTGCCGATCTGGTCGAGCCGCAGAGCGCCGACCTCGCCGACGCCATTCCGCAGCTTCTGGACCAGAAGCCGGCCATGATCGTGATGGCCGATGTCGGCACCATCCCCGAACAGGCGCACGTCAAGCTGGTCGATTGGGTCGAAAAAGGCGGCACCCTGGTGCGCTTTGCCGGGTCGCGGCTTGCCGCCGCCAGCGCCGGCGATGATCTGTTGCCGGTGAGATTGCGCACCGGCGAGCGCTCGCTGGGCGGCGCGCTGTCATGGACGACGCCGCAACCGGTGACGGAATTTCCGGCGACCGGTCCCTTCGCCGATCTGGCCCCGCCAAGCGAGGTAACGGTGAGCCGGCAGGTGTTGGCCGAACCTTCCGCCGACATCGTTGACCGCACCTGGGCAAATCTCGCCGACGGCACGCCGCTGGTGACCGGCATGAGGAAGGGCAAGGGCACTATCGTTTTGTTCCACATCACGCCGGAAGCGACGTGGTCGAACCTGCCGATCTCCGGCAGCTTCGTCGAGATGCTGTCGCGCATCGTGCAACTGTCGCGCAACCAGGGCAGCATTGCCGCCGCAAACGATACGCCTGCCTCGGCGCTCGCGCCCTACCGCATGATCGCCGCCGATGGCGCGCTGGTGCCGCCGCCTGCCGACGCGCGCCCACTTGCTCCGCAGGCTGCCAGCGCCGTCACGCTGGAAAATCCGCCCGGCCTTTACGGTTCGGAAGCCGGCGTCGTGGCGCACAATTTGTTGAACGCCGACAGCACGTTCACGCCGCTTCAGCGGCCGCAGGTTTCGGCTCCGGTTACAAACATCCAGTATGCCTTCGATGAATCGCATCACCTGAAAGGTTCGCTGGTGGCCGCCGCTTTGGCGCTGATGGTGCTGGATACTTTGGCGGTGTTCTGGATGGGCGGCCTGTTCTCGCGCCGGCCAAAGCTGCGGGGCCGCGCGGCCACTGCCGCCATTCTGCTCGTCGCGCTCGGCGCACTGGCCTTGCCCATCGACAAGGCGCGTGCCGACGACGCCAAGCCGGATGATGCCATCTCCATCGAGGCGATTTCGACCACGCGGCTGGCTTACGTGATCACCGGCGAGCCGGGAGTGGATGCCGTCAGCCGTGCCGGGCTCGAAGGCCTGACCCGCTTCCTGATCGAGAAGACGGCACTTGAGCCGGGCGAACCGGCGGGCGTGGACATCGCCAAGGACGAGCTGTCTTTCTATCCGCTGATCTACTGGCCGATCGATCCGGCAGCGCCGATGCCGACGGAAGCGGCCATCGCCCGCATCGACGCCTATATGCAGCAGGGCGGCACGGTGCTGTTCGACACCCGCGACCAGTTTGCCAACGGCATCGGCGCGGATTCGGCCAGCCCTGCGACCGAAAGATTGCGCGACATCTTGAGCGGCCTGAATGTGCCGCCGCTGGAGCCCGTGCCGAGCGATCACGTGCTGACCAAGGCGTTCTATATCCTTCCCGAGTTTCCCGGCCGCTTCAACGGCAGCCCGCTTTGGGTCGAAGCTTCGCTCGATGCGTCCAACTCGGAGAACCGCCCGGTTCGCACCGGCGACGGCGTTTCGCCGATCATGATCACCGCGAATGATTTCGCCGGTGCCTGGGCCATCGATTCCAGCGGCAATCCGCTGTTGCCCACGGTGCCGTCCGATCCGATGCAGCGGATTTACGCGCTGCGCGGCGGCGTCAACATCATGATGTACATGCTGACCGGCAACTACAAATCCGACCAGGTACACGTGCCGATCCTTCTCGAACGGCTGGGGCAGTGACATGAACTGGTCGCTGTCGTTCGAACCGCTTCTGTCATGGCCGCTTTTGGCGGCGGTGGTCGCTCCGCTGGCGCTGCTTGCGATTGTTGGCCTGTGGCTGCGCCAGCGCGGCGCTTTGTTCCGCGCGGCTGCACTTGTCGCGCTGGCGGCTGCCATGCTCAACCCGGTGCTGCTCGACGAGGACCGCGAGCCGCTGCAAAGCGTCGTCGCCGTCGTGGTCGACCGCAGCCAGAGCCAGGACATCGGCGAGCGCAGCAAGCAGACCGACGAGGCGTTGGCCGGCATCAAGGAAAGGCTGGCGCGCTTCAAGCAATTCGACGTGCGCGTGGTCGAGACCGGAAATGCGGGCGCTGCCGGCGACCGCACCGAGACCCGGCTGTTTTCCGCGCTGGAAAGTGCTGTGCGCGACGTGCCGCCCTCACGCATTGCCGGCGCGGTGATGATCACTGACGGCCAAGTGCATGACGCGCCGGGTTCAGCGCCTGAGTTCAACGCACCGCTGCACGCACTCATCACCGGCGAGGAAAACGAGAAGGACCGCCGCATCCGCTTCGAGAAAGCGCCGCGCTTCGGCCTCGTCGGCAAGCCGCTCGACATGACCTATCGCGTCATCAGCACTGACCGGCAGTCCGGTCCAGTCGATGTGCGCGTGTCGGTCAATGGCGAGCAGGTTTCGGTGGAGCGCGCCTTCGTCGGTCAGGAAATGCCCCTTCAGGTCACCATTCCCAATGCCGGGCGCAACATCATCGAGCTTGCCATTCCCAAGGAAGACGGCGAGCTCACCGAAACCAACAACCGCGCCATCGCGCTGGTGGACGGCATCCGCGAGAACCTGCGCGTGCTTCTGGTGTCGGGCGAGCCGCATGCCGGCGAGCGCACATGGCGCAATCTTTTGAAATCGGACGCCTCGGTCGATCTCGTCCACTTCACCATCCTGCGCCCGCCAGAAAAGCAGGACGGCACCCCGATCAACGAACTATCGCTGATCGCCTTCCCCACGCGCGAGCTGTTCGTGGAGAAGATCAGCGAGTTCGATCTGATCATCTTCGACCGCTACCAGCACCGCGACGTGCTGCCGATCCTCTATTACGACTACATCTCCGAATATGTCGAAAACGGCGGTGCCCTCTTGATCGCAGCCGGCCCCGAATATGCCGGCGAAAGCACGATCGCCAACACCCCGCTGATGGCTGCGCTGCCGGCCATGCCGACGGGCAAGGTCATCGACAAGGCGTTCTACCCTCGCCTGACCGATCTCGGCCAGCGCCATCCGGTGACGCGCGGACTGGACGGATCCGGCAGCGAGCCGCCGCATTGGGGCCGCTGGTTCCGCACCATCGGCATCGAGAACCCCGAAGGCGAAGTGGTGATGAAGGGTGCCGACGACCAGCCGCTTCTGCTGCTCGACCGCAAGGGCGAAGGCCGCGTCGGCATGCTGTTGTCCGATCAGGGCTGGCTGTGGGCGCGCGGCTATGAAGGCGGCGGGCCGCATGTGCAGCTTTACCGGCGTCTGGCGCACTGGCTGATGAAGGAGCCGGAGCTCGAGGAAGAACGGCTGACCGCCGACGGGCGCGGAATAGTGCTGGAGATTCGCCGCCAGACGATGAGCGACGATCCGGGCACGGCGCAGGTCATCACACCATCCGGCAAGACGCTTGCGGTGAAGCTGGAAAAATCGGAGCCCGGCGTATTCCTCGGCAGCGTCGAGGTCAGCGACATCGGCCTCTATCAGGTCGGCAATGGCAACCTTTCGGCACTTGCCCACGTCGGCCCGGTCAACGCGCCGGAATTCGCCGATGTCGTCTCGACCCCCGACAAATTGCGGCCGGCGGCGGAAGCGGTCGGCGGAAGCGTTCGCCGGCTGGCCAGCGCATCGTTGACGGGCGGCATCGCCGTGCCCTCGGTGGTGCCGGTCAGGGGCGGCGGCGAAGCTGCGGGCAACGACTGGATCGGTTTCAGGACGACAGACGACAGCGTGTTGAAGGCCGTCAGCCAGGTGCCGCTGTTCGGCGGCTTCCTCGGCCTTGGCCTGCTGCTGCTTGCACTCGGCTCGATGTGGTATCGGGAAGGAAGATAGGGCAGTAGGAAATGGCAACAGCCCGGTTGCCACCCAAGCAAGACCAGTTCGCGAAGCTGCAATCACATATTGCCCTACTGCCCTACTCGCATACCCCCTATTCTTCAGGCTCCGTCGTGAACGTCAGCGGATAGCCGGCTGCCTTGCCGGCATCCGTGGCGCGGGTTGCCTTGGTTTCGGCAACGTCCTTGGTGAACACAGCGACCACGCACACGCCGCGCTGGTGCGCCGTGATCATGACGCGCTGTGCCTGGTCTGCGTTGAGACGGAACTCTGCCTTGAGCACCCGCACGACGAATTCGCGCGGCGTGTAGTCGTCGTTGAGCAGGATGACCTTGTAGAGCTTTGGCCGCTCGGTCTTGGGCTGCGTTTCGACGCGCGGCCTGACCGGCGGCTCAATGGTCGGACTGGATGATGCCATGACGCCTTACTTCATCATCGCCAGCGGCCAGTTCAAGGGTCCGCGCCCACCGCTCCGGGAGCAACACGCATCCAAGCTGGCGGCACGCATCGCGAAATCCGATTCGAAATCAGAGCTTTCAGGCGCTTTGCTGAATCACTTCAGCAATCGGTTCTACCGCCGCAGCACGGCGCTCAGCACATCGCGAATGCCGATCGATCCGACAAAGCGCGACTGCTCGTCGAACAGCGCAACGGGCGCCGTCTGCGAACGGTGCATGGCAAGCATCACCGTCTTGAGCGAGGTTCCGGGCGTGGCCCAGAACACTTGCGAGGCCTCCTCCGGCTGCTTTTCGACATCGGAACAGGAAATCCATACCGCCGGCTTGCCGTTGCGCTCCGCCGCGACGACCAGGTCGTTCTTGTCCAGCTTGAAGCGCGTGGTGGCGCGGCGGTCGAGCCAGACCCAGCCGCCCTTGTCCGTTTCAAGCTCGCTCTTGGCGCGCATGACGTTCCATGCGGTCAGCACCGACAGCGGGTTCACGTTGGCGATGAAGTCGCGCACATATTCGTTGGCCGGGCGAAGCACGATGTCTTCCGGCGCGCCCGTCTGCACGATGCGGCCGCCTTCCATGATGGTGATGTGGGTGCCGATCTTGAGCGCCTCTTCGAGATCGTGCGACACGAAGATGATGGTCTTCTTCAGCGCCGCCTGAAGCTGTAGCAATTCGTCCTGCAGCTTGGTGCGGATAAGCGGATCGAGCGCCGAGAACGGCTCATCCATCAACAGGATCGGCGCTTCGGTGGCGAAGGCGCGCGCCAGCCCGACGCGCTGCTGCATGCCGCCGGAAAGCTCATGCGCATACTTCTTTGACCACTGATCGAGACCGACGAGCTTTAGCTGCTTGGCGACGCGCTCGCGCCGCTCGGCATCCGGAACACCGGCCAACTCAAGCCCCAAGCCGACATTTTCCTCCACCGTTCGCCATGGCAGAAGGCCGAACTGCTGGAAAACCATCGCCACCTGCTTCTGGCGCAGGCGGCGCAAGGTGGCGTCGTCGCAGCTGACGACATCGACGGTGCGATCACCGTCCCTGACCATGACCTGGCCGCGCGTAACGATGTTGAGCCGGTTGACGGCACGCAACAGCGTGGACTTGCCCGAGCCGGACAGGCCCATGAGGACGGAGATTTCGCCCTCATGCACGGTGAGGTTTGCCCCTGCGCAGCCAAGCACATTGCCGGTCTGTTCGAGGATCTCGGCGCGGGTGGCGCCCTTGTCCACCATGGCCAGCGCATCGCGCGTATCCGGCCCGAAGACGATATCGACGTTCTTGAAATCGACGGCGATGGTCATTTTGCGCCTCCCGTGCGGACGCGGCTCATGCGGTCAAGGATGATCGCGACGATGACGATGGCAAGGCCAGCCTCAAGGCCGAGCGGTATGTTGACCTGGTTCAGCGCCCGCACCACCGGCTTGCCGAGGCCGTTGGCGCCGATCAGCGCCGCGATGACCACCATTGACAGGCACAGCATGATGCATTGGGTGAGCCCCGCCATGATCGTCGGCAGCGCCGCCGGCAGTTCGACTTTCCACAGCAATTGTCGTTTTGTGGCGCCGAAGGCTTCGCCCGCCTCGATCATCGGCTTCGGTACCGAGGTAATGCCGAGATAGGTCAGGCGGATCGGCGCGGGCGCCGCGAAGATCACGGTGACGATCAGGCCGGGCGCAATGCCGAGGCCGAACAGGATCAGCACCGGAATGAGATAGACGAAGGTCGGCATCGTCTGCATCAGGTCGAGGATCGGTTGCAGGAAGCGGTAGCCGCGCTCATTATGGGCGGCCCAGATGCCGACCGGAACGCCGATGGCCATCGAGGCAGCCGCAGCGCCCACCACCAGCACCAGCGTCTCGACCGTATCCTTCCAGAGCCCCTGGTTGATGATGAAGCAAAGGCCGATGGCGACGGCGACGGCAAGTTTCCACGACCGCTGCAGCCGCCAGGCAAGGGCCGCGATCAGGAGCACGAGGATGAACGGCGGCACCATCAACAGGATGTTGATGAGGCCCTGCAGGACGAAGGTCACGCCGTTGGCGATCGCGTCGAAGAACCATTCGAAGTTCGTGGTCAGGAAAGTGAAGAACGACTTTCCCCACTGCCCGATCGGAATCTTGAAACTGCCGATCAGTGTCGAAACCGGATCCATGCACCCCTCCTGTGCCTGTCACGAAAACGGCGGCCAAACGCGCGTGATTTGGCCGCCGTCGAAATTCGTCAGAGAACGAACCGGGATATCAAAGGCCCAGCGCCGACTTGACCGCGGCGGTGGCGTCGCCACCGTCGAAGGTCGTCACGCCATTGAGCCACGGCGTGATCGCATCCGGATTGGCCTTGAGCCATGCGGTTGCGGCAGCCTTCGGCTCGGCGCTGTCGTTGAGGATCGAGCCCATGATCTCGTTTTCCATCTTGAGCGAGAAGACGAGGTTCTTCAGGAACACGCCCATGTTCGGGCACTCGGTGGTGTAGCCGGCGCGCACGTTGGTGTGCACGGTTGCACCGCCGAAGTTCGGGCCGAACACCTCATCGCCGCCTTCAAGGTACTTCATGTCGATGTTGGCGTTCATCGGATGCGGCTCCCAGCCGAGGAAGACGACGTCTTCCTTGGAAGGAACGGCCTTCTGCACCGCGGCCAGCATGCCGGCTTCCGAGCTTTCGACCAGTTCGAAGCCCGCGAGGTCGAACTTGTTGCCGGAGATCATGTCGAGGATCAGGCGGTTGCCGTCATTGCCGGCCTCGATGCCGTAAATCTTGTTGCCGAGCTTGTCCTTGAACTTGGCGATGTCCTGGAAGCTCTTCAGGCCGGCATCGTAGGTGTAGCTCGGCACGGCGAGCGTATACTTCGCGCCTTCGAGGTTGGTGACGATGTCCTCGACCGACTTGTCCTCGAGATACGGCTTGATGTCGGCTTCCATGGTCGGCATCCAGTTGCCGAGGAAGACGTCGATGTCCTTGTTCTTGAGCGAGGTATAGGTCACCGGAACCGACAGCACCTGCACGTCGGGCGCATAGCCGAGCGCCTCCAGGATGACCGAAGTGGTTGCCGTCGTCGCCGTGATGTCGGTCCAGCCGACATCGGCGAAGTGCACGGTCTTGCAGCTTTCAGGCTCGGCGGCGAATGCTCCCGTGCTGACGACCGCCGCCAAAGCAAAAGAAACGGCGAATGATTTCAAAGCCGGCATAAATTTTCTCCCATTGTGGCTATTTGCGACGCTTGAGACGCGCAATTTTGAATTTCTTGTTGAGCCAAACACCATTTTCGTTTGGTTTCAAGCACTAACACATGGCAAACGGCGGCGCGGAATGGCTTCTAAGCGACATCGCAGCGTTTTCCAGTGGAAGCCAGCGCCGTGCCACTCCCTTCGCCGACGACTTGCGCTTAAAGAGTGCCGATGGCCAAGCTCTATTTCAATTACGCAACGATGAACGCGGGCAAGACGACGATGCTCCTGCAGGCGTCGTACAACTACCGCGAGAGCGGCATGACCACCATGCTGTTCGTTGCCGGCCACTATCGCAAGGGCGATACGGGCCAGATTTCATCGCGCATCGGCCTCGAGGCGGACGCCGAGATGTTCCGCGAGGGCGACGACCTCTTCGCCCGCGTCGCCGCCCACCATGAACACACCACCGTGCACTGCGTGTTCGTCGATGAAGCGCAGTTCCTCGACGAGGAGCAGGTCTGGCAACTGGCGCGGGTTGCCGACCGGCTGAACATTCCGGTGATGTGCTATGGCCTGCGCACGGATTTCCAGGGCAACCTCTTTTCCGGCTCGCGCGCGCTTCTGGCGCTGGCCGACGACCTGCGCGAAGTTCGCACCATCTGCCGCTGCGGCCGCAAGGCGACGATGGTGGTTCGCCTCGGCCCCGACGGCAAGGTGGCGAAGCAAGGCGAGCAGGTTGCCATCGGCAAGGACATCTATGTGTCGCTGTGCCGCCGCCATTGGGAAGAGGAAATGGGCCGCATCGCGCCCGACGACTTCATCGGCTTTGCCGGCTGACCAGAATCAATTTCCTAGAAATTCCGCATAACGCGTTGGTTGGAAAATATATTTCGGCATGACGTGCAATTGATCCGCAATGCCCCTATATAGGCTCCTCTCGCTATGTTCCCGGCGCTCCTCCATCCGAGCCCCGGGTCATGTCCCACAAACATCCAAAGGAAGAAGGCAGATCATTGCAGGTTCTTGTTCGTGACAACAATGTCGACCAGGCTCTCCGGGTCCTGAAAAAGAAATTGCAGCGCGAAGGCGTGTTCCGCGAAATGAAGGAACGCCGCGCTTACGAAAAGCCCTCCGAACGCCGCGGCCGCGAAAAGGCCGAAGCCGTCCGCCGCACGCGCAAGGCCGCCCGCAAGCTGGCCATCCGTGAAGGCCTGATTGCCGGCCCCGTCAAAAAGCCGCGGCCCGAGCGCAAGCCGGCAAGCTCCGCAGGCGTCTGAAAACGCCGAACATGCATCACGGGGCCGGACCTGTTCCGGCCCCGTTGTTGTTTTCGAAACAACGATCCGCATCGCGCCTTCACATAGAGTTGAGCGCCACCTATATTCGCCGCTGCTCGCAAAACGCGAACCACGCCGAATCTGGAGGCCCCGATGGCGACGTTGCAGAATTTCGACGCTGAAATTGCCAAGACCAAGCAGGTCGTCGAGGACATGCGCTCGAAGATCGAGCAGTCCGGCACGGTGCTTGAGACCTTGGCCGAAGCCGACAAGAAGATCGGCGATGCGAACTTCGACATCGAAAATGCCCGCATCCAGGACGTGCTCAACCAGCAGAAGGTGATGGAAGGCAACATCGCCGACCTCATCATCGGCCTCGAAGACGCCACCAACGTGTTCGGCGCCGAATTCGAGAGCATGAAGAACTACACGGGCTGGGAAAAATTCATCGGCATCTTTTCCAAGCAGCGCCAGCAGCGCATGCGCTCGGACCGCGTGCGCAACATGTCGCTGGCCGGCAACCTGCAGGAATTGCTCACCAAGTCCGACACCATCGTCGGCATCCTGAAGGCGCAAAAGCAGGTGCTCGACACCCGCTACAAGACCTCCGAGACCAGCCTTGGCCAGGTTATCGAGCGGCGCAAGGCGACCATCGAAAACCTCACCGCCACGCAAAAGCGCATCGAGGAGCTGAACCCACTGCTGCTCGACATCGAAAACCGGATCGCAGCCTCGACCAACCAGACCGAGCGCACCAAGCTCGAAGGCGAACGCTCGAAACTGGCGACCGAATACAACGAGAAGCAGGCCAAGGAGCAGGAGCTTTTGGCCGAGAGCCAGACGCTGGAACGCTACACTTCGATGTTCCAGACCTTCGTCGATTCGCTCAACAACCAGATCGCCGCGCAGGCGACGCTGATCAACAAACTGACCATCGACACCGAGCAGCGCATCGTCCTCTACAAGGCGCTGGAAGATTCGTTGAAGACGGCCGCCCAGCAGGACGTCGCCCACAAGATCAACACGCTTGGCTCCAAGGTCGACACCACCGCCGAGGAAACCATGGCCGGCATCGGCGCCGCCTCGCAAAAGCACATCGGCGACCTTCTCGAGCTGCATGAGAAGAACATGGTGGCATCCGCCGACATCCAGCGCCGCAAGAAGCTGGCCGACGACGCCTTTGCCCGCCGCTTCGACGACGTGCTGAAGAAGCACAACGCCTCGAACTACGTGCAGTCGTAAGATCGATCCGGCGGGCACCGCATGAGCGCCGAAACCGACGCCGCCGAGCGCTATTTCTCCTCGATCGCCGCAGCACTCGGCGGGCTCGAAGTGTTCATGCGCGACGACCGCTCGCCGCTCTACCGGCACGGCATCGTCGCCCGTATCGTCGCCGAGTATATCACGCGGCTGGAAAAATCCTTTTCCTGCTGGCGCAATCGTCTCGGCTTCCAGGAAACCTTTCGCATCTCGCGCGCCGAGAGCGGCTATCCGGTGTTCCAGAACCTGCTCGAACTGGAAAACGACCGCCGCCAGGCAGACCAGCGGCTGGCCAACATTCCGGCACCCGACGAGTTGCGCGCCGAAATGGCCGACTTCATCCTGCGCCGCAAGGAGTTTCCCAAGGCGCTGCAAAAGTCGATGGCCGAGCGGCTCTATCTGGAAGACGTGAAGAGCGAGGAGACGTTCGGCCCCTTCTCGCTGTCCGAAACGGTCAAGGTCTCGGTCAACCCGAAGTCCGGCCTGCCCTATTATCTCGTCCACTGGGCCGCGTTCGACGGCGCCGCCAATCTGCCGGTGGTCTATATGGTCACGGTGGAGGATTCGACCGAGGCGATGGTCGGCCAGCTTGTCACCAAGGACGGCAAGCTGAACGAGAAGGTGGAAATTCCGCTGCCGGTTGAAGGCCTGCTCAACCCCGAACTGGCGCACAAATTCGACGACTTTACCGAGAAGAATTCGGCCTATTCGCTGGCGCCGATGACCATTGCCGTCAATCTCGACCGCGATTTCGAAACGCTGCACCCCAAGCAGTTGCGCCGCGTGGTGCTGGGGCCGTTCTATACGGCGGGCATTACCGAGAACAATTCGACCGTCAGCGAAGTTCTGGCCAAGGTGCGCAAGCCGGAAAACGCCTGGCTGCTCACCTGGACCATCCAGGAAGTCTATTCCAAGGGCGAGAAGCCGGGCCGCAAAGGCCTGTTCTCCAGCGAAAAGACCACGCAGGAATTCTTCATCAACACCGATGACCTTGAAGCGACGCGGCAGGGCGTATCAAGCTACGAGAACCACGCGCTGGTGCCGCACGAAGCCTATCAGGCGCTCTACGCCGCCGGCGAGGTGCAGAAGGTTTTCTCCGGCTACAAGGTCCACATTCTGTCCAACGGACAGGTGATTTCGGATGTTTGATTGCGCTTGGGCGGCCCCTCACCCTTACCCTCTCCCCGCAAGCAGGGAGAGGGAGTCGCCGACGTCGAAGCCTCCCTCTCCCCGTTTTTCACGGGGAGAGGGTAAGGGTGAGGGGCAGCGCGACAAGTCCAAGCAGCAGCGGAGCGCATGACATGGACACCGGCCTGACCACCATCCCGGAAGCCGATATCGAAAAGCATCGCGCAACCGCGCAGAGCTTCATCACCCGCATCGTCGTGCTGGAGGATCCGTCACGCGAATCCGGCACTGCGTTGGCCGGCACCAACCGCCGCTTCGTCTCCACGGTCTCGACCGGCTCCGTGCGCCGCACCCGCGAAGTCGAGTTCACCAAGACGGTCGGCGCGGTCCATCCGGACGACCAGTTGCTCACCATCCCGCAGCACACGCT
Source organism: Mesorhizobium sp. FG116 (assembly GCF_057809835.1). Taxonomy (NCBI): domain Bacteria; kingdom Pseudomonadati; phylum Pseudomonadota; class Alphaproteobacteria; order Hyphomicrobiales; family Phyllobacteriaceae; genus Mesorhizobium; species Mesorhizobium sp. FG116. The sequence continues at coordinate 55,381 of NZ_JBMDKS010000002.1, forward strand.
GCTCTACCGTGCCCGCCGCGGCATCGCCATTGCGCTGGCGGTCTCGGACGTGTTCGCCCAGAACTCGGACCTTGAAAGCCTGAGGGCGGAAAACACCCGAGCGCCCTTGCAGGGCGAGCAGGCCAACAGCTTCAAGAAACTGCTTTCTGCTTCCGCCTATGTTGCAGCCTTCAGTTTCGCCGCCTACCTCGCCCAGTTGATCGACGGCGACGGCGAAGCGCCGAACGATGTCGCCGAACCGGACTTTTTGTTCGACACGCCGCAGGACGCCGTGAAGTCGATCATCGCGGGCCTCGACAGCGCCATTGCCGGCTCGAAGGACGATGCCGACCTCACCACGCGCGCCAAGGCGCTCGCCCGCGTCGCCATCGATGGGCTATTGCAGCGCAAGGGCCGCTTCGACGGCACGCTCGGCCCGTTCGAAAATACGCATATCCGCATCGACGCCGACGACTTCACGCTCGATGGCTTCGATGTTGCTCCCGGCAAGCGCTCCAAGCCTTTGGTCATGACCTTCAAGAAGCCGGAAGAGGTCGTCGGCAACCACATAGCCAAATACCAGTCGATGAAGCTGGCCAAGATGCTGATGGCCTACGACTTCGACCGCCAGATGAACCCGTTCGTTGAGCTGGGCGGATTTCTGTTCACCTTCATCGGCGACGGCGCGCCCGGCACCGGCAAGACCACGCTGATCCAGATGATCGCCGGCCTCGTCAACGGTTATTGCCAGGTCGCGGGCTACCAGTTCGTCTACGAGAATTTCGGCGTCGACCAGATCTCGTCCTATCAGGGCAAGTCGGGCCAGAACTGCCGCCAGTTCATCAACAACGTGCTGAACCCGCGCGCCATCGGCTTCGGCACCATCGACGACATCGACCAGGTGGCGGCGCGCCGTTCCGACGACCGCGCCTCCGCCGGCCAGCAGGAAATCACCGGCGTTTTGATGGACGCCTTTGCCGGCGCTTCGACCGTCGTGCGCGGCAACTGCTCGTTCGGCATGTTCTCCAACTATCCCGAAAACGTCGACGATGCGCTGCGCCAGCGCGCCGGCGCACGCTGGCTGGTGGACGGGCCGCAGACGCGCAACGACTACATTGATATTTTCGTGCTTCTTGCTGGAAAGAATCACAAAATCCCGCTCGGCGAGCACGACCTTTATGCAGCGCAGGAAATCCAGCGCGCTGTGGCCGATGCCTATGAAGGCCACGACAAGCCGCAGGAAGACGGCCTGATGAAGGTCTACGAGCGCTTCATGAAGGAGAACGGCGAGCCGAAGACGCTGGCCGATGTCGGCGACTACCTCCACCGCATCAAGGAAGCCGAGCCGCGCTTTACCGGCCGCGCCATCAAGAACGTCACCGACGCCATCAAGATGCGGGCCATGGACATCGAGCTGCCGGACGACTGGTTCGCTGCGCCCGACACCTTCATGCGCAAGACCTACGACGAGAAGAAGGCGATGATCGAGGAACTGCGCGGGCCGTTCTCGATGGACATGGTGGTGCAGGAGATCAACCGCTACGCCGATTCCGAATTCCGCTACTCGGACAAGTCCGACGATTCCGCCGTCGAGAAGCTCCTGCGCGACGCCCGCCTGCGCGAACGCGCCGTGCGCGAGATGGAGGAGTTGAAGAAAAAGGGGCTGTGGAGCTGATCTTTCTTCTCCCCGTTCACGGGGAGAAGGTGCCCGAAGGGCGGATGAGGGGCGGCACGATGCGTGGCGGAAACGAACCCAAAGTGGCGAGAGCCAGGGAACTGAGGCACAGTGAGAACGAAGCAGAAGAGAAGCTGTGGTATGAACTGCGCGGTCGAAGACTCAATGGATTCAAATTCGTAAGGCAGCTTCCTATCGGCCCGTATTTCGCTGACTTTGCGTGCCGGGAGCGCAATCTGGTCATCGAGGTCGATGGAAGCCAACACGCAGGTAGCGCGGCAGATTTGTATCGTGACAAAACAATGAATCAGAACGGGTGGTCTGTTTTGAGAGTTTGGCACGCGGATGTGCTGGCCAACCGACGAAATGTGCTCGACACGATCGTCGCAGCACTCGACGGCAGTCTGGCAAAGAAATTGGTCGCAACTGATATGAAATTCATGCCTTCGACGACTATCGAGAAAAGAACATGAGTGTCAGCGCCGCCCCTCATCCGCCCTGCGGGCACCTTCTCCCCGTGAACGGGGAGAAGGGATGAGCAAATTCCCCCTTCTGCGCGACAATGCCCTGATCTACGGCCGCCTTTTGCCGGTCGAGGAACCGCACCTTATCGAGCGCTACAACAAGGCGCTGAAGGCATTCGGGCTGAAGCCGACCAAGCTGAAGAGCTTCGAGATCGACCGCACCGGCTTTTCCCCGCAGGTCGCCGAAGAATTCGACGACTACGACTATCTCGACCCGAACGGCATCAACCGCCGCTTCATCATCCTGACGCCATCGCAGCGCGACCTGCCGGTGGTGCACACTGCTTTCTCCAACACCTCGCAACTGATGTTCGAGTTCATGTCCAAGAACCAGCGCGCCATCGATGCGCTGACCATCAAGGACGTGATCTACGGCGAGATCGAGGATTCGGTATCGAAGGTCGAGGACATCGAGGACCTGTTGTCCATCAACCAGGTCGAGTTCCGCGTGCTGTCGGCGGAGGACGTACTGGGCAAGGCGGCTGAGCTTGGCAAGTTGGTCAACCGGCTGAAGCAGGAGCCGGACGCCTGGCGCAACGACAAGATGCTCGAAGAGATGGTGGAACTGGCCAAGGTGTGCGGCGACATCCGCGAGAACACTCTGGTGCCGGACCAGGTCATCTTCCGCCACAACGCCTACTGGACCAGCCATTTCGGCGGGCTTTACGTGTTCGTCGATCCCGACGCCACCACCGTCATCGGCGATCCGGCGGCTCCGGGCTTCCGCCGCTCGCGGCCGTGGCAGGTCAGCTACCTGTCGATCCACGATGCCGACAAGGTGTTCCGCTTCCTCGCCGGAACGGGGCGCATCGAACTGCCCCGCGCCTCTTGGATCGAATCCTCCGGCTATCTGGAACACCGCGCCGAAATGGTGGTGCGCAGCCTGATCCGCGAGGCCGAGCCGAAGCGCAATCTTTCCGATGTGGACAAGGTCTGGCTGCAGACCTGGATCCACAGCAACGCCGACATGATCAACCGCGACGGCAACTTCCCCTTCCTCAACGCAGCCAAGCGCGAGATTAGGCAAGTGGGGCAGTTGCGGCTGGAAGAGGTCTTCCCCCTGCAGCGGTTCCTTGTCGTGCGCGCCAAGCCAGACCATCCCGATGCATGGCTGACCAACCGGTTGATCTCGGACTTCGTCCCTTCGGATTTCGTCTCGCGCTATGTCTTCAACAAGCAGGGCTTCTACAAGGATTACGAGGGTTTCAGCCAACCCTGGCGCGAGCATGTTGTGGACATTCTCAAAACCACATACTTGAAGGACAAGGTGGCGTTTCGCACACGCCTCTACGGTCTGGCCGATTGAACCGATGCGAGGTGAAACGTCATGCTTGATCCGATCGTGAACTTCGTCACCAAGGTGTTTCAGCTCATCGGCCGGGGTATCGGCTTTCTCATAGGCATCATCTTGTGGCCGTTCATGTGGGCGGGCCGCTGGTATAACCAGCGCGGCTGGACGCTGAAGGCGGTCCTCGGCGCGGTCCTGATCGTCATCGTCGGCCTCTACGCCTATTTCTTCTACGTCACCCAGTGGTGGACCAACTTCAATCCCGACTACCCCAACGCCTTGGCGGCGGAGACCAGCAAGACGCTTGCCGGCGACCCCGTGGTGCCCAACGTTGCCAACCGCACAGCCACCACTTCGCAGGCCAGCAGCGCAGCCACCACGACCGCTCAGGCGTCGCAAAGCTGCAAGCCTTCAGCCATCGCCGCCATTTCCGCCGATCTGATTGACTTCAACGTCAACCAGAACGCCTGGATTTCGTCGATGGTCATCTCGAAGATCGGGCTGTTCGGCATCGAATGGCGGCGCACGCCCTTCTTCGACAACAAAGCCGCCTTCCAGCTTGGCATCAACCAGGTCATGCGCCGCACCACGACCGAGCTTGTCGATACGCTCGGCCGCGTGCGCGGCACTTCGCAAATCGACCAGAACCTTCAGGACGCGCGTACCGCGCTCGCCTGGAACGAGGACGCTTGGTATGTCGGCTGGCGCGGCCCGACCCGTCCCACGCCAAGCGTCTACCGCGAGGCGATCGGCAAGCTGCGCGGCTTCAACTCCAGCCTCGAGAAGTGCCAGGCGACCTTCGACGCCCGCGCCGACAATCTGATGCAGTTCCTCGACCGCATCGCCGGCGATATCGGCTCCACCTCCGATATACTGCGCGCCCGCATCGAGGCTTCGGACGCAGGCTGGTTCGACCTGCGCGCCGACGACCGCTTCTGGTTCGCCTATGGCCAGCTTTATGCCTATTACGGCGTGCTGGTGGCGGCGCGCTCCGACTTCGCGGCCATCATTGCCGAGCGCAACCTGACCGCACTTTGGACGCGCATGGAGCAGCAGTTGCGCAACTCGCTCGACGTGCAGCCGTGGATCATCTCCAACGGCAACGAGTCGAGCGCGTTCTTCCCGTCGCACCTCGCCACGATGGGCTTCAACCTGTTGCAGGTGCGGTCCAATATCGTGGAGCTGAGGTCGGTGCTGGATCGCTGATCCGGCACTTATGCCGTTGCGACATTCTGTCGTTTTCCGCGCATCCCGCGCCTGTTTTGGGATGGCGGCGAAAGTGCGGTCGCGCTTCTATGCGCGACCCCTCGACAACACCCTCAGCCGACGACATCTAAAACGGGAATTGAGCCATGGCGGAAGTAAAGAGCGATATATCGATTGCACGTGCGGCAAAGAAGAAGCCGATCCAGGAAGTAGGCGCGAAGCTCGGCATTCCGAATGCCGACATCATCCCATACGGTCATGACAAGGCAAAGATATCTGCGGAATTTACGTCCAGGATCCAGGACAACAAAGACGGCAAGCTGATCCTTGTGACGGCGATCAACCCGACGCCGGCTGGCGAAGGCAAGACGACGACGACGGTTGGTCTGGGCGACGGCTTGAACCGCATCGGCAAGAAGGCGGTGATCTGCATTCGCGAAGCCTCGCTTGGTCCGAACTTCGGCATGAAGGGTGGCGCTGCCGGCGGCGGCTATGCCCAGGTCGTGCCGATGGACGACATGAACCTGCACTTCACCGGCGACTTCCACGCCATCACCTCGGCGCACAACCTTTTGTCGGCCTTGCTCGACAACCACATCTACTGGGGCAACGAGCTTGGCATCGACACGCGGCGCGTGGTGTGGCGCCGCGTCATGGACATGAATGACCGGGCGCTGCGCGAGATCGTGGTGTCGCTGGGCGGCGTTGCCAACGGCTATCCGCGCGAGGCCGGCTTCGACATCACCGTTGCTTCGGAAGTCATGGCGATCCTGTGCCTTGCCAAGGATTTGAAGGACCTCGAGAAGCGCCTTGGCGACATCATCGTGGCCTATCGCCGCGACAAGAGCCCGGTGTTTGCGCGTGAGCTGAAGGCGCACCGCGCCATGGCGGTGCTGCTGAAGGACGCCATCCAGCCGAACCTGGTGCAGACGCTCGAGAACAACCCGGCCTTCGTGCATGGCGGCCCGTTCGCCAACATCGCGCATGGCTGCAACTCGGTGATGGCCACCACCACCGCCCTGAAGCTCGGCGACTATGTCGTGACCGAGGCCGGCTTCGGCGCTGACCTTGGCGCGGAAAAATTCTTCGACATCAAGTGCCGCAAGGCTGGCCTGAAGCCTGCCGCTGCCGTCATCGTGGCCACCGTTCGCGCCATGAAGATGAATGGCGGGGTGAAGAAGGAGGACCTCGGTCCTGAGAATGTCGATGCGGTGAAGAAGGGCTGCCCCAACCTTGGCCGCCATATCGAGAACGTGCACCAGTTCGGCGTTCCGGTGGTGGTGGCGATCAACCACTTCTATTCCGACACCGATGCCGAGATCGCGGCGCTGAAGGCCTATGTCAAGGAGCAGGGGGCGGAAGCGATCCTGTGCAAGCACTGGGCGCATGGCTCGGCCGGCATCGAGGAGCTTGCGAAGAAGGTGGTCGAGATCGCCGAGGGCGGCACCTCGCAGTTTGCGCCGCTCTATGGCGACGAGCTTGGCCTGTTCGACAAGATCGACACCATCGTCAAGCGCATCTATCGCGGCTCGGAGGCGATTGCCGACAAGTCGATCCGCGACCAGCTGCACCAGTGGGAGAAGCAGGGCTACGGCAATCTTCCGGTGTGCATGGCCAAGACCCAGTATTCGTTCTCGACCGACCCGAACCTGCGCGGTGCGCCGACGGGCCACACCGTTCCGGTGCGCGAGGTTCGCCTTTCGGCCGGGGCCGGCTTCGTCGTCGCCATCTGCGGCGAGGTCATGACCATGCCGGGCCTGCCCTCCAAGCCGTCGTCCGAGGACATCCATCTCGACGACAATGGCGACATCCAGGGCCTGAGCTGACAACGGGAAAGCGAGGGAGTTTGGTGATGGCATCTGTAATAGACGGCAAGGTTGTAGCGGCGGATGTCGTTGCCAAGGTGAAGGCCGAGGCGGACAGGTTGATCGCCGAGACGGGCGTCGTGCCGGGCATTGCGGTGGTCATCGTCGGCCATGATCCGGCCAGCCAGGTCTATGTCGCGTCGAAGGGCAAGAAGGCCAAGGAATGCGGCTTCAACTCTGTCGAACACGCGCTGCCGGCTGAAACCAGCGAGGAAGAGCTGGTGGCGGTGGTCGAGAAGCTGAACGCCGATCCGGCCATCCACGGCATCCTCGTGCAATTGCCGTTGCCGGGCCACATCGATTCCGGCCGCATCATCCAGACGATCGCGCCGGAAAAGGACGTCGACGGCTTCCACTTCATCAATGTCGGCAAGCTCGGCACCGGCGAACTGGACACGGCGTTCGTGCCGTGCACGCCGGCCGGCTCGATGCTGTTGATCGAACGCGCGCTTGGCCGCGATCTCTCCGGCTTGAGCGCTGTCGTGGTCGGCCGCTCCAACATCGTCGGCAAGCCGATGGCCAATCTGTTGCTCAACGCCAATGCCACGGTGACGATTGCCCACAGCCGCACCAAGGACCTGCCGGGCCTGTGCCGCAGCGCCGATATCCTGGTTGCCGCCGTCGGTCGCCCCGAGATGATCAAGGGCGACTGGGTCAAGCCGGGTGCAACCGTCATCGATGTCGGCATCAACCGCCTGCCGGCGGACGCCAACGGCAAGGCGCGCCTTGTCGGCGACGTCGCCTATGACGAGGCTGCGGCCAATGCCGGTTCGATCACCCCGGTGCCGGGCGGCGTCGGTCCGATGACCATCGCACTCCTGATGGCCAACACCGTCATCTCCGCTTCCCGCGCCGCGGGACGGAAGGCAGTCGCCGTAGGAACGATCACCTGAAACAGACGGCGGAGCCGATGCACGCAATCATTGGGGTTCGCAAAGCGGTCACGACGAGGCTCTTGATTGTCGAGCGCAATCCGCTTGTGGTCGCCGCGCTCAAGGACATGATCGAGCAGGATCACAGGTTCGAACTCACCAGCGTGGCAGAGGGTGGCGAGGCGCTTCTGGCGATGTTGGAATCCGACCAATCGGCGTTCGACGTGGCGATCGTGGGTTGGAGACTGTCGGACATGAATGCCGGTGATGTGTTGGAAGAGGTCCAGCGCCGCAACCTGCAAACCAGGATCGTCATCTTCTCCAATGACCACAACGTCGCCATCCTGCGCAAATGCGTGCAATTGGGCGCGCAGGGATTCTGCTATCAGTTCGACAACCCGAACGTGCTCTTCGACACCGTTCAGGCCGTTGCCAACGGGCGTATCTGCATTCCGTATATCGACGTCTCCAAAATCGGCGAAACGTCGCTTTCACGACTGACGCCGCGCGAACTCGAATTGCTGTCCGTGCTTGCCGACGGCTGGACAAACCTGCAAATCGCGACGCGCACCGGCATCTCGGAAAACACGGTGAAGTACCATTTGAAGAACCTGTACGACAAAATCGGCGTTCATAACCGGGCTATGGCGGTGGCCCACTTCATCGGTGAAAGACGTTCGAAGCGATAAACCTGCCCGCTTCGTGGCTCATCGTCGATTCCCGCGGAAAGACAGCTCTCCCGCGTGGGTGGAGCCGACCAAAATTGCGCCGATTGCGGTTTGCTGCGGGCTCGCATCAATATGCGGCTTGAACGGTATATTTGATTGAATATAACCAGCCGACACCGTCGTCACCGTTGGGATCCGACATGAACATTTTCAAAGTTCTGCCAGTCGTTCTAGCACTGCTTCAATTCATCTTGTTTCCTGCGGCCGCAATGGCGGAGCGGCTCTTTGTCGATGCCGCCGGCCGGTCGGTCAAACTGCCTGACCATATCGAGCGCGTTCTTTCGGCAGGGCCGCCTGCGTCCGTGCTCCTCTATGTATTGGCCCCGCAAAAGATGACCGGATGGGTGCGCGCTCCCTCGGATCATGAAAAGCAGTTTCTTGCCGAGCCTTATCGCGACCTGCCTGAAACCGGGCGGCTGACGGGGAAGGGCAATACGGCGAACATCGAAATGGTGCTGGCCATGAAACCGGACATCATCATCGATGTCGGCAGCGTCGATTCCACCTACGCCTCGCTTGCCGATCGCGTTCAGGAACAGACCGGCATTCCATATGTGTTGATCGATGGCGCCTTTGCGCGCACGCCGCAGACCTTGCGCGAAGTCGCTGGCTTGCTCGGCGTTGAGGCGAGGGGAGAAGAACTGGCGAGCTATGCCGAAAAGACGATGGCTTGGCAAAAGGAATTGGTTGCCGGCGTGCCCGAACAGCAGCGGCCGCGCGTTTACTACGGGCGGGGGCCTGACGGGCTGGAAACCGGTGCCGCCGGCTCGATCAACATGGAAATCCTAGGTGCGGTCGGGGCCACGAATGTTGCTGCGCTTGCCGGTTCCGGCGGACTTTCCAATGTTTCCATCGAGCAGGTGCTGTCATGGAACCCTGATGTCATCCTCACGCTCAAGCCGGACTTCCAGAAGTCGGTGCTCCAGGATCCGTTGTGGGCCGGTGTCAAGGCGGTGAAGGAGAAGCGCGTCTACCGGGCACCGACGCTGCCCTTCGGCTGGTTCGATTCACCGCCGGGCGTGAACAGGTTGATGGCGGTAACCTGGCTGACCGGCGTGCTCTATCCGGGATTGACCGATATCGACTTGCGCCAGAAGACATCCGAATTCTACCAACTGTTCTACGGGGTCGATCTTTCGGCTGGTCAGTTGGACGAGCTGCTGTCAGATTCCTCGGCTAAATGAGTTTGCCAAAAACCGTTCGAGAAGCAGAAGACCGGCATCCCGATGCTTTTGGGAGGGTGGGTCGGTTCGTTCCGCCAGTCCTGCTTATCCTGGTCATCCTGATTGCCATGTCCGCGGGAAAGTATCCCATTTCCGTGGCCGATATCGCTCGCGTGCTGTGGTGGCGATTGATCGGCGAACCGAGCGGCCTTGATCCAAACATCGACACGATAATCTGGAATGTCCGCATGCCCCGCGTTGTTTGCGGGTTTCTCGTGGGGTCTGGTCTCGCGGTGGCAGGCGCGGTCTATCAGGGACTTTTCCGCAACCCGCTGGTGTCGCCGGACATACTTGGCGTATCGGCTGGTGCGAGCCTTGGCGCGGTGGCAGGTATCTTCCTGTCGTTGCCTGTGCTGGCCATACAGGCGCTGGCGTTCGGGGGCGGCCTCGGTGCAGTCGCATTGGTCTACTTCATCGGCTCCATGGTGCGCGGACGAGATCCGGTTCTTGTTCTGGTGTTGGCGGGCGTGGCCATAGGCGCGTTGCTGGGGGCCTGCATTTCGCTTTTGAAGGTGCTTGCCGACCCCTACAACCAGCTTCCTGCAATAACCTTCTGGCTGCTTGGCAGTCTCGCCAGCATCAACACCAGCGACATGGTTTCGATCCTTCCGGCGATGGCTCTCGGGCTCGTACCGATGGTCCTGCTGCGCTGGCGCATGAATCTGATGACGCTGGATGACGAGGAGGCGAGGGCGCTTGGCGTGGAGACCGGGAAAATGCGCCTGGTGCTGGTGTCGGCTGCAACCTTGATGACGGCTGCAGCCGTTTCGGTCTCCGGCATAATCGGCTGGGTAGGGCTGATCATGCCCCACATCGCGCGCAGCCTTGTTGGCCCGGATTTCGGCAAGCTCTTGCCTGCATCTCTCATGCTCGGCGGCGGCTATCTGGTCGCGGTCGATACCGCCGCGCGCATGGCTGCCGAAATCGAAGTTCCCCTAGGAATCCTGACTGCGGCTATTGGGGCTCCGTTTTTCCTGTGGCTGCTGGCCAGTGGCCGCAAGGGTTGGCAGTGATGCTTTCGGCAAGGGACCTCGCCTTCGGCTATCGTGGACGTCCAGTCGGCCGCGGCGTAACCCTGAAGGTCAATCCAGTTAAGGTCCTGTGCCTTCTGGGTCCCAATGGCTGCGGCAAAACCACGTTGTTTCGCACCCTGCTCGGATTGTTGCCTCCGCTTGGGGGCCAACTCGAGTTTCGAGGCAAGCCTGTGCAGAGTTTCGGCAGGGCCGAGTTCGCCCGACATGTGGCTTATGTTCCGCAAGCAAATTCCGCCTATTTTCCATTCCAGGTTTCCGAGATGGTGACGATGGCGCGCGCCAGCCGCATCGGGGTTTTTGCGACGCCTTCTGCCAAGGACCGCGCGATGGCACGGTCAGCTCTGGAAAGGCTGAACCTTGGTCACCTCGCCGATCGGACGTTTACAACACTGAGTGGAGGCGAGCGGCAGATGGTGCTTATCGCGCGCGCACTCGCCCAGGAAGCCGAGCTGATCGTGATGGATGAGCCCACCGCAAGCCTCGATTTCGGCAACCAGACCCGAGTGCTCGATTGCATCAACGAGCTGCGCCGCACCGGTCTCGCCATAGTCTTGTCGACGCATGACCCGGGCCATGCTTTTGCCTGCGCGGATGAAGTGGCTCTGATGAAAGATGGGCAGATTATCGGATTTGGACCGCCTGCCACGGCCGTTACGGCGGCGACGCTGAAGCAGCTCTACGGTGTTGAAGTTGCGGTCGAATTCATGCCGGCGGCCGATCGGTCGATATGTGCGCCGGTACTCGGGAACACGCAAAGGCAAGGCTAGGCATATGGTACGGGAAAACGAAGTGAGGCTTGGCGAGAAGGCGATAGAAGCGCCCCCTGCGCAGGATGCCGGGCTGGTGTTCATCGGCCAGATACGTACCCCCTGGAACTCGCGCATGGAGACGCCGCGACAGGGCAGGCGAGACGGGCCGATCTGCCGCATCGAAGTTTTCGAGCCTTGGGTGGAAGGGTTGGAGAATATCGAGGAGTTCGAAGAACTGGAGGTTCTCTACTGGCTGCACATGTCGCGGCGGGACCTCGTGCTGCAGAGCCCGGCCAGCGACGGCAAGACGCGCGGTGTCTTTTCGCTGCGCTCTCCCGTGCGTCCCAATCCTATCGGGACCTCCATCGTCGGTCTGGTTGGACGCGAAGGCAGCACGCTTCTGGTGCGCGGCATGGATTGTCTCGATGGCACTCCGCTGCTCGACCTTAAGCCGGAGCGGACACGTTTTACGCCTATCGCCCCGCCGCAGCCGGGCGATTTTGAAGTGGGCTAGGCGACAGGTTCTACAATCTATCTGGGGAAGAAATTGACCCGCCGGCAATGGTGTTTGCCGGCGGGTCCGCTGTCTTGGGAGGCAGCGTTTAGAAAGTCAGGCGCGTCTTCAGGAAGAAGGTGCGGCCCGGCTCGGGGAAGCCTTGGTTCAGTTCGTAGTTCTTGTCGAAAATATTGCGGACGCCGAAGTTGACCGCCATGTTCTCCGAAAAGTCGTACTGCATGTTGATGTTTGCCAGAGCATAGCCGGCCGTCTTCACATAGCCGCCGCCTGTTGCATCAGACCAACGCCAGCTTGCCAATTCCAGGTCCGGAGAGACCGTGAAATTCTCATACGGCATCCAGTCGGCATAGATGCGTGCGGTGTGTTCCGGCGTATCCACCGGCTTGAGGCCCGGCCTGACCGGATCGACGAGGTTGCGCTTGAGCAGCGTGTAATTTGCCCCGATGGTGAGTTCAGGCAAAATGTCCCACTCGCCTGTCAGTTCGAGGCCGTAGTAGCGCCCGTCGCCGATATTCTGGTTTTGCGTCAGGTCACCGCCGCCGGGCGCGGCGCCGATCCGGATCGACTGGATTACGTCGGTAAGATCGCTGTAGAACAGCGCGCCGCCGACACGCACCGTTTCCGAAAGCGTAGCGGTCGCACCGAGCTGATAGTGGATTGCCCGTTCCGCCTTGAGGTCGGGGTTGGGCTCGGCCGTTCCGAAGCGCGTGCTGTAGAGCTCGAAGAGGTTCGGAAAGCGGGTCCGCGACGAGATGCTTGCATTGAATTCCAGCGCATCGGTCGGGCGGTAGATCGCCGCAAGCTGCCAGTTGGCGGCGCTGCTGCCGCCCACCGGATATTCCTGGATCGCTCCGCTCGCGTAGCGTTGCGCTTTCAGGATGTCGTTCCAGTCGTAGCTGACGCCGCCGACGAAATCCAACGTATCAGTCGAGTGGAATGTGTTCTCCAAAGCGGCTGACCAGGTATCTTCGGATCTTTCCAGACGCGGCTCAAGGAACGCCATCGTCGGGTGGTCCGGACGTGCATGTTGCTGCGGATGGTGCGTATCGCGGCGATAGTGCAGCGCCGCCTTCAGCGTGTTGCGCTCGATAAGGTCCGTTCCGCCTTCGACCGAAAAGCCGTAGGAATTGTCGTCGTAGTAGCTGTCGAACGCATAGCCTGCGGTCTGGGTCGTGAATGTGTTGTTGTCGAATGACGACAGCAGGTTTTCGAAGGTGTTGTAGTAGGCCTTGGTGCGCACGTAGGACGCTTCGCCAATCTGCGTGTGCGAATAGAACGACAGGCTGGATACGTTCCAATAGGGCCATGTCCAGTGCCGCGTATCGGGCGTTATGACATGGTAGGGCGCCTTCCGGCTGCCTTCTTGGTGAGTGTAGCTAATGACGTATTCATCGGTGTCGTTCGGCGTGTAGCCGGCCTTGAAGTTGAGACGCCAGTCGTCGACCTCGCTGAGGTCGCGGCGTCCTCCGTCTTCCACTGCCGTGGGCACGAAGTTGCGTGACAGGAAGAAGCCGTCGGAATCGCGGATTGCTCCGCTCGCCTGCACGTAGAAGTTTTCCTGTCGCGAGCCGACGGACGCGAATGCGGTCGCTGCGGCGAGATCGCCGGTGTTGCCAAGGTCGATGCCGCTCTGGAACTCGGCTTCAAGTTCGCGGGTTGGCTTGCGGGTCACGAGGTTGACCATGCCGCCCATGGCTCCCGGCCCATTGAGGACCGACACATAGCCCTTCTGGACCTGGATTTCAGACAGATCCGGCGTCAGGAAGCGTCCGAAGTCGAGCCGGTTATCCGCTGGCAGATAGACGCGGATGCCGTCGATGGAGAGCGGAACCTGGAAACGGTCGAAGCCGCGCACGTAGAGCAGGCGCTCGTTTCGACGACCGCCAGTGGTCGAAACCTCGACGCCGGGAACGGTGCGCAAGGCATCGTCCAGCGTATTGCGGTTGGTCGAGTAGACTTCCTGCGGGGTCACCACGCTCTGGGAAATCTTCTGGCCGCTTGTGCCGCCGTCAACGCCCGCAGCGGGGACGAGGATACGACCCAGTTGGAAAACGTCGTCCTTCGCCTTCTTGGCCTCGGCCTTCTTTTCCTTTTCCGTTGCCTGAGCCTGTTCTGCTTCGTCGTTTGCTGTTTGAGCAAAGACATGACTTGTCGCCGCCAGCGTCGCCAGAATGGCAAGCGCTGTACCATGTCGAATATATCGCAATTTCCACCCCTCCGAAAAAATAAGACCGATCAAAAGCATCGGTAAAAATTTGCTGCTATTTAGCAATATCTCTATATTCATATGAATATATCGATGCCAAGAGGTTTTCTTCGGACCCAACAAATCCCTGTCGTCACGAGTTGATGGACGGCTTGGGCCTGACGCCTTTCAAAGGCAGCATCCGGCAACGCTGTTTCGGCCAAGCCGCACCATGGCGTATTGGAAGCGAGCGACGGCCGTCCGCCGCGCATGCTGGTCACAAGATCTGCGTTGGGGTTGGGGAGGAGGCCGGATGATCGGAGCGTCCGGGTCGATGCGTCGGAGATTGCTGAAAGGCCGGACAGACAGGAGCGGGAGGACCGAACTGTTCGGTCCCGCCTGTCCTTCGAGAACGATGGCTCCCGGTCACCAATGACGCCATTGGTACGTTGGTCGGAGTGGCGGGATTCGAACCCACGACCCCTTGACCCCCAGTCAAGTGCGCTACCGGGCTGCGCTACACTCCGAACCGCGTGAAGCCCTAGAAGATCAAGGGTTGAGAAGCAAGGGGCGAATTGGCTGAAAGTGGAGAAATTGGAACAAATGGTGTCCCGGTGTGCCTTTGGTGGTCAAAAATCACACCGAAAATCACACCGGATGTTCTTTGTATGTTCGTGGTTTTAAAGCTCTGGTTTACGCTCGCGCTAAGTGTGTAAACCGGCCAACGCATTCTAAGTTGAACTGGGCTTACTAGTATGTTCAGCCATCCATCTGCGGCTAATTTCGTCTGCGCCGCAGAGTGAATCGGTTCACATCTCATCGCTGAGGGTCCATGCACTCGGCTCATCTATGAAATCTCATGAATCTTGGCTTCCGGCACGACTTGGCGCGCGATGTCGCACAGGTGACGATGGTGTGTGAGATAGATCACCTGCCCGACGGACGCCATCTGCCCAAGCAGCCGGAATACCTCCTCCGAGCGCGGCTCGTCGAAGGTCTCCATGATATCGTCGGCGATGAACGGGACCGGCGGACGCAATGCCGCGAATTCCTCATAGCCCGCGAGACGTAACGCCAAATAAAGTTGGAACCTCGTGCCCTTTGACATATCGACAGCCAGCTTCGATCCGCCTTGCCGCGAGAGCCCTATCAGTGATTCCCGATCCTTTTCGGGCCGGGTCGCGAGGCCTGAATATTCATCCCGCGTCATCACCCGGAACGCCTCGGAGGCGCGTGCCATCATGGCGCTGCGATGCTTGTCGCGGTAGGCACGAAGCGCATGCTCGGCGACCAGACCGCCAGCCTTCAATCGCAGGAAACGCCCGGCGGAATCCTCAATCTCCAGCAGGATGGTCCTCCGCTCCGCTTCGATGCGGGCGACGGCGTCATCACCGCCAATGGCGTTAAGCCGGTCGTTGGCGCTTGTTTTCTCGGCGTAAAGTTCCTTGGCTCGCTCGTCGATGTCCTCAAGCCGCGCCGCCAGTTCGGCATGTTCGCGCTGCAGTTCCTCGACGTTCAACCCGTCAAGAACGGCTTGTGCGTCTTCGAGAGCGGCCAGGCGCAGTTCCCCGGTGATGAGCCCCCCGAGCTTCTGCCCATCCGCTTCCAGGCGATCGCGCGTGGCGCAGCGATCGAGAGCGGTTCGCGCATCGGCCAGGGTTTCGACATCGAAGGCCTGGAGCATCGCTTTCCTGCGCGCATCGTGCAGAGCAATCTGCTCGGAAAGACCCATGCGCTCGGCCGCGATCTCCTCAATGCTTTTTTCCGTGTCCTGTCGCTTGGCCAGAATCCGCAGGGCCTCCTCATGCCGGCGCGCCAGCGCCTTGGCTGCCGTGAGCGGTGCGGCGCCATCAATCGCTTCTCCCAGCGAGGAGTAGATTTCCGCAACCAGGTGAGTGAAATCGATTCTATCGCGATCCATCGCGTCGATGCGGTGGCGGATCTCGGTTTGGTTTCGAACTGCCGCCGGCAA
This sequence comes from Mesorhizobium sp. FG116, assembly GCF_057809835.1. Taxonomy (NCBI): domain Bacteria; kingdom Pseudomonadati; phylum Pseudomonadota; class Alphaproteobacteria; order Hyphomicrobiales; family Phyllobacteriaceae; genus Mesorhizobium; species Mesorhizobium sp. FG116. The sequence continues at coordinate 71,198 of NZ_JBMDKS010000002.1, forward strand.
TTCGGAAAGCGCCTCGATGCGTTCGCGCACTGTCGTAACGCTTTCCTCGTTATCGGCAAACCAGGTCTTGTCGAGCGCGGCAGACCAGCTTTTTTGCCATGCCTCGAACGCAGCCGCGGAAGCGTCGAGCACGATTTTACGTTCGGCAAGCTCCTGCTCAAGCTCCCGGATGCGCTTGCTGGCATCTGCCCGGCGCGTCCTCGCTGTCGCCTGATCGGCAAGCAGAGTATCGGCCATCTGCAACAAGGCGGGCAGCGGCAGGTCGGCCGCCTCTATCCCGGCGGACACGAGGGACTTGGCCAGCGATTGGCGTTCCATCTCCAGCTCATCGCGCGTGGCGGCAATATGCTGCTCCGCCTCAAGCAGTGCATCCAATGCCGAAAGCGCCGTGTTTCGCGCTTCTCGCCAGCGATCCAGTCGCCCCAGGCAAGCAGCGATCGGCACATCGTCGGCGATAGCCGTCGCATCGGGTGTCTCTGCGCGGATTTCGTCCCGCAAAGCCCTCAACTCACCATCGACCTCGGCCAGCAACCGCTCCTGCCGTTCGATGGCGGCTCTGGTCGCGGCGAGTGCGCTGGTGAGCGTGCGGAGCTCGGAGAGCTGCTGGGCTCCGGCAAGACGGGCAGACGCCATCGCGTCCACCTCGCGCATTCTTTTCTCGAACTGGGTCGCCGTCTCGCGATCAAGCTGGGCAAGATGCGCTTCCCAGGCTTGCTCGCGCGCTGCGAGAACGGAATGGGCATCCTCGTCACCAATTCTGCCGGCACCGTCCCGGATGGCATCGATGCGCGCTGTGGTTTCCTGCAATTGCGAGGCCAGATCCCGTGATCGCTCCAGGTTCCCGGTGCGCCGCTTTTCCAGCGCCGCATAAATGGACCTCCAGCCTTCAATCCGCGCCGCGTCTGGCAGGTCGATCCGACGCAGAAGCGCGCTGTCGTCCGACCAAGGATGCAGCAGGGCCACCGCGTCATCGAACAGCTTCTTTTTCTGCGGCAAGCCACGCTCGGCGAGGCGCAGACCGGCGGTGAGGTCGCCCTGACGCAGCCGCGCAACGACCGACTGGATGCCGGCGGTCCATGCGGCATCCAGGACGATACCTTCGGCACCCATCGCCTGTGCGCTTCTGGGCGCATCGAGCGCGCGTTTTGCCGCCTCGTGCTCCTGCGTGGCCGATTGACGGGCGACCTCGACACCCGAATGCGCGGCGATCAGATCGCGCAGCGCTCCGAGCGTCGGAGCAGGCACCAGAAGCGTGGCGGGGTCATCCACGTCCGGCTTGCCAAGCGTGGCGGTGATCAGGGAAACGATCCGCTGGTTTTCGGCAAGGGCGGCCCTTCGTTTCGGCAAATCCTCTTCCGCCGTGCTGTATCGCGCGGAAGCTTCCGAGAGGCGATCCAGCCGGTCGGCCATGGCCAGCAGACGGTCGTCAGCTTGAAGCGTCTCCAACTCGGCGTGCAGACGCCCCTCCTGCTGATCGAGCCCGGCGAGCCGGGCTTGGACTCGGATATCCTCATCGATCAGTTCCACTATATCCGTGGCCCAGGACTGCGGTGGCCGAGGAAGATCTCCCTGGGCACGCAATTGCTCCCGAATCTGCGCGAGCTCGCTCGCAATGGGTTGCGCGCGGAGCAGGCGGGCGATCTCGTCGTGCCTCGCTTTTGCCTGCCCCTTTGCCTGCACCACCTCCTCATAGGCGGCATCCGCCCGCTCGAGTTCCGCCCTCAGCGCAGCGTGCGCCGACGCCTGCATGTCAATTTCATCGCGCCGAGATTTCAATTCGGCGAGCCGATGCTTGAACTTGGCGATGACTGTCGAACTGGCGCGTTTGCGGAATATCTCGTCTGCTTGCCTGCCGGTCTCCGCAAGCGTGGCGCTGATGCCCGCAAGGCCGGCGCTGGCGGAAAACAGCAATTCCCCGAGATCGCCCTTGCTTTCCAGGATTGCATTGCCGCCCTGCTCGAGCGTCTCGTCGTCGAGCGAAAACATCATGCGATAGGCTTCGCGACTCAGGCCGGCAAGGGGGGCGCTTAGCAGCGCCTCGCCAACGGGGTTGTCCTTCCCGTCCAACAGCGAATTGCTGCGCTGCTTGAGTCGTTTCAATTCGTGCGCGGCTCCGCCGAACTCCAAGCGACCGCCGATCTCCATCGTCCGGCCCTGATGCAGGAAGGCGTAGCGCGTGCGTTCCTCGATGCCGAAGAGAAGGTCGAGATACGCCGACAGTGCGGTGGATTTTCCCGCTTCGTTCAATCCATAGACGACGTGCAGGTCTGGCATTCCTGCACTGTGATCCCCGAACTCGATGGAATAGTCAGTAAACTTGCCATAACGGGTGAGGTCGAGCCGCCGCAGGCGCATCACGCAGGGTCCGCGCTTGCCGATGTCAACCGAGCGAGGATCTCGTCGCTCCCATCCATAAGCGCCCGGTCGATGAAGGCATCAAGCGCGGCTTCGTCGTCACCGGCAAAGGCACGCAAATCCACCGGTAGGTCATCGCGCAGTTCCGTGACGATGTCTCGGACCAGTTCCCGCACACCGTGCTGGCGGACGATGTCGCCGCGCATCAATTCGCCAAGCTCCAGCGCGGGATCGGCCGTGGCGCCGCTAGCAGATGGCGCAGCCGGCATCTGCGTGTTGATCTCGATTTTCTCGATCCAGGTTTTCCCAATCCTCTCGGCGCGGTGTTCGATCTCGGTAAGCAACAGATCGCGGTCGCGACGTAGCTGCCAAGTGAGGGGCGTTATGCCGTCCAGTCGAAGTCGCCCAACCAGATGTTGGGAATGCGTTGTGTCACGCGTGTTCGCGATTTCCCTCTCAACGAGATTGATAGCTTCTCGCCACGTCGCTGCCCGTGTCAGATTGACGGCAATGCGCTCGAATTGCGCAATGCTGGTGAGGTGTTCCTCGACGGTCACAGAACGATCGTCGTGGATCGTCACCAGCGAAACCGTCTTGGCTCCGGCCTCGTTGATATCGCGCCCTTGCGGCATGCCGGGCATAATTACCGAACGATCGCCATCATGTTGGGCTCGCTGATGCACGTGGCCGAGTGCCCAGTAGTCATAGCCCCATCTGTGAAGATCAGACACGTTGCAGGGAGCGTAGAGGTCGTGCCCCGGTGCGCCGGCGAGGCTCGTATGCATGACGCCGATATTGGCCGCGTCAGGAATAGGCGCATGATATTTCGGCAGTAGGCTTTCAGGCGCATGCGGCTTGGCAAAGCTGAGGCCGTGGATGGCGACATTGAGATTGCCACGATTCAGCTCGACGGTCTCGGCGCGTCCGGCGAAGAGTTTGACCGACGGAGGAAGGATTAGCTCCTGGGTGATACGCGAAAGTGCGTCATGATTGCCGCGGATGAGATAGGTTTCGATACCGGCACCGTGCAGCCTTTGTAGTTGCCCAGCGAGGAACCGCGCGGTCTTCATCGAGGTCTGATCGCCATCATAAAGGTCGCCAGCGATGATCAACGCATCGACGCGCTCCTCAAGGCAGAGATTGACAATGGAAATCAACGCTCCGCGTGTTGCGTTTCCGATCAGATCCGCCAATTCGCCGTTCCGCATGGCCAAAGACCGCAACGGCGAATCCAGATGAATGTCGGCGGTATGAACGAAACGAAAAGGCATTCCGAGCTCAGTGCTGAGGGTTGAACTACTTTTGTATGCCCGATTGTCAGGCGCTCAAAGTTGAATACCCATCATCTCCCAAGAAATCCCCAACAGGCCGTCGCTATAACGAAATTAGCAGCACATCAAAGCTGTGATTTCAGAGGATGGACGATGATGAACAACCGTCAGGGGAAACCCTACGCGAACACCAGGCTCGCGAAATATCTTGAGAAGCGCATCCTGGAACTGCGCCCGAAGAAGACCCAGATCGCGATCGCCAGCGAGGCAGGTTTCGTCAATCCCAACATGCTCGCTATGATCAAGGCCGGCACGGCCAAGCTCCCGCTCGACAGGGTTTCGGCTCTGGCGATTGCCCTGGACTGCGATCCGGTGATGCTGTTTCAGCTGGCCCTCGAGCAGCTCGGGGGCGACACCACCGAACTTGCCGTCAGGCAGATCTTCGGAACCCTGGTCACCGAAAACGAGGTGGTATGGCTCGAGGAAATCCGCCGGGCATCGGACCATGCCAATCCTAGCCTTACCTCGAAGGCGCGATCCGCCATTCGCGGGATTTTCGGCAAATGAGCGGGGAGCAAGACCCATTCACCGATAGCCGGCGTCGGATCGACGGTAGTCGTAATCGGGAAATAACGCCCAACGAGCGTTTCTGGCTCGAGGTGATCAGGCTCGCCTCCTGGGATTCGGATCCGGCTCCAACCCTCGAAAAGGTGCAAAAGCTCCGGGTGATCTTCCAGACAAGCCCTTAGTTCTTCGCCACCAGGCCGTCGTTCCCATGATGCAGCGACTCGCTCTTGCGGACCGCTCTGCCTGTTTGTTCAAATCAAAATTGGCTGAACCAAATGAAAAACGAAACCGGTTTCGATTCTCGCTGGGATGGCAAATCCATCCCCAAAAGCCACTGGCATTTCCATCAACAGCTCTTTGCGCGATACGGCGTCGTGCTGGCTCCTGGTGAGTTCTCGGAAATGCTGAGTGACATCAAGACCGGCCGTGCGACGATCATCGAGCGTGCGCCCTCCGGCGCCATTATCTACCTGATACGGAATACCCGGCTGTGGAAGCAGTATTTTGTTCTCGTGAGGAACGGCTACATCGTGACCGCTCTGCCGCCGAGCAAGCATCTGAACAAACTCGGGCGATCGAAGCCCGGAAAGATGAAATAGATATAGAATTAATACCCTATCGCTAGCAAGAAGGAGGCTATGAGGTGTGCTTGCAAAAGCACAGAAAACGCCCAGGGCGACGAACGCGATATGACCTCGGTAGGCTATGCGTGCTATCCAGCCAATTCGCCTGCATCAACGTCATGGTGCAAAAATAGTTGAATGAGGAAAATGAAACCGATCTGTATGCGTCAGCACCGATTTACCAGCCCGATTGCGTGGAAGCTGCCTCGGTTACGATAGCGACGTATCGGGACGGGCTCCACTCTTAATGGTTGTCGATATCTGGCCGGTCTTACGTAGGTTAGGCAGAGGAAATGATTTTGCTATGAATGCACTGGGTCGGCTGCAGCTTGAGACCACGTATGATGAACTGGAAGCGCTCTTCGTCAACAATTCCTCTATGCAGAGGATCGAGGCATACCTCAACCGTTTCAATCCCATTAGAGTAATGAAAATGGAGGGAATGGAAATTCGCCATTCCGCCATTCTTGCCTGGCTCTTGAATCCTAAAGAAACTCATGGCCTGGGCGACCACTTCTTGAAAGCGTTTCTTGCGGAGGCGCTAAAAGGAAATAGTCGCAAGAGACCAAACGCGCTTCAAGTTTCACAAAGTGACATGCGTGACGCAGACGTCCGTTGTGAATGGAACCATATCGATATTTTCGTTCTCTCGCCACAAAATCGCTGGGCCTTTATCATTGAGAACAAGGTCTATAGCAAGCAGCATGCTGGTCAACTGACGAAATATCGCGAACGTGTTATGGAGCTATTTCGCGCCCAAGATACTAGCAACGAATCGGAAACGACTGTCGATATTTGCGGAATATTCCTCACGCTACGGGGGGAGGGGCCCGAAGATGACGAATATACCTCGACACGATATGAAAAAATCTGCGGATTTCTACAAACCTATCTTGAGCAAGAGGCATATTTGTTTACGCCGGAAGTGGCAACATTTCTAACTCATTACCTTAGAGTTCTTGAGGAATTGACCGGGATGAGCAAAGAGCGCTCCGAAATGGAAAATTTGGCACGTAAGCTTTATCGTGATCATAAGAAGGTGCTGGATTTCATTATTGAGCATGGGTCCGGATCTGATTTTTCGCTCGCTGTGCATCGATTGTTCGGGGACAATCCCGGCCGAGGAGATGTGGTTAGGATTGGAGAACGCGAGTTTGTTTACAACGGTCTCGCGAAGAGCCTCGTAAGCTTCCTGCCCGCCCGTTGGCGTGATGAGTTGGACAAGACCGAAGGAGAATGGCGTGGCTGCGAGAATTGGTGGGCAGGCTACCCGTTCATTGTCTGGGCAGAGCTACGGGCTGGCGATGATGGTGTGAAGGGGCATCTCAAGCTGAATGCGGAAGTTGGCCCCATATCAAACCATGAGATCCGCAAATGTATAATCGACGCGATTAAGTCGGAGACGTCTGCAAATGGCTTGAGCCGTATTCAGTTCCAGAGTGGAGCTGCCGATATAGGGCGTGTATATTCGCGCTTTCTCAAAAAGAATTCTGTGACGGTGAACGATATTTACGACACTGACGAGTTGGAAAAGAAACTGAGACAAATACTAGCCGAGTTCGAGCCGGAATTTGACCTGATCGCAAGAGTTATCCCGCAGTTCGACAGGTTCGTGAATTCCGATTGACGATCGTCACTTGCGATGCCGACATTGTGAATCGGGAGAATAGATTCAGCAGCAGTCAAAAATCGAAATTGTAACGCTGGTCGAGAACATATTGCCTTCGTTGTGGCAAGAAGATCTACACTTTTTACGATCTGCCCAAGTAGTTTGAAACATATGACTTGGTTCGCCGCATCGTCAGCCGTTAACGCGCACCCAAACAAGATTTTGTTCAAGTAGTTCAGTCTCGCCACTCCATCTATAGGCGCAGAGATGGCCGCCTCTATTGATTACGGAGAAATCCAAGCACGTAACCTTGGAAGACAGGAGTCTCGGCAGACCGGAGAGCGCATGGTGCCCAATAAATACAGGGCAATGGTCATCGTAGCCTGGGCGAGGATCAACCAACATAATATCCAGCGATAGACGGTTCACAATGTCGTCCGACATGAGCGCTGCATTCTTGTATGAAGATGGCCCAGTCTCCCACCATTTAAGCCTTATCTCACTACGTAATTTTCCATCTTTATCTTTGAAGGACGCGCTGTCCGGCAACTTGACTTCCATGCCTTTTAGGATCGTTTCCAAGGCGTCATAAGTTGCTGAATTTCGGTCGTTGTAGCCCTGTAATACGCAGGCACTTAGCTTGTTTCCCGGCATGAGCAAGGGGATCAATTCTTTGATCTTCGCCTCATCCCAGGCGGCGTGCACGATCCGCAGCCCGTTCAGTTCAAGCCAAAGCGGAAGCTGCCAAAACCAAGCAATGATCTCTGCGTGAAGTGCGCTACCCTCGCCAATTTGCTCAAGAAAGGCTTCGTGCTGCTTCCGGCGTTCACTGGTATGACTTCGCAGAAATTCTTCCGGATTAACAGGGTCTCGGATTGTCCAGCCTATAGCGTTGAATTCATGGTTCCCCATGACAGCGAGCGCATGTCCGCTGTCAATCATCTTGCGAACGGTCCGATAGGTCTCTGCCTGACGTGGGCCCCGGTCAATAAAGTCGCCAAGGAAAATGACCTTTCTTTGCGGGTGTTTCCAACTGTCCGCGTGTAAGGTGTAGTCCATTTTCTTAAGTAATTCACACAAAGTATCATGGTAACCATGAATGTCTGCAATAATATCGTAACGCATATGTCTGAATTCCATTTGAATTAGGTTTCAGGCTATACCCGGGCCGAAAGTGTTTTTTGAACCTTTCATGCCGGCTTCAAACAGGTTGTTTGCGACAGCAACAATTCGATCCTTCCATGCGAGCCGTTGGACGAATGCCGGTGGAATCGAAGCAAATCCATAGAGCGCTCCAGCCAACTGTCCAGCGATTGCAGCTGTCGTGTCCGCATCTTCACCCAAGTTGGCTGCGGTGAGCACCGCTGCCCGATACTCGGCGGTTCGAGCAACGGACCAGAGCGATGCTTCCATAGAGTGAACGACATAGCCGGATGCCCGTATCGTATTTCTTGAGCGGCCTCGCCAGGAACCTCGCACGATTTGGGAAACGGTTTCGCAATAATTTGCGGCTCGATTTCCTAAAACTGCGGAAAGTGGTGCTCCTTCGATGGCATCAGCTAACATTTCGGAATAGGCAACACAGGCATCTACTGCTTCGGCCGCGCCGTGCGTGGTGAGGCTTTGCCGCGCGGCGGCATCCCTAAGTGCCGGTCGATCACGCCAATATCGAACTGCGACAGGGGCCAATCGCATCAAAGATCCGTTGCCCGCAGTGTTGGGCTCAGTTGAACCGGCATGCGACATGCCGGTTGTTTTCCAACGACGTAACGCCAAGCTGGTGGTGACACCGATATCAAAACAATATCCAGTGCAAGAGTAGGTGCCATTTTGATGCCAGTCACAAAACCGCTCAAGTAGATTTGTCTCGTCCATGTCACCACACTCAGCAAGGCTTTCGGCCAACGCAAGTGACATCGCCGTATCGTCAGTCCATTCGCCCGGTTGCAAGCCGAAGGGACCACCGCCGACCATGTCATCAATAAGCGGGAAGCTGTCGCGCGGCTCAAACTCCAATGTTGTGCCAAGAGCATCGCCCACCGCCAGGCCCACCATGGAACCGATCGCGCGGTCGCGGATCGCTTCTTCGTTTGTTCTCGGTTGATGTTCGGGAACGGCCCGCAGACCTCGAACATAGTTCTCTTGTTGGATGGTCTCGATGGCGCCTGGTCTTACACGTCGAACTTCACCAATGGCCCTTTCTGGTTCCATACCGAGTTCAATCAACAGCTGCGCCGCGACCGTTCCAGCCCGACCCAAACCACCACGACAATGGATGGCGACGTTGAAACCATTGCGAACGCTCGCACGTAGAGCTTCGCCTTTAAGCTTCCAGCCGTCATCGAAATCCGGTTGCGGGGTCGACACATCCATAATGGGAAGGTGCAGCCATCCCATATGGCGTTCTCTCACTTTAACGCCAAGCTGGCGCACATGGAGTAGGTTGAATTCGTGGTCTTCTATCAGCGAAACTACGGTTGATGCTCCCCACGCTGCTATGGCGTCGAGATCCTGTTGAAGGTCACGCGACCAGGCTCCACCAGCGGAATTGGGGTCGACCTTACCTGGGCAGAGCGTGATGCCAATTCGGCCATATCCGTTGCCGGCGCTAAGTTCAGCGATCTGAATAGGATGTGTTATGCTTGTTCGTAGCAATTGCGTTCCTTTGTCGTCTGATGCTGCTAACGGTGATCAGAAGCCGATGCGTCTGATCATGGTCGGTTTGGAAGAAACTTCCATTTCAAGCATTGCAGCCAATGTGTTGGCGTCTCTGACGCCGATGGTGGCGGCTCGTTTGGCCACGACCGAAAAGTCACCGGGGGTGAGCGGATTGATGCGAAGCAGTTCTCTAGGCGCAGGTAGTTTGAAGTGACGCTGGAACGCCAACTCAATCTGCTTGTCTGTCATCGCGGCGAATTTCACCTTGAAAGTGAATCTGCGCTGAACCGCCTGATCAAGCCGTTCTGCTAGATTGCTGGTTGCCGCAAAAGGAAAAGGATGCCTTTCCATCCAAGTCAGCATCTCGTTCACCTGACTCACCTCCCAGGAGCGAAGCGCGTTGCGTCTATCGAGAAGAAGGGAATCGACTTCATCAAAAATCAAAAAGCTTTTGGTGTCCGCTGCTTCCTCGAAAGCCTGGGCAATCTTTGCTTCCGACTCTCCGACGAACATGCCAAGCAGATCGGATGCACGTTTCTCCAAGATTTCCATTTCAAGGCTACCTGCAAGGTGTCGCGCGAATGCTGATTTTCCCGTTCCGGGGAGCCCCGTGAAGAGGAAAGACAGCGCCTCTGCGCCAACTCGCGCTACGCTTTGCTCAATCTCGACAAGATCTGCGTCCGCTGTTGATAAGGCAGTATCAAAAGCGACCGTTGAAGGCGGCTCCCGAAGAGTCTCCAAGCAGCCCATAGCCTTTTGAAGTGACAGCGCCGCATTGAGAACGGTCTCGCCGTCACCACCGCACACGCTCGTCGCACGCATAGCTGACGTCAGAACTGCGGGCGAGGCAGGAAGTTGAGCTAGCTTTACGCGATAGGTTTCGTCGATTCCAAGATCGAGCGTCGCTGCATTTCGATCGACAATTCGCCTGCGTGCCTTAATTCCCGGCTTTCGAAATTCAATGGCGCGCAACATGCGCCTGATGACTGCTTCCCCGAGGCGCTGTGGATTGTTGGTGATCCAGATGGTGGGGATGCGGCAATGTTCCACCAACCGATTGATGAAGACTTTCGACCCGGTGCGATTGGACAATTTTTCGTCATCTACACCGGTAAAGATGTCATCTGCCTCATCGACAACGACAATCACTCGACCGGCTCGCTTTCCGATCGCTGAGATCAGTGCAAGATGCGCGATACGATCGGACCGGTCCGGTTCGGACCGCTCCGCATCCATCTCTCCCGCAAATACAATTCTTGCATCGCAGGCCTTGCCAAGGAGCGTAGCAAATTCGGTCTTGCCGGTGCCGGGCGGGCCATAAAACAGGATGCCCGCTCCCTCAATTCGACGATCGAGGCTCCCGCGTAATATTGCAACCACATCGTCACGCTCTCGACCCAAATGATCAAAGTCCGCCAAATCGAGCGTCGGGTTTGGCGTTCCGCCAAGAAGAACATCCTCTAACATCCGTGGATTGCTGGTGCGTCTACGTAAAACTTTCAACAATATATCGGAAGGAGCGATGTCCCTACCACCTCGGTCCTCGACCATGCCAAGCTGCATTAGGTTTCCGTGGCGGTCAAATAGCTTTTGCGATTTGCTCAGTTGAAGTCCAACTAGCGAGCCGACAAGGTCCGCAGACGCTTCATCACGTTTCTCAAAATATTGTGACGCGGCATTGGAAAACGATTGGAACGGTTCAAATTGAGTTAGGCGGATGAGCGCGCCCACACATGCCGCTTCATCTGAGTCCAGCCTCAGCGTGCGGGCAACCCAATCGAGCCTCTTTTGCAGGGCGGAAGGCGGTGGAGGTGCGGTCCTGTTTTGCTCGATAATCGAGCGGGTCACTTGAACTGTTACGGCAGAGCGCGGGTCATCTTGGATTGGCCCGCCAACCAGTCTATTTAGCGAGGGCAACTCAAGTCTAAGAATTGACCCATATTGCATATACCACTGTAAAATTTCAGTAGACAAGCGCACTTTGCCATCACGAGCATGAGAGGCAAGATAGGAAATAAAGTATGATTTCAATATGAATTTTTCATACGCTCCAAGTTTTATATCCAGGTAATGATGTGATGAGAAATGTATCAATCATGTATCCCTACGGCTATGGTAGATTCTATTGCATTAAGGTGCAGAGCTCATTTCACTGAAAGATTTTTGCCGCTTTCTGCCTTTTTTCGCTCCTCTTCGGCCAGCCATTTGTCGAAGGGATCCATCAGGTTTGTGTAGGGGGGGAATTTTTCCAGCCTCTTCCAATTCTTTCAGACTGAATGTCGGAATCTTGCGCCGATTTTCCTTGGTTGATTTGCTGCTCATGTTGACTCTGGTCGCCTGTTAAAAATGTTCTATCTTTTCAAGTTCGGCTTTGTGTTCTCGCCAGTGCCTGCTGAAATTCTCAGCGCCGGTCTCCTTCAGTAATCGATCGACCTCAATACGATCCCCAATCGACAGGTGCCGGATCCACCATCTGGCATCATCGGGCAACCGCTCCACCAGTAGGTCGATCGCGGTTTTCACTTTAGGCCGTTTTCCAGATTTTCCGGTGTCTTCTTCGGGATCGGCTGGTTGTCCATGATATCGGAAATTACCCGATAGACGGACGATCGGCTGATGCCTGTTTTCCGTGCGATTTCGGTTGCGCCTTTTTCAGCCAGATGCATTTCGATGATGCGGAACACGTTGCGCTTCACTTTGAGATGGCGATGCATCAATCTGTTTTCGGCCATGGGCTTGATCCTCCTTCTATGCGGCCCCTGCCATATCAATTGTATGTGTGGCAAAGCTTCTTCCTTGTCTTTGATGGCTGTATATCTACCCTTGTTGGGCGACAGTTTCGGTTACCCCGAAACGCAAGGAGATTTGATAATGTCCTATGTCAAGGCAGGAGAGCTTCTTGATCTCGCTATGGAGATCGCCGCGCAGCGCTACGGAATGTCATATGAAGCTATCGATGAACGGTCGAATGCTCCTTCGTCAAACGGCAAAAGGCGCAACACGCAACGCCTTATCAAGGCTCTTGAAAGCGTATTCGGCAATAAACTAACGACGAGCACAAATGAGGTCGGCGGAAAGACGGTTCATATCAATGGTGACAGACTGCGCCCGATAACGGATCTCGCGCCGGAGGAAATGGCGGCACTCGATCATGCAATTGAAATGCTCGAAGTTGCCAATGCCTCAAATGAATCCTCTGCACTCCAATCATTGCGCACCAAGATCCGTTTGATGGCGCCCGAAAGACGGATAAGCAGCCTAGACGTAGACTACGAGGCTCTGCTGAGTGGCAGCTACGTAATGGCGAGGCCTGGACCACGTCCAAAAATCGATCCGGTCACTATGAGGCCGCTCACAGAAGCCATTTTGGCGCTGAAGCAACTGGCATTTGAGTATCCAGGAAGCACTGGCACGACGCATCGGGTTGTGCATCCCTATGGCGTAATCTTTGGTCATCGTGCCTACTTGGTAGCTCTTGTAGACGGAGCCTCAGGTGACAATCCATCGCGCTGGCGTATCGACCGCATGGCAAACGCGCGGGTGTTGGATGCGCCGTCGATACGGCCCGGCGAATTCGACTTGGCTTCCTATGCCAAGCGTTCATTCGGGGCCTTTCATAACGAACAAGAATACGGCGAGGTCGAGTGGCGGTTCAGCCCCAAGGTCGCTAGCACGATCAGAGGCTATCGCTTTCATCCTGATCAGGAAGTCACCGAAGAAGTGGATGGTTCGCTGACGGTCCGCTTTTCAGCCGGCGGTCATCTGGAGATGGCATGGGCGCTTTATGCCTGGGGTGACAGTGTCGAAGTGATCAAACCGGACGCCCTGCGCAAGATGGTGCAAGGTTATCAGCGCAGCGACTTTTCCGGTATTCCATAGCTGGATAAACGGTGCATTATTAAGACGGTTCACATGTTAAGATGCAGAATTGATAAAATTATCAATATTTTAGCTTCAGTAGTATATCTATGAATCGTTAATCGATTAATTCGAGCTGATTTAATGTCAATGCCTGAGGTAAATTCATAATATTTCTATCTATAAATTGTGCTCTGGTATAACTACGCCAATGCATAGGATTTATTCCACCTTTGGAAAACATCTTCTCTTCTGCAAATTCATTCCAAGGGATATTTTCAGGATTATTTCCGCCATTGCCTTCAAGGCATCCTCCAATCTGGTCGACTATCCTGCAGAAGTGTTCGTATCGTAGCGACTCATTTTTTGAGTCGACATAACCTTGATTTGTCAATTTGATAAGTGATCCTATATAATCTATACCTCTAATGTTTATTCCGTTAATTATTAGATTCACAGATTTTGCAGTCCATTGATCCATAATATAGCCTGTATTTGTATCTTCGTTTCTTGCTGTTAGAAAGAATATTAGTTTTGTAAAATATGCAGGGCCAATGCCTCTTGCCGCAATCTGTATAAAACTATCGTATGCCTCGCGCCGCGACGTATCTCCGAAACGTATAGATTCGATCCAATCAGATATTTGATCGAGACTTTCTAGAGATAGGCGGCAGTGCGGTATCTTCATGGATCCCCAAGCCATTACACTAAGAAAAATTACCCGATTGTCTTCCTGATTTTCTACCATACCAAACAAATCATTTCGAGAGAGCCTATAGTTTGGTAGAATCTCTAGGAGTTCCGGAGGCAAATCACCCACGCTTTCCGCAAACGAACGAGGATTTTTTCCGATAGCGTTTTGATGATTATGCTCGGCCGTTACAAAATTATCCCAATGTTGCTCGTTGTAGATGTAAGGCATTATTATACCTATCTAGGAAAAATTTGTGCGCAAAGTGTGGACCTGCGCAGAAATTAACGAAATTCATACATTGTCGCGGGCATCTTATCTGTGAGCTAGTTGATGTTCTATCCTTTTCTCGTTGCTGATCCTTGCTCTGGTCTGCACTATCGGTTGAATGGCACTCGCCTTGCGGAGCTCTCGCTTTGTCCGCGACCTTCTGAATGGGCGCCAGGTCATATTATCTCTTCTGCGCCAGATCCGGTTTGGGCGGAGAGCTATTTCAATGCACCGGCCGAGACAGTCGCAGCCGTTTCTTCGGCGCTTGAGGACCTGATCTCCTCTACGTCTAACTTGCGTCCTCCGCAGATATCGAGCATGGCTGACAGTCGGGCGAAGCGGCATCTTTCAGCGCTAGTTCAACTTTGGCGACAGCTGGGAGATAGCCTGCCTGAGGGCCTTGTGCCTATTCGTCATGTGCTGGAGCAGCGGCAAGGTAGCTTCCTCGATCCGCTGCCAGTGGTGGATGGGTCGCTTGATCCACTGGCTCCTGCATGTATGAAGGCGCTTTATGAGCGTCTGCAGACCGAATTTGGGCTCGTGACTGTTCCTCCCACGGAACGGAAAGCGCCGAGGGGCTCACGGCTCTTTGCGCTGCAAGGCGGGGTCAGTGCACGCGAACTCGAAACCGGCGCGGCGGATGGCAGCGTGGCTTTCTTCGGTCTACGTGATCCCGCATCTTGCGCGGATTTTGCTGCTGCCCGCGCGCGGGCACTCATTGAGGACGGTGTTGCCGCTCGAGACATAGCGGTGATGACTGCGGACGAAACACGGCAGTTGGTTCGGGCTTTTGCGACGCAGGGCGTGCCACTTTCCGGACAGCCTGCCGACCTTCCGGAGCGAGATTTCCTGGGTGAAACCGCGCTGAATTTGTTGCTCGCAAAGCGCCCACCGACTCCGGCCATGGTTTTGGCAAGCCTGATTCTTTCGCCACTGATGCCTTGGGAGTTGCAGACAGGTCGCGATCTTGCCGAAAGCGTAATGGCTGGTGATTTTCGCGGCCGGATTCTTGATGCGAATTCAAATCACAAGGCGCTCTGGCAGGATATCCGAACTGCTGCCTCAAGCCTTCAGCATTTGCGCTTTCTGATCGATCGCATCTGCGAGCGCCTGCCGCAAGGCAAGGCTCTGTTGGCGCGGCTGCCGATCCCAGCAGGCGAGGGTAGCCCAGATTGGGAGACAATCCTGCGTGCCGTGCAGATTGCGCCGCCAAACGAGGTTGAACATCTCCGTAATCTTGAAGGTGTCAGTCTTTGGTCTGCGCGGGAAAGTCCTTGGCGCCCGTGCCGCCATTTGATCGTGACGGATTTTACCGAAGGGCTTTATCCAGCAAGACCGCACGCCAATCCGCTATTTCTCGATAGCGAAATATTGGAAATCTGTGCGGCTATCGGTTTGCAACTTCACGGACGGGCTGAGGAGCTTGCCCACAGCCTTGCTCTTTTCGATGAGCAACTTCAATCGGTAAGCGAGAGTGTGACTTTCCTTGTTCCTTGGCGCGATTTGTCTGGAGTGAGGATTGCACCGTCGGCCGGGCTTTCGTTGATCGCGCGCGCAACAAGCGGTATTGGCGAAGCGGGGGATTTGGTTACAGATCTGTCCCGACACACCCCCGAGTTCTGGCCAGTTGCACATCACCGTCTCGCCCGATTGCCCGATCCGTTGCCATTGCCCGAGGCGCTTGTTTTCCCGGACCGTGACCTGCTTGGGCTCAGGCGAGATGATAACGGGACAGCCATGCCGCAGTCACCTAGTCGGCTCGAGACCTTGATTGTCAGTCCGCTCGCTTGGCTTCTGGGCGAGATCAATGCAACCGACCTCGCCTGGACAGCAGATGAACTGGATGTCCTCGCCAAGGGTAATATCGCTCATGACGTTTTCGAACATGTCTTTCCGGCTGGTGAGGACGTCCTGGATCCGAAAGGATTGGAGGAGGCAGTCTCTAAAGCTTATGAGCAGGCGCTCACCCGTCATGCGGGTTTCCTGCGTAACTCGTCCTGGGAGATGGAACGCAAGGGGTTGGAGCGTGAAATCCTCATCGCGGCCCAGCGCTGGCGCGATCATATCTTGGCGCTGAGTGCCAAGATCAGGGGCAGTGAGATCTGGTTGGCTGGAGAGAGCAACGGCATCCTTGTGCGCGGCAAGGCCGATATGATCCTTGAGCTACCCACGGGAGAATTGCTCGTGGTCGATCACAAAAAAAGCGGCACGTCTGGCCGGCGCCGCCGGATGGAGGCGGGATGGGATCTGCAGGCTGGCCTCTACCGAGACATGCTTGCGAGGCCTATTCGATGCGAAGGTGACGACATGCAAAAGCTGATTGGCCGCAAAATCGCTATTGCCTATCACCTGATGAACGACGGCGGATTTCTGACGTCAGGGCTTGTATTGCCCCAAGATTCAACCGCCCGCGATATGGGCAATGCGGTCAACGAAGGCGCGGTCAATCGGCTGATTGAGCGGCTGGGCGAATTGGGATCCGGGCAGATCGTGCTCAATGGGTCTGGTGACGAGAGTTTCTTCAGAAAAGAAGGTGGATTCACGCCCTATGCGTTAAGCGATGGCTCGCCGCTCGTCCGAGCTTTCATCCGCCAGGCTGAGGAGCGATAGCCATGGGCACGGACCTTGTCATCGTTCCCGCCGGTGCCGGCGCAGGCAAGACGCACACAATCAAGACACAGCTCTCCGACTGGGTGGCGCGCGGGGTTGTTCGGCCCGAACGCATCTTGGCTGTGACTTTTTCCGAAGCCGCTGCCAGTGAACTGCGAGACCGCATCCGCGCAGGGTTGCTGGCCGAGGGCCTTGTTTCCGAAGCGTTGGCAGTAGAGCGCGCCTATGTGTCGACTATTCACGGGCTGGGTCTGCGACTGTTGTGCGAACATGCCTTGGCCGCCGGGACTTCGCCGCAGCCGCGCCATCTGGGTGATGCCGAGCGCGATCTTCTAGTTCGCCAAGCGCTTGCCCATGCCAAATCACTCGACCCGATCAAGGCTGAACCGGAGCGGTTTGGCTATCACGCGAACTGGCAGAAGGGCGAGACGGTTGAAGACAGCCTACGTGACCGAGTGCTGTCTATGATCGATCTGCTGCGCGGTCTTGGCGACAAGGGGCGCGATGATGGCCTTATCGCGCCTGCGCTCGACCGGCTGGATGGTGTTTATGGCAAGGTGATCGCCGACCCTGCGGCTGCTCGTGCGACGCTAGAAGGGGCGATCACCGCGATGCTGGAGGCTTTTCCCGCAGGTGGCATGGCGGGGATCACCGCGAGAACAAATGTCGAGAAGCTGGAAAAGAATCTCTCGCTGTTTCGCCGGGTGGCTTTTGATCCAGCATTGCTCGACCACGATTGGGGGCTCTGGCAGTCTCTGCGAAGCCTGTTCGTATCGAACTCAAGTAGTAAGACGCCCGATGGCTATGACTACCATGCACAGCGGATCATGACGGCAGCAGAGGTCCTGCCGCTCCATCCTGGACCGCTTGCGGATGCGAAACTGCACCTGCAATGCCTTGTTGCCTGCGCGCAGGAGGTGATGGAGGCCTATGAGGCGCGCAAGAAGGCGTTCGGCCTGATTGACTTTGCCGACATGATCACCGGTGCGGAGCGGCTCTTGCGCACGGATCCGTTGGTGCTCCAGTCGGTGCTGGATGAGATCGATTGCGTCATCATCGACGAATTCCAGGACACTAACCCGGTGCAGTTCGCACTTCTGTGGCAACTGGGAGCCAACGCGCCGCGCACGCTGCTGGTGGGTGATGTCAAACAATCGATCATGGGTTTTCAGGGAGCCGATCCGCGGCTTTCCGAGGCGTTAGCGGCCGCCAACAGTGAATCCACGCAACCTCTTGAACAAAACTGGCGTTCAACTCCGGCTGTGATGGAGTTCATCAACGCCATGGGGAGCGGGCTTTTCGGTGCGAGCTACAATCCGCTGACCCCAACACGGGACGCCGTCGACGGGCCGGCGCTCGAGATCTTGAATGTAGTCAAGGGCCGCGGTGTCAAGAATTTCTCGAAACCGCATGAACATGTGGGCGAACGAATTTCTTGCATCTTGAAGAACGGCGAAACTGTCACCGATCGCTATACGAAGAAGGCGCGCAAGGTGCGCCCTTCAGATATCGCGCTCCTTGTCTGCCGTCACACGACTGCTGCTCGTTACGCCAAGGAACTTCGCGCACGCGGTGTGCCTGTGCGTATCGCAGAGGACGGCTGGGCACAAAGCACCGTGGTGCAGGCTGCCTGCGCGGCGCTCTCCTATGCTGCGAACCCATCGGACATCCATGCCGGTCTGATGCTGCGCACCCTTGGTCCTAGTCCTTTGGACCTGCAAGAGGCGCTTGCAGGGCAGATCGATGGACAGTTTGTTGACGATGCGGTGCTGGTGCGCCTTGCAGCTCTTGCCGATCGACTCGCTCGCGTGCCAGTCACCAATGCGGTGGATCTGGTGCTGGATGCGGCGGAACTGCGCATTTGGGCCGAGCGCCTGCCGAACGCGGCCCAGGCGAGGGCTGATCTGCTGCGCCTCGAGGCAGAGGCGCGTGAGTTCGAAGTCGCACATCGCGATCTGAAGGCGGCCTCGGGTTTTCATGGGGAGACCGTCAAAGTATTCCTTGGCTGGCTTGATGCGCGGTCCGGCGAGCGTGACTTCGATCGCCGACCTGACCCATCTTCCAACAGCGCCGAGGCAGTCGAGATCGTCACTTGGCACGCCTCCAAAGGTCGTGAATGGCCAATTACCGTCATTGCGGAATTCGACAATGGGATTGAGGAGCGACCTGGCACGACCTCGATCCGCTTTGAGGCTCTTGAACAGATTGATGATATGGGGGCAGTTCTTGCGTCTGCGCAACTGATCCATACGCCGACTTTCGCCGCGCCCGAGGCTCAGACCCGCTTCATCGAGGACCGGCGCTCAGATTTCGAAGCAAATGCGCGCAACTTGCTCTATGTCGCGCTTACTCGCGCGCGCGACAGAGTTGTGCTGGAATGGCCTGGCTTCTTGAAGGGACGTGAAGAGGAGGCACGGGAGGCCAGCTGCCTCTTCCATGTTTTTGAAGACGGCTGCAAGGTTCGCCTCGGCAATGGCAAGCTGCAAATTGGAAAGCTGGAATGCTCTGCTGTAATTCTGGAACAATCCGAACAGGCTAGCTTGACCATACATAATGGCGAGCAGGTGGCCGATTTGCTGCGGTTCGGCAGACCTGCCCCTATGCCTCCAATGCCGCTCAGTCCTTGGAGATTGCAGCCGTCGCAGGTCGTGGCCACTGAAGCGCCCCCAGCCAGCCAGCCTGTTTTGCTCGGTGCGCGGTGGCCCGAGGTAATCAATGATGCTGTTCGTGGAAGCGCTTTGCATCTGGCATTACGGACATACCTGACACGCCCCGATCTAGCACCCAATCTATCTGCCGCAACAGGACTTGATGATGCAGTGCTTGCGACGGTTGCCGAGAGAGCAATTGCACTGAAACGGTGGCTCGCGGAGCAAGGTTTTACCGAACTGCATGCCGAAATTCCGGTTCTGGGGCGCTTGCCGGAGGGAGCCGAAATCCTGGGCACTATTGATCTTCTGGCTACCGGGCCTGGGGGTTGCCTTCTGATCGACCATAAATCAGGCGGGGCAGGGGAGGGGCTCGGCCCCTATTGGCCGCAACTCTCTGCTTATAGCGCAATTGTCGCCCAAATCTTTCCTGCTCAACCGTTACGAGGCGTGGCGATTTTTTGGGTTGATCACGGGCGACTGGAACTGGTCTCTCAAGCCATGACACAGGAAGTTTGATCCAATTGGTTGTTTTTAAATTGGGGGCTACGAATGTTGCAAGTCGGCATATTCTCCTCCAAAGCAGCCTTGCTCCAAAGCTCTATTCGGTCAGTTCGTTGCACGTATTTCCCCCGGAAGCTCGTCGATCATCCAGCCCAGAATCCCCAGATAACTCGCCTGAATGACCGGATCACTTAGTGCTGACAAAGGTATTCTTATGTCTCCATTGAGGTTGGTCATCTGAAATTTGAAACCTGCGTCATGCATGCGGTCGACAAGTTCTTGACGTTTTCCTTCGCTAGTAAAGCCGGGTGCGTAGACCAGATAGCTGAGCGAGATTGTGGCCTTGGCATTGGGCACTAGGAAGAATGGATAGCGCATGGCCCCATTTACCTCGGTGCGGGTGCCGATTGAGGGATTCTGGGCCTGTGTCACAAAGGTTTCGAGACCAAGCCTGCGTGCGCCTTCGATCAACGTGATGGAGATCGCGCGAGCCACTGCCCCATGCTTAGCCTCCAAGCGGTCGAGCCATTCGTTTTCGCTCAAGGTGATGGTGGAATGGGTTTTTGCAATCTTAGTCTCCGCATTCTGAGTGCGACCGAGGACGCGAGTCGAAAGCAACCGGCCAGCAGGGCTGAGGTGCTGGCGGATTTCAACCGCATAGACCTCCGCGTCGCGCAACTGGCGAGCGAGAAACTCTACGATGCGCAGCAACTCCGGCGGCATCTCATCGACCACAAAGATCATACGAATCCGACCGTTGCGCAGATTGTCTTCTACGCGCGGCCAGTAGGTCTCGGCATCTAGGCTATCGCCGAAAAGCTTTCGCAGCACCTCGCACGGATCGGCACCTATATCGGCATGTGTCTTCGCGAATGACGTCTGGAGATCACCGATTGCCCAATATGACGGTCCATTGGCGGCATAGTCGAACATTTGCCCGATAACTTCGCGCCGACTCCTGGTGTCGCTGCGGCGCTTTACTTCGACAAGCGTAGGGATTGCGTCCTGGTCGAGATAGAGGTGATCAAGAGACCATCGCGCTGGCCCGTTTTCGCTGTCTGGCACCTCCATCTCTCGGGCAACGAGCGCCCAACGGCGTGGTTCCTCGCCTGCAAACTGATCACCTGCGAGGACATCGGGATAGTGTTCGAGTAGTGACTGGATGGCGTCTTCGTTCTCGTAAGGCGCGGCCTTCATCTCCGAGATCTTGCTGTCGTTGTCGATGTGAAACAGTGAGGTGCGCACAGTCTCGATCCTTCTACTATCTGAGCGTCTCGCCAATCACTTCCGCCAAATCGTTTCCAACCCGCTGAAATCCCAAGAGGCGCGCTACAGCGCGGATCAGATCCTCGGTCGGCATGTCACCACTTTCCGAACGAATGCGATGAGCCGCAGCTGCTATTTCCATGGGTGGTAGGTAGGAGGCCTTCAGGAGACTGCCAGTCTCGGCGATACGATCCCGGACCGGCGGATCTTCTGCTTGCTCTTCCGTCAAAAGAAATGGACCTTCCCGCCTCAGCGCTTGGTCTCTCTGCGCAGCGAGACGCGCGGCACGCCCGGTTGCCTCAACGATACGATTGCCGGCCCGCGATCTACCGAACGACGAGGTGATGCGCCGTGCCACCTCGTCGATGTGGATCGGCCCTTCGATGTCGACGATTTTCAGCACGAGGTCAGCGAGCTGAGCGACTGGAACCTCATGAGGCTCGAGATTCGATCGCACGGAAAGCTCAGCGCGGACATAGGGAGGCGCCGACAAGGCAAGATGGTCTATCTCAATCAGTTCAGGTGCAGCATCTTGTGTCATTACTGCCGGTTTCACGCCCCCGTCGTTCGCACCTCGAACGCGAATTCCATCCGCCACCGCCGATCGCGCCTCGTTCAATGCTGCGGACAATCGTTGAATCTCTTGGGATCTGTGATGGAACCAGTCGGTGCTCCAGATACGATGGAAGTGCCAACCTAGATTTTCGAGAACATCTTGACGCAATCGGTCACGCTCACGAGCCCAGAGGGCAGCGTGATAGGCAGCACCATCACATTCAACAGCCAGCAGATATTGCCCTGGGCGATCTGGGTGACGCACCCCCAAGTCAATTCGGAACCCTGCCGTCCCCACTTGAGGATCCGCCAGGTATCCGAGCGAACGGATCGCGGTAGCAACGTCTTCCTCAAACGGACTGTCTGCATCGAGACCGCTGACCGCACGCTCCTCCATGACCCCGGTCTTGGCGAAGTCGAGAAAGCGCTTCAATACTCTTGGCCCCTCGCGCTTGCTGCGTGCTGGGTCGATATCGCCCGGGTCGAATGAAGCAAAGACCTCGCAGCGAACTCTAGCGCGGGAGAACAGGACGTTTAGCCGCCTTTCTCCGCCTTCACCGTTGACAGGTCCGAAAGACATGGAAGCGAGTCGCCCATTTGCCTCCTGCGGTCCGTAGCCCACCGAGATCAAAATGACATCGCGCTCGTCACCCTGCACGTTCTCGATATTCTTGACGAACACATCCTCATGGCGCCCTTCGCGCAGGAAGCCGTCCAAGGCGGGATCCTGACGACGCTCGAGTTCCAACAGTTCGGTCAGCATGTCGGCTTGCGCCTTTGAGAATGCAACGACCCCAAGCGACAGGTCAGGCCAGGCGCGGGCATGGTCCGCCATCCCGCGAACAACTGCCTGCGCTTCAATTCGGTTGGTGCCTTGACGCCCCAACCCGCTGCCACCGCGCGCATACACTCCGGGAACGCGGTGAAATTTCAGCCCGTAGTCGTCGTCGAGTTGCAGCGGCGACGGTGGCAACACCAGTTCGTCTCTGTAAAACTCGGCGTTCGACACACGGATCAGCGATGGATCGCGGGATCGGTAGTGCCATTCCAACATGCGCGACCTTAGCCCGCGCGCCTCACAGAGCGACAGAATGCTCTCCATGTCAGCCGCGGTGGCACCGACAGGGGTATCCTCGTCCTCGTCTTCAAAATCCTCAACATCATCGACCAGCCGATCAAAGAATGACGTCGGAGGAAGCTGTTTTTGGTCGCCAACAACAACTATCTGTCGAGCACGGGCCACAACGCCCAGGGCATCTTCGGGCCGAATCTGAGATGCCTCGTCGATCACGAGGAGATCGAAATCGACGCTGCCTGGCGGTAGAAACTGGGCTACCGAAATCGGGCTCATCAGCATTACCGGCTTGATGCGCTGCACCATGCTGCCGGCCTTTTTCATCACCCAGCGAATGGACTTGTGACCGCGCTTGCGTCCGATCTCACCGCGGATGATACCCATCTCCCCCATTGTGCCGCGCGGCATCTGCTCGAAATGACGCGACAGGATCAATGTCTTGGCGGTATCGATGCGATCCTTTTCCAGTTTGCGGAACAATTGCACAAGGTCGTGCCGATCAAGCCGGTGAAGCCCATTCAACTCGGGTCTCGAAGCGCGCGCTGCGTTCCAGCGTGCCTCGGCGCAAGCATAGGCGAATTCACGTCCAGCCTCCGAGGGATTGATCCGTTCCTCATCGATTGCGGTGATGATCGCACCGGCACCGCTATCGATCGCTGCTGCAACGCTGCGCGCAAGAGTGACCCAGTCAACATAGCGTTCCGTGTCGGCCTTCATCTGTCCGAATGCCGCAGCGATCTCGGATAGAGGCGCCGCCTCAAGCGCATCTCCGATCTCCGCTTGTGCCAGATCCAGTTGCAACCGGGTAATCGGCGCTTCCACGCGAGCACGGCAGGCCTGAATGCGGACCTCGATGTCGCGTGCTGCGGCGAGAGGATCCGAAAACACCGTGATCGCTTTCGCCACATGGTCGGCTTCAGAAAATGCTCCGGAACGTTTGATGTCGGCCAACCAGTCGCTGATTGCAAACAGAGTTGCAAAGGGCGTGCGTTCGCCGCGCCATTCGGCGCCAAGCGTCGCTTGCAGCCAGCCTTCTTCATCGGCTAGGCTCTTGCGCAGATTCTGCACCTCGGACAGTTCGTCGACCAGAGCTAGCCGTTCCGTCGGCGTCTTGGGCAGCGAACCTGACAAGAGGCTCGCCAATTCGCCGGACGCCCGGCGATAGGGACCGAACAGCCGGGCAAAGAAAGATGTCTGGCCGCGAACGATCGCCTTTCGCATCGAGCCCAGACTAGCGCCCCATGCTGCTCCAGCAAACTTAGGGGCCGCGGCAGCCTGGGCTCTCGCCCAGTGAACGCCGGTCTGTAGCGCTTCATGTTGCCGGGCCTGGTCCGCATTCGGAAACAAAACGGCTATCGATGACGCCGCATCGGCAGGAGCCGCTGCCAGTGCCTCCAACCCTGCACCAAGAGCGGCGATCTCGGTGAGCGTGGTCGGCTGGGGTTGATGAAGTGTGTCGGCAAGCTGCTTCGCAGCACCGTGGATATCTGAGATTGACTTCGTTGCCGCCGCCAATTCATTCTCGAGGCGCACCAGATCTGTAGGCTGCAGATCAAGGTTCATGGTTCCGCGAAATGGATGCGCTTCGGGCGAGCCTGCTACTTCGAGCGCTGCGGCAAAGCCGGATATGGCCGTCAGCGCCCGCTGGCGGGCATCCCGCGTTAGCGCTTCTAGTCCCTCCTCGGAAATCGATGGTGCCTTCGCTCCTTGGCCGATAAACCCAATGATCTCCGCGATCGCTCGGAAGGGGCTTTCGTTGCTCGGCGATAGACGTGTGTGCAAAAGCTCCGTAATCCGATTCAGCTCGTCGCGCGTAAGGCGAAGCTGCGCGGGATCGGTCGCTTTCGGCAAAGCTCGCGCGCTAGCCATCAGAGTGCGGCCGAGTTCCTGGGCCAGGGCCTTCTTGTTGGCCGTGCGCGAATGCAGTTCGAGGCAAATGTCTCGCAGTCCTGACTTCACGAGCCGATCATGCACGACCGACAACGCTGCCATTTTTTCGGCGACGAAAAGCACCGACTTGCCGTCATGAGCAGCGGCGGCGATGATGTTGGTGATGGTCTGCGACTTTCCGGTCCCGGGTGGTCCCTGCACCACCAGGCTGGCGCCTTTGCGCACCTCCTCGATTACCTTGGTCTGGGAGGCGTCTGCGTCGACCACCTGGATGATCTGCGCTGGATCTAGATGGTCGTCCAGCTTGTCGTGGGGTCCGAAAAGCGGCGTGTCGGCTTCGAAACCGTCGGCCAGCAGCCCGGCAAGCAAATCGTTGTCGGCCAGCGTGCCGTCCGGCCAGTTCGCCTGGTCGAGGTCGCGGTGCATCAAAAGCTTGGCGAAGGAGAAGAAGCCGATCTGCATGCCGTCGGCATCGATGGACCAGCTTGGTTGCCCAGAAACGGCATCGGCCACTAGCTCAAAATACTGCGACGGGCTCCATTCTTCGGATTCTTCGATTTCCGGGAGCACGATCCCGAAATCCTGTCTCAACCGCTCCTGCAAGGGCAGGTTTGTGGTGATGTCATCGTCGCGGGACAGGATATCGAAGGTCGAGGTGCGCTCATTGCGGACCAGTTGCACAGGTATGAGCACCAGTGGCGCCTCGCGCTGGATCTCCGATGTCGGGCTCTCACGCCAACGTAGGAAACCCATAGCAAGGTAAAGGATGTTGAGTCCCTGTTCTTCTTCCGCCGTCTTCGCGTCATGCGCCAGGCGCAAAAGACGCCGCGCTAGCGCTTCTGGTCCCAGCGGCGTCTCGATGATGCTGTCGCCATATCTGCCGGCATCGGGTTCGCGATCATCGCCTTGTTGAGAGAGCAGAATTTCTTGCCCTTCCTCGACCTTGTCCTTGCCCATCGCCATGAAGCGCATGCGCTTGCCGTGGATACGCAGGAGCGCGAAAATGTCGCCCGTGCGCTCGTTGATCACATTTAGGCAATTCGCCCGCTGATTGGCCCGATTGACGTGGATCAGCCGGTTTCGCGTTCCAGTTTCGAGTAGCTTGCGGCGTGCAGCTTCTAGAACCCTGGAAATCGCCTTCGCATTAACTTCAAGCATCCGTTTGATCTTGGAATTCGGGATTGCGACCAGGAACACGCCCCGGTCGCGACAGTTGTGCTGACCGTAGAAATCGCTGTAGCGACGCCGACCTCGTCGTTGTCGTCGCGAATACCTTGTAGTTTTCGACTGGCACTGCTTTTGCGCCCCGCGCGGAACGCCCGAATGTATCTACCCCAAGCCTCTTTTTCTTTTCACTCTAAGTAGCCTAGGTTGTCGCCGCAGTTGGAATCAAGAGCTAACAAGAATGATCACAGGTGAATTGCGTTCGAAGATTGATGCCGTGTGGAACGCCTTCTGGGCAGGCGGTATCGCCAATCCGCTCGAGGTGATCGAGCAGATCACCTATCTCTTGTTCATGCGCGGGCTGGACGATGCCGAGCAACTCGAGGAAAACCGCTCGACTCGCACCGGCCAGCCTATGCGCCGGCGCATTTTCCCGGATGGAAAGGATGGCATCGGCGAGGGTGGCGGCGTCACCTATACCGACATGCGCTGGTCACGGCTGAAGAACATGGACGCGGGCACGATGTTCAGCCTCGTCGCCGAACACGTCTTCCCGTTCCTGCGCACCATGGCCGAAGATGGCACCGCGCATGCCACCCACATGAAGGGCGCGCGTTTCACCATTCCGTCGCCGGCGCTGCTTGTGAAGGTCGTCGACCTCATCGACAGGCTGCCGATGCAGGATCGCGACACCAAGGGCGACCTCTACGAATACATGCTGTCGAAGATCGCCAGCGCCGGCCAGAACGGACAGTTCCGCACGCCACGCCACATCATATCGCTAATGGTGGAAATGACGGCGCCAACGCCGAAGGACATCATCTGCGACCCGGCATGCGGCACCTGCGGCTTCCTCGTTGCCGCCGGCGAGTATCTGCGCGACAACCACCCGAAGTTGTTCATCGACCAGGAAAGCCGCGACCATTTCAATACAGAAATGTTCCAAGGCTTCGACTTCGACCAGACGATGCTCCGGATCGGTTCTATGAACATGACGCTCCACGGCGTCGAGGATCCCGATATCCGCTACAAGGATTCTCTCAGCCAGGAGCATGCCGGCGACGAGGACCGCTATTCGCTGGTGCTCGCCAACCCGCCCTTCGCCGGCTATCTCGATGCCGATCAGGTCGCCAAGGACTTGCAAGCAGTCGTCAAGACGAAGAAGACCGAGCTTCTGTTCATGGCGCTGTTTTTGAAACTGTTAAAGCCTGGCGGGCGCGCGGCGGTGATCGTGCCGGACGGCTTTCTGTTCGGTTCGTCCACCGCACATAAGGCGATCCGCAAGATGCTGGTCGAGGGCCATCAGCTCGACGGCATCGTCAAGCTGCCGTCCGGCGTGTTCCGGCCCTATGCCGGCGTCTCGACGGCGATCGTGCTGTTCACCAAGACCAATTCCGGTGGCACCGATCACGTTTGGTTCTATGATTGCCAGGCCGACGGCTTTTCACTGGATGACAAGCGCAACGCGCTACTACCGGCCGAGAAGATCGGGCCGACGCCGGGCCACCATGAGGCCGGCCATTTCGTCAACCTGACGCTCTCCGACGAGGAACTGGCGAAGAACAATCTGCCCGACATCGCCGCGCGCTGGGCCGAGCGCAACGGCGCCGAGCGCGAACGCTTGCGCACCGCGCAAAGCTTCTGCGTTCCGAAAGCCGAGATCGCGGCGGACGGCTACGATCTTTCCATCAACCGCTACAAGGAAGTGGTGCACGAGACGGTCGAGCACAGCCCGCCGAAGGAAATCATTGCCGAGTTGAAGGCGCTGGAGAAGGAGATCGCCAAGGGACTTGAGGAACTGGAGGCGATGCTGTGAGCGTTATTGCGCTCCCTTTCGAGCAAGTGTTCGAAGATGCTTCTTCGGGTAACTTGAAGGTTCAAAAAGGCGATTACGCCGCAATTGGCCGGCATCCGATCGTCGATCAAGGGCAGGAATTCGTAGGCGGATACACCGACGATCCCGCCTATCTCGTCAAAGGGAGAGGACCGTGGATCGTTTTCGGTGATCACACTCGCGCGCTAAAATTCGTGGATTTTCCCTTTTGTATGGGTGCCGACGGCGTCAAGCTTCTGAAGCAAAGGCCGGAGATAGAAGCGGACCCGCGATTCCTTTATCACTTCCTGCGTGCTAACGAGATACCGAGTGCCGGATATAGTCGGCATTACAAGTTTCTGAAGCGCCTCGAAATCCCCCTCCCGCCGCTCCTCGAGCAGCGGCGGATCGCGGCGGTCCTGGACAAGGCGGATGCGCTGCGCCGCAAGCGCAAACGTGCCATCGAACTGCTCGACAGCCTTACGCAGTCGATCTTTCTGGAGATGTTCGGCGATCCAATCGAAAACCCGCAACATCTCCCAATTGAGCCCTTGGAGGATATCGTGTCGCCCTCCCGGAAAATTACTTACGGCATCCTTAAGCCAGGCCCAGACCAAGCAGACGGAGTGCCCTACATTCGTGTTGTTGATATCCAAAACGGGGCTGTAGTGGCTTCGGGGCTGAAACGAACAACAAAGGAGATCGCACGCGAATATAGGCGGTCAATCCTGCGAAAGGGCGATTTGCTCATCTCGATTCGGGGGCATGTGGGCCGACTGGCTATTACTCCTGATATTTGTGAGGGAGCAAATATTACGCAGGATACGGCTCGTCTGGCCATCGAAGGGGCGAACACCGTCTTTGTGAAAGCGCAGATGGAAACTGCCGCCGCGAAAAACTGGATGGATCGAAGGACAAAAGGGGCAGCTGTGAAAGGTATAAATCTTGGAGATTTACGCCACTTCCCGCTCATTTTACCTAGACGGGAAGCTCAAGATCAGTTTTCAACTAAGATTGCAGCCATACATCATGTCTTCGACCCAGCTAAATCACAGCTATCTCTCGCTGAATTCCTCTTCTCCTCACTCCAATCTCGCGCGTTCTCAGGTCAGATCTGATCATGCCCAACGCGCTGGCTGGCAGTGATTGGACTGACCACGAAATCGATCTGATCGTCGCCGACTATTTCGAAATGCTGGCGCTGGAACTGGTTAACCGTCCGTTCGTAAAGGCACAGCGCAACGCGACATTGCAAGAGCTGACCGGCCGCAGCCGCGGCTCGATCGAGTTCAAGCACCAGAACATAAGCGCGGTGCTCTACCGTCTCGGCATGCCTTGGATCACCGGCTACAAGCCGATGGCGAATTTCCAACGCGCGTTGGTCGACGGCGTCGAGCGGCATATTGCTCGCTATCCGGCACTCTTCGAAAATCCGATGCCAACGGCCCCTTTGCCCGGCCTGCGCGAGCCCCAACCAATCTTTTTCGAGGCGCCGCCTGTTACGGAATTCGAGGCATTGCCGCCCGCACTGGTGCGGATCGTGCGGAAGTTCGATCCTGCACTCCGAGACGCCCGCAACCGGCAATTGGGCAAGGATGGCGAGGAACGTGTCTTCTTCGCTGAGCAGTCCAGCTTGCGATCGTCGGGGCGTGACGATCTTGCCCGCAAGGTGCGTTGGGTATCGGCAGAGGATGGAGACGGTGCCGGCTACGACATCCGCTCCTTCGATCCTGCCGGCCGAGAGCGGTTGATCGAGGTGAAGACAACCACCGGCCACAAGCAGACGCCGTTCCTGCTCTCGGAAAACGAACGGGCCTTCTCAGAGGAACGGCCCGATGCTTTCAGGCTGGTGCGGCTGTTCGACTTTGCTCGCGATCCGCGTGGGTTCGAACTCACGCCACCTTTGCACAAAACCGTGCTGTTGAAAGCCGCAACCTGGCGCGCTGAGTTTTGAAGGGCACAATCACGATGACTGAAATAGGAACATTCCGTCTTACTTTACCGGGACAAATGCTTCGACGCGGGTTTTGGATTTATGTTTGGAAAGCCGTGACTGCGGACGGTCGGGAGCTGCTTTACGTGGGACGAACAGGCGACAATTCGAGCCCCAACGCCTCTCCACCTTATATTAGGCTGGGTCAGCATCTTGGTTCGGCGAAAAACCAGAACGCACTGCGTCGTCAACTCACCAATCTGGGCGTCGAGCCCGAGACGTGTTTGACCTTCGGACTGGTCGCGCATGGACCGATTCACCCCGAGGTCGTCAAGCCGGAAGATTTCGATCATGCTGACAAGCAGATGCGCAAGTCTCTTATGGAATTGCATACGCCTTTACGGGATATTGTCGGGGCAATGGAAAAGAGGCTCGAGGAAGATCTCCGTGCTGCGGGATACGATGTGATGAATACCGTAAAGTGGAAGCATAATGTCGATGACAATGAGTGGATGCCAATTCGACGGGCATTTGCTAGTGACTTCCCGAGACTGAAAGACTTGAAGTGACCTCAAACTTTGCCTTCCTCGCAGCCGAATTTCCAACCGTCCACGATGCCGCGCTGGAAGCTGAGCGGCAGGCGGCCGTGTCTCCGACGGCGGCGGCGTTCTTCGCAGGTAAGACGGTGGAGCTTGCCGTCAAATGGGCGTTCCGCAACGATCCCGGCCTGAAACTTCCCTACCAGGACAATATCGCGGCCCTGCTGCACGAGCCGAGCTTTCGCCGCGCAGCGGGCGAAGCGGTGTTCGTCAAGGCGAGATTCATCAACACGCTACGCAATCGCGCCGTGCATGAGGAGCGCACCATACGGCCACAGGATGCCGCTGGCGCGGTGAAGGAACTGTTTCACGTCTGCTTTTGGTTGGCCCGCACTTATGCTCGGAAATCCAAGCCGACCGAGGGACTTACCTTCGACTCTTCCGTGCTCACACGCCGGGACGAGACGCTGAAGAAGGCCTTCGCCCACCTCAAGGCGCAGCAGGCCGAACTCGACGCAAAGAATGGCGAACTCACCAAGCTGCTTTCCGACAAGGCCAGTCTGGACGACGAGTTGAAGCGCCTGCGGGATGAAGTCGCGGCAGCCCGCAAAGCTGCAGAGGCCGCGCCCTCGGTGCACGACTACAACGAGGCCGAGACACGCGACCGCTTCATCGATCTGCTGCTACGCGAAGCCGACTGGGCGCTCGACCGGCCCGAGGACACGGAGTTCCGTGTCGAGGGCATGCCCAACAACGAAGGCATCGGCTTCGTCGACTATGTGCTCTGGGGAGCAGACGGTAAGCCGCTTGGCCTGGTCGAGGCGAAGCGCACGAAGAAGGACGCGCGCCAAGGCCAGCAGCAGGCGAAGCTCTACGCCGATCGGCTGGAGGCGCGCTACGGCCAGCGGCCGGTGATCTTCTATTCGAACGGCTACGAGCACTGGATCTGGGATGATGCGCACCATCCACCGCGCCAGATCGGCGGCTTCTACAAGCGGGACGAACTGGAACTGCTGATCCAGCGCCGCACGAGTCGTAAACGGCTCGCCGAGACGAAGCTCAACACCAAGATCGCCGGCGACAGGCGCCCCTACCAGCAGCGCGCCATCCGCGCCATCGCCAAGACCTTCGAGGACGAGGGCGAGCGCAAGGCGCTGCTGGTGATGGCGACCGGTTCGGGCAAGACGCGCACGGTGATCGCGCTGGTCGATCTCCTGATGCGCGCCGGCTGGGTCAAGCGTGTGCTGTTCCTCGCCGACCGCGTGGCGCTGGTGAACCAGGCGGCCGGCGCCTTCAAGGCGCACCTGCCGGATTCCGCGCCGGTCAATCTCGTGACCGAGCGCACCAGCGAAGGCCGCGTCTTTCTCTCCACCTATCCGACAATGATGAACCTCATCGACGGCAGGCAGGAGGGCAAGGCGAAGTTCGGGCCGGGGCACTTCGACCTCGTCGTCATCGACGAGGCGCACCGCTCAGTCTACCAGCGCTACCGCGCCATCTTCGAGTATTTCGACGGTTTCCTCGTCGGCCTGACCGCCACGCCCAAGGACGAGATCGACAAGAACACCTATTCGCTGTTCGACCTGGAAGACGGCGTGCCGACCGACGCCTACAGCCTGGAGGAGGCCGTCGCCGACGGCCATCTCGTGCCGCCGGTAGCGATTTCCGTGCCGCTGAGAATCGTGCGTTCCGGCCTGCGCTACGACGACCTTTCCGACGAGGAAAAGGACCAATGGGACATGCTGGAGTGGGGTGAGGATGAGATCCCCGACGCCGTTGAAGCGGCCGAGGTCAACAAACGGCTGTTCAACCAGGATACGGTCGACCAGGTCATCGCGCACCTGATGCAGAACGGGCTCAAGGTGGAAGGTGGAGATCGGCTCGGCAAGACCATCATCTTCGCCAAGAACCAGGCGCACGCCGTCTATGTCGAGGCACGATTCAATGCCGCCTATCCATCGCTAGCGGGCCATTTCGCTCGTGTCATCACCTATGAGAGCGGGCCTTACGCGCAGACGCTGATCGACGATTTTTCCCGCAGAGACAAGGCGCCTCACATCGCTGTCTCGGTCGACATGTTGGACACTGGCATCGACGTGCCGGAGGTGGTCAACCTCGTCTTCTTCAAGCAGGTAAGATCGAAGACGAAATTCTGGCAGATGATGGGCCGCGGCACCCGGCTCTGCCCCGACCTGTTCGGCCCTGGCCAAGACAAAGAGTTCTTCCGCGTCTTCGACTATTGCCAGAACCTCGAATTTTTCGGCGCCAATCCGGAGATCAAGGAAGTTGGTGCTGCGAAGTCACTTTCCGCCCGCCTGTTCGCCGCCCGGCTCGATCTGGTGCTGGCGCTCGATCAGAAGCAGGGCCGGGTAGATGGATTTGCATCACCGGGGCAGGAACCTTACCAGGCGCCGGGTGAGGACGAAAATCTGCCCGGCGAGGAGGAGGTGCGGGCCAGCGCCCTTTCCGTCCTGCGCGAGACGGTCGCTGGTCTCAACATCGACAACTTCATCGTGCGCCAGAAGCTCCGCACGGTAGAAAAATACCAGACGGATCCGGCGTGGGCCGAACTCGACGAAACGGCGCGCGACGAACTGGTGAATGACATCGCCTCGCTACCGTCGTCACGCGAACTCGGCACTGAGGAGGCGAAGCGCTTCGATCTGCTTATCTTTCAACTCGAGCTTGCTTTGCTTAAAGGCTCCAGGCGCTTCGATGCGCTGAAGAAGCAGCTTCTGGAAATCGCATCCGCGCTTGATGACCAGACAGCTATTCCCGGCATTGCCGCGCAGGCTGCCATCATCGAGGAGATCCAGACCTCGGAATGGTGGGAAGGTGTCACCGTTCCGCTGCTGGAGCTGGTGCGGCTGCGCCTCCGCAATCTAATCCAGCATATCGAGAAGGGCCGCAAGGCGGTCGTCTATTCGAACTTTGCCGACGAAATCGGCGCCAGCGAAGAGATCGAACTGCCGCAGGTTGGCGAGGCCGATTTCGTTCGATTCAAAGCCAAGGCGCGGCATTTCCTCCGTGGGCTCACCGGTAACCAGGTTCTCGACAAGTTGCGCCAGGGCAAGCCGCTGACGGCCTACGATCTGGCGGAGTTGGAAAGGCTGCTCCTGGAGGCAGGTATTGGCGCTCTGCAGGATATCGAGCGCGCCCGGGAGACCAGCCGCGGCTTCGGTCGTTTCGTGCGCTCCCTGGTCGGGCTCGACCGGGCGGCAGTGAACGAGACCTTCGCAGATTTCCTCGCACATGGCACCGCCACCCGTCAGCAGATCGAGTTCATCGACCTGGTCGTCGAGCACCTGACCGAAGCCGGATCAATGAATCCCGCTCTGCTCTACGAGGCGCCGTTCACGGACATCGCGCCGACCGGGCCGGAGCAGGTGTTCGATGATGGGCGCATTACGGATCTCGTTGCCCGGATCCGGGAAATCAGCGACAGCGCAGTGGTTTAGTTAAACTCCGGAAGTTGGCGAGCCCCTGACGCGGGGTATTTCGCATAGCTATCTAACGCTGGACGATCTATGTCCCTGCAGAGATTGACTTTCCCCCCTGCTGGACCGGGCATTTCTAATAGTGACGGTCCTGCAAGAAGGATTTAGTTCGATTCTGCATCGATTGTGTTGAAGAGCTTAGCCTTGTCCGGGCGGCCAGGTGGGATGCGTAACCTGGCCATAACTCCGAATCCCGGGCCGTAAGGCCCCATCCGGTTAGGATGACGTGCAAAACGGCATCCATCATCGTGCCCGGCTTAACTCCAACCAGCGCACGATACGCGGTCGTAATTCTGCACTACGTTGCCGCGATCTTTGATCATGTCCTTTAAGTCTGGCGACAACCAGAAGCGGGCGTCCGGAATTTCCCCGGGGAGCGATCGTTCTGATCTTCCAGTCGGCTGCGGCTGCCTCATAGTGTCCTCATGGTTTAAGGACGGGCCGTCTTGCTCGATGCCGCTATGTTCGCATTCCCATCGGGAAGAGGCACGCCGTCTATTTGACCGATATCGGCGTTCGCTTTGTTATGAAAGATGACGGTTTGAAATATGAGCAGGTAGGCGGGTGCTGCCGGAACGGCGAAATGGTCGTGGAGCCGCATGGCGTGGCGGGGGTGCCCTTGCACGACTGATAAAGATGTAAGCAAATACTTACATTTTGTCAAGCCACTCGATGGCATTCGCAATGCATTACGTCGCGCAACGACTTGGGTTGCGCCTTCGCCGACATAATGTGGAAGCGCTGTGGTCCGAGGTCAATTCTCTTCGGGCTTCTCGCTTGGCCCCTAGCAGTTAAACTGAGGCAAGGAGGTTTGATCGACGGTTGGGTGCCGAAACGAGAGAACGACGATCAGGCGGCTGGGCATCATTGGAGGATTGGCCGCGTTCCGTCTAAAGTAGACATAAGGTCGGCGCACCAGCACGCCTCCTATATTTTTGTTTTCTAACTATGGAACGTTCTGGCTCGATTACCGAATTCCGATCATTTCCGCCTACCAAATAAGTCGTCACCGGCGATGGATCCTGACGGTCGCCTCGATCCTGAGGGTCACATAGGCACGCTGTGTGAATATGTATTGTTCGTTGACAGACAAGGGGTTGCGCAGATCCGACAACAGGACCTGATAGGTGGGGAAAATGCGCTGCGTTTTGTTTCCCGAACCGGGTCCATCCCGTCGCTGAGATTGGATTAAATATCTCGTGTGGCCACCCTTTTTACACGCGCTCAGGTTGGCAATTTTCCAAAAAAGCCGATTTCGGGCCAAAAGTGACAACTCTCTTCAACTCGGTGACAACTTAGCGCCCGATTTTCGGGCGTTTCGCTTGTGAGAAGTTGACATCGGCTGGCCTGAAGTTGTCGTTTTCGGCTTCTAGACGGGTCGTAAGTTGGCATTTTTCGAGGCTAAGTTGTCACTATCCGGTTGAATGACAACGTAGCGCAGACACTCTTGGTTGCATTTGTTCGAATGATAGGAACCGGTGTTGTTGATAGGAGGGAGTCAGTAGCCGCGAGAACCATTCGGAAACGTGCAGATTACGAGCATGGAGCGATATCTGTTCAAGATCGTTGCCGAATTCCGGGCGGCACCGCAGCCGAGATCCCGCTGCATGGTGGAAAGCCCGTCAAGTCGAGGCTGAAGGTCGAGCCGAAAATGGAGCTCGATGAACGGTCGACGCTCTCGAAAGCCAGCCATCGATTGACGCTGGTCCGTCGGTCCGCTGGCGCCAGCGTTCAGACAATCATTCTCCCGTTGTGTGCTTTTGCACCGCTCCCTTGGCGAGATGGTATGGTCGGATAAGAATCTCGGCGGGAATACGCCATTCCTTGTTGAGCTTGAAGATCATATCCAGCGTCAGAGCGCGCTTCCGGTTCAGCACCTCTGTCGCGCGGGGTGATGAGCCGATCACCTCCGCAAGAGCCTTTCGGGACAGGTTGAACAGTTCCATGTGCGAATGGATGGCATCGACCGGGTCAGGCGCTTCAATCGGGTAATGCTTGTCCTCATAGGCTTCGATCAGAGCGGCAAGCACGTCGAAGCGGTCACCATCGGGCGAACCGACTTCAGGCTCGTTCTCGAAATATCCGGTGATCTCGGCCAGAGCCCAGTTGTAGTCATCTTCGGTTCGAATGGGACGAATATTTTCCATCACACTGTCTCCGGGTTGATCTTGTCATACTCATTATGTGTCCCGACGAACTTGATTAGGACACGGTGGAATTTGTAGGCAACGTGAACGATCAGTCGTAACTTGTTGCCGCCAATATCGAAAATGACTCGGTTGTCGCCAACAAAGTCCACGCTTGCGCCGAATGCAGCCTTGATGTCAGCCGGTCCGGTCCAATCCGCCTTGCTCACGGCCAGATACCAGGTCGTCAATGGAATTTCGGCCTGATGGTGCCTAGTCCAAAAGTCCTTGAGTGCTTTCCTGGCGATGATCTGCATGGCTTGATATAGCGATTTCCCGTAATGGGAACAAGAGAAAACTTCCCAAATTGGGAAATAGAGTGCCTGAGCTCAGCAGGTCGCCCCAGCTACCACGCCGAACCATCGTAGAGGAGGATTGGATCTCCGAATCTCGGTGGTGACCCAAGGCATCCCCATTGCATACGTTGAAATTTCCTAGGACTTCGATCTCTGCCCTTCGGTCAATCCCCGTGGTGGTCCACGGGGATCCATCGCCCTGATCCTATCGGGAGGAAGTCAGCCATTCCCCATTTCTCTCCGATCTCCATTCCAAGACCGGATGCAAGCTTGAGTCCGTCTCTCCGTCCATCCACCGATGTCAAGAAATGGCGTCGTAGCGGTAAAGCAACGGCATGCTGATCGAGCCGAATTCCAGTCGAGGCACTACTCCTTCCGACCGCCATCCATTTTGTGACCAACGACTTCGTCTGGCAAATAATGAATCGGCAAGAACGGGCTTTACGTTACGTCAACTGCACTCCAGTCTCGCTTTCGCTATAACTGAAATATGCAGCGTCTTCTCACTCCCGCCGAAGCATCCGAGCTTCTCGCCATCTGCCCCAAGCACATGCGCTGGCTCACCGATGCCGGTCAGCTACCCTGGGTGAATATCGGTCTTGAGGGTAGGCGACCAACCCGTCGCTACAGGCAAGAAGATCTGCTGAACTTCATCGAGAGAAGGAGCCGCAACGCGTGTCAGTATATCGAAAACACGGCAAATCAGAATACCACTACGACTTTACCGTTCACGGTCGTCGATTTTCAGGCTCCACGGGCACGAGCAATAAGCGCCAGGCGGAACGCATCCTAGACGAGAAGCGTCGGGAAGTTCGCGAACGGTCCAAACAGGCTGCGGCGTTCACTGCTGAGGGACCAATGTCGCTGGAAATCGCCAGCTCACGGTTCTGGCATGAGGTCGGACAGCATCTGGCGAATTCCGACAACTACTATCGTTTTCTCGGTTGGCTCCTGGAGCATTTTGGCAAGCATATCACGTTGGACCGCATCACGGACTCCATGGTCGCGGCCATGGTATCCACCCGTCGGTTCGACGGCGTCAGCAATGCGACTGTCAATCGCACTGCGACCGTCCCTTTGCGGGGGATCATGACGCGGGCAAAGAAGACGTGGAAGGTGCCGGTTGCCGACATCGACTGGAGCCGCCATCTGCTCAAGGAACCGAGGGAGCGCGTGCGCGAGGCCAGCGTTGATGAAGAGAGGCGTCTGATGGCTGCCATGCGTGACGACTACGCACCTGCGGTTCGGTTCGCAATACTGACCGGGTGTCGGCGGATGGAGATCGTCGATCTGTCGTGGTCGCGTGTTGATTTCTTCGGCAGGACGATCACCGTTATCGGCAAGGGGGACAAGACAAGGATCTTGCCGATGACGGACGCAGTCTGTGATCTGCTCCGGCCTCTCACAGGCCACCATGCTTCGGCGGTCTTCACCTATGCAGCGAAGAGGACGAACAAACGGATGGGCCTTGTTCGCGGTGCGCGCTATCCCATCACAATGGAGGGCTTTAAGACCGCTTGGCGTCGTGGCAGCTCCAAGTCCGGCGTAGAGAATTTCCGCTTTCATGACACTCGTCACACAGCCGCAACGCGCACGCTACGTGCCGGCAACATGAAAGTCGTTCAGCGGATGCTCGGTCACGAAAACATCACGACAACCGCGAAGTATGCCCACGCGGTGATCGAGGACATGCGTGTCGCCATGGATGCAGCAAACCACACCGTAAGCCACACCGACGCTTCAAAGCAGATTTCTAACAATCTGGAAGGAAAGAAAAAATCGGCCTGAGCAACCTTGACCCCCAGTCAAGTGCGCTACCGGGCTGCGCTACACTCCGAACCGCGTGAAGCCTTATAGTTTCGCCAATTGCGGCGCAAGGCCTAAAACCCGCGGCGAGAGCAGAAGCGGATCATTTGAGATATTCCTTGGCGAAATATCTGCTGCGCGCCGTTCATGTTCGCTTTGGCAGCAGCGTCACCGCTC
Organism: Mesorhizobium sp. FG116; assembly: GCF_057809835.1. Taxonomy (NCBI): domain Bacteria; kingdom Pseudomonadati; phylum Pseudomonadota; class Alphaproteobacteria; order Hyphomicrobiales; family Phyllobacteriaceae; genus Mesorhizobium; species Mesorhizobium sp. FG116. Next base: position 109,059 of record NZ_JBMDKS010000002.1, read on the forward strand.
GGTGAAGGCGCGCGCCATGCTTTCCCGGATCGGCTTGGTGAGGTAGTCGAGGAACGTACGCTCCGCCGTCTCGATCATGACCTCCGCCGGCATGCCCGGCGTCGCCGTGAATCCGGGAATTCTCGCCAGCTCGCTTGGCGAGAGCTTGATTCGAGCGAGATAGACTTCGCTGTTCGGCATCATGGTGTCAGCCAGCGCGTCAGCCGAAACATAGTAGACGTCGCCGTTCAGCACGGGCGTCGTGCGTCGGTTCAGTGCTACCAGGCGGATGGTCGCCTTCTGGCCGGGCTTTACGGCGTCGATATCCTTGCGCTGGATTTGCGTCTCGATGATCAACGGCACGTCAGAGGGCAGGATTTCGAGGATTTTCTTGCCGCTTTCGATGACGCCGCCCGAGGTGTGATAATACATGCGCACGACGGTGCCGGTAACGGGCGCGTTGATCGTCGAGCGCTGCAACAGGTTTTGTGCCTGTCTTGCTTCTTCCCGAACGGCGTCGAGATCGCCTTGCGCGACCTGAAGTTCGTCCAGTGACTTCTGGTTCAACTCGGTCACCGTCTGCGTGATCTGCTGGTCGAACTTCTGCACCTGGGCCTGGGTTTCCGATACTTCTGACTCAAGGCGCCCGATCTGGCCGTCTGCATCGGCCATGGCGCGCTGTATCGCGTTCACTTCCGTCTTGCGGATCAGGCCTTCCGACAACAACTGCATCTTGCCGGTGTATTCGTCCTTCAGGAAAGCTTTCTGCTCGATCATGGATTGCTTTTGCCGATCAAAGCCTTCCATGCGAAATTTCAACGATTCGATGTTCTGTTTCAGCAGACCGATCTCGCTGTCCATCCGGTTCTTGGCGGACTGAAAGTTAGCCAGTTGGCCATCAACAATGGAGCGGATGTCGCTGTCACCTTTGTTGTCGGCGATAATCTGCGGGAATGTTACGGTCGTGCTGCCGGCCACCTGAGCCTGAAGGCGGGCGACATTGGCTTCCAGACGAGCCTGGCGCAGGAACAACTGCCGTTCCTTCACCTGAGCCACAATGCCATCCAGCCTGATCAGTGGCTGGCCGGCGTTGACGTGATCGCCCTCGCTGACCAGAAGTTCCTGGATGATGCCCCCTTCAAGGTGCTGCACCACCTTGTTTTCACCAGTGGCGACGAAGCTTCCCGCGCTGATGACCGCGGCGGCCAGCGGCGCGGTTGCGGCCCATGTTCCAAAGCCGCCGAAAGCCAGCGCCACCAGCAAAAGTCCGAACATCGCGTGTTTACGGATCGAGCGTGGCACGTCGCCATACCATTCGATGTCATGGACGTTGGCGATACTCGTACTCATTGGGCGGCCTGTTGAACAAATTGCACGGGCTTCTGGACTGCCTGGGCTTGGTGGTTGGACAGATTGTTGCGGGCAGTGGCGGCGTTGTACGGTGCCAGGGCCTTCAGCACATCCTGGCGCACGCCAAACATCGAAACCGCTCCGTTCGATAGAAGCAGGATCTTGTCGACGCCGTTCAGCAGCGATGGACGCTGGGTTATGGTGATGACGGTGATCTTTTCCTTCTTGGCGTGCTCCAAGGCGCGCAGCAATGCTGCGTCGCCTGCACCGTCGAGGTTGGAGTTCGGTTCGTCCAGCACCACCAGATGCGGATTGCCGAAGAAGGCACGCGCTAGCGCAATGCGCTGTTTTTGTCCGCCCGACAGGGGCGAGCCGTCCGCGGCCACGATCGTTTCGTAGCCTTGGGCAAAGCTCGAGATCAGTTCATGCACATCCGCCAGCATCGCGGCCTTGTAGATGTCCTCGTCGCTGGCATCGTCGCGCATTCGCCCGATGTTCGCCTTGATGGTGCCTGGGAACAGCTGGACGTCCTGCGGCAGGTAACCGATGTTCTCGCCGAACTGGCGCTGGTCCCAGTTTCTCAAGTCCATCAGGTCCAGGCGCACGCTGCCCGATGTCGGCAGGATCGACCCTACCAGCATCTTGCCAAGCGTGGTCTTGCCCGCTCCGGAATCGCCAATGATCGCCAGCGATTCGCCGGGTTCGAGGGAGAACGTCACGCCGTTCAGCACCACGCGCTTTGTGCCTTGCGGAACGAACAGCAAACGCTCGACGTCGAGACGCCCCTGCGGCTTCGGCAGTTTCAGCCGCTCGAAGTTTAGCGGAGAGGCTTTCAGCAAAGCCGAGATGCGCTGGTAGGCTGAGCGTGTGTTGAGGAATTGGTGCCAACCCTCGATAGCGCCTTCCACTGGCGCCAGCGCGCGGCCGGCAATGATCGAGGCGGCAATGACCATGCCGCCCGTCAATTGCCCTTCGATGGACAGATAGGCGCCCCAGCCAAGCATGGCGACTTGGGTCAGCAAGCGTACGGCCTTGGAAATCGAAGCCGAGATAACGTTGCGATCCTGCGCCAGCACCTGCGCTTTCAGGGAGCCGGCTGTATCCTGGCCCCAGATTTTCACGGCCTCCGGGATCATTGCCAGCGCGTTGATGATCTGCGAATTGCGCGACATCGAATCGAGGTGCAGGTTGGCCTTGCTCTGGAAATTTCCTGCCTCGTGGAAGGGCTGGGCCGTCACCTTCTGGTTGAAGTAGGCGATGACCAGCAAGAGGATCGCCGACACCACGACTATGTAGCCGAGATGCGGGTGCACGAGGAAAACGGCCAGCATGAACAGTGGCGCCAGCGGTGCGTCGAGGAACGATAAAAGCGTGCCTGACACGAGGAACGACCGCAGTTGCTGCAGGTCGCCAAGCGTCTGGTATTCCCGGCCGTTGCTGTGCAGCGATGCGCGTGCGGCGGCGCCAAGGATCGGTGCGCCGAGTTGCGCCGCGACTTCGACGGCAGTGCGCATCAATATGAAGCGGCGCACGGCGTCCAGCACGGCATTCAGGATCACTGCTCCCGCGATGATGATGGTCAGCATGACCAGCGTGTCGATGGAGCGGCTGGTCAGCACGCGGTCCGATATCTGGAACAGATAGACCGGGATAGCCAGAACGAGGATGTTGGTGGCGAGTGTAAAGCCCATGACCACCAGCAGATTGCGCCTTACGGCCAGAACGCCGGCCTTGAGGTTGTCTGCCAGATTGATCGGGCCGAGGCGGCGATGGAATACGTCTCCGGAATTGCCGGCGTCGTTGCTTGCCTTGGGCAGCTTGTTCCCCGGAGGTGTCTGCGCGCCGTTGTTCGAGAGAAGCGGCCCTGTATCGCCGTCGATAGATTTCAGTTGCCCTGCTGAAACGGGGTGTTCGATGCTCGATCGCTGCGGTCTTTCCAGTTCGGGTTCCGCGGAAAGATCGGCGGAGCGACTGGCAACCGGCTCGTAGGCCTCTTCGGGGGTATCTTCAGGATCGCTCGAAACTTCCGCCAAAGCCGGCGCAGCGCCGGGAGCGCTTGCAAACGGTACGGCTTGCGCCGTTTCCGAAACGGGGGCCGCGTGCGAAACGGGAACTTCGGCAATGTCTGCTTCCGTCTCGGCATTCCGATCGGGCGTCGCAGACATGGCCACGTCCGGCTGATCTTCTTCTTCGGCGAGGTCGTCTGCGTCGTCGAATTCGGTGGGCTCTGATACGGGTGTTGGCCGGGTCCGCAACTCGGCTGCCATCCTGTCGACCTCGGCCATCAACTCATCAAAGGGCGTGTTGAAGCCCCTGAACTGAGCCATATCCGGGGACGGCGCGGCGTACGCCTCGTCGGACTGGTCGGAATCGACCGTTGCCCCACGGTTCACCGTCGCGTTGCCAATATTACCAATATGTTGGTTCATGGTGCTCCAGCGGGAAAAGCGGTCAAGTCACGACCGATTGCATGATGTCGGTGTGTGCGGGATGGACACCGGGGTCGCTCTTGAAACCGCTGTCAGTATCTTGGTTCTGGGCAGGCGTGAGCATGTCGTCGCTGAGGAATGCAACGGCTTCGTTCACCAACTGGTCCGGTGGTTTGATATCGATCCCATTGTCGATCTTGATGATATCCGTCTGGACAAGAAGTTCATCCGAATATTGGCCGCCGCCATAGTAGACCGTTCCGCCGGGACCGACGTCGACGATATGGGCCTGGTTGACCAGCACGTTCGAACCGGTGGTGATGGACCAATTGGCATCCGCCGTCGAATTGACGCCGTGCATCGCAGCCGCCACCTGATCGGCGTCACCTAGAATGTTGGTCTGCTGGATGTATTGCAGGTCGTAGATGCTGCCTGAAATGTAAAGGACGTGGAGCCCTGCAAAGCCGGAAAAGGCGGCATCATTCAGCACATCTGCGGAGAGCACTTTGTTGCCGGCTGCGAAATCGTCCAGCGCGCCGTGGAAGCCGTTTGGCATTTCCGAGTTATGAGGCGTGCCGATGTTGGTTATCTTGGCTTCGTTCCACAACAGGTTGTCGCTGGTGGAAACCGAACCTGGGCCGGAAGTACGGAAACCGCTCACTCCGCCGACGATGTCGTCGTCGAGCATGATGTTTTTCTGCATGATCATGTTGGCGCTGTAGTAGCTTCCGCCAACCAGAATGAGATCGTAATACTTGCCGAGATCGAAGATCGACAGGCTGTTGATGGTCTGGTTCGCGCCGGTGCCGATCATCGAGGTGACGCCGGCTGACGACGACGAAATGACCATGTCGTGGTCGACGACGAAATTGAGTTGCTGCAGCCAGTTCATCGACACGAAGTCGCCGGTTATTTCGGTAACCGCCCATGCCTTGGGGAAAGTGGGCACGCCGCCGCCGGCCGGCTCTTGCGTCCCGGCGTTGATCGGCGTGTGCTCCATCGAAGCGATGTTGAAGGCCGTGGTGTTGCTGGGTGGGCAATTCCACCCCGACATGCTTGCGCCAACCGAGTCGGAATCGCTCCAAGCGTTTACCTGGACGATGAGGTTCAGCGAGAAATGATCTCCCGCAACTGCAAACACTTGCCCTTCTAGAGCGTCGTTTACGAGCGTGGCGGAGTTGATCAGCGCATTGAGACCGGTGCTGATTTCCACGGATGCCGTTACGGCGATGCTGCCTTGGCCATGCACGACCTGGGCAGTGGCCGTCGAGCCCGTTTCCCAGACGCCGTTGCTGCCCGCGGGCGCTGCATCAGCAGCGGGGTCTTTGACCAGAGGTGATGCAGCGGGAAGGTGATCGTCGAATTTTGGGGCCTCGTCGACAACCACGCCGTTGACATAGATCGCACCTTCGGAAGGCGCTACCGTTGCCACATGCGTTTCGGTCGAAGTGCCGTCGTCATTGTCGGTGATCGTACTGGACGTCTGAATGCTGTCGGCGTTCTCTTCGCTTTCCAGACCTGCCAGGAAATCGTGGATCGAATCCGCCGAGGCGTTGATGAACTGTCCGATGCCCTCGGACGATCCGGGCATGACGCCGCCCTGGATCGGCATGGCTTGCGTGGCATCATTTACCAGTTCCTGCAGCGCTGTCTGGGGGCTGCCGATTTGCTCGAAAATCGCCTTGCTGCCACCGACATTGACGAAGTCTTCGTCCGACAGGTTGTTTGCCTGCGAAACGATGCTGACCACCGATCCGGGTGGCTGGGGGTCGAGAATCTTGAACGAAGACGCGCTGTGATGAAAAAGCGTCGGAGGGACGTAGCCCGGATAGATGATCGGTTGGGCCTGTACGTCTATCGGAATTTCGGGAGCCGCGTAGAGCGGTTCGCTGTGAGCGACAAACGGCTCGACGGAGTTCGGAGCGGGAACGTAGTGTATCCCCGGCTGCGGATTATCCAGATCATAGGGCGAATCGAATTTTATCTGGATCGGTTGATCCGAATGGTCTGCCGCTTCCTGTGCGCGGCGTGCGACGAATTCCATGTAGTCGTCGCGCATCCGTGCTTGTTCAGACGCAATCTGGAAAAGCCCAACGAAATGGGCAATCGCCTCAGTGATTCTGTCCAGTGGCACGGTCTCGTTCCTCGATGTTGCTTAGCTTCCCGGTGAACGAAGGTAGGCTTTGACGGAAATGGCTACGCGGGATTCCCCGCGTAGCCGTTGTAAATATTCCGCTTGCGCGGATCTGGCATCAGACGTCGCCGTTGTGGTCCACGTCGTAGTTGCCGCCGACGACTGTCTGGCTGAGCAGGTTTTCCATCAGGTTGGCGCCCATGACGATGCTCTGGTTGAACGCCGTGACGTCGATCGAAGCATCTGCGCTCGCCTGGGAAACGCCGTTGGTGTAGGTATCTCCAACATTGTGAGAACCCCACATTCCGCCGTCGCCGCCGGCTCCGCCGTCGCCGAAGTTGACGTTTCCGCCGGCTCCACCGAGGCCGCCCGTCGCACCCGAAGCAGCGCCGCCCGTTCCGTCGCCAGCAACGGGGACAACGATCGTGTCGCCACCCCATGCAAGGCCGCCGTTTCCGCCGTCGCCGCCGATGCCAGCGCCGATGCCGAAGCCGGCACCATTGCCACCGCCGAGACCGACCGAGTCGGCGTCACCGCCCGAGCCGCTATGGCCGCCGTCAGCACTTGCGTCGGAGTCACCACCGAAGCCTTTGCCGAGGCCAGCCGACAACGCATCACCAGCCGCGCCGGAGGTAGCGCCGCTGTCGCCGCCATTTGAGCTGCCCAAGCCGAGACCGAGGCCGTCGCCCGAGTCGCCACCGCTGGAATTGCCAGCCTGGCCACCGTTTGCTGCGCCTGATCCGGTTCCGTCACCCGCCGTGTTGCTGCCAGCTCCGCCCGAAGCTGCGCCGGTGTTGTCGCCGCCCACGCCGACGCCAACTCCGATCAGGCCAAGGCCAAGACCGGCCGCGTCGCCGCCATCGGTACCTGCATCGCCGCCTACGCCACCGAGGGCGCCCGAGCCGCCGAGGCCGAGACCAGCCGCATCGCCGCCGCCGCTGTCACCACCGCCGCCGGCAGGACCGCTTGCACCTACGCCAGCGCCGCTTGCAGTCGAGGAACCACCGGTACCTGAAGTCGCATCGCCCGTGCTGCCACCCAAAGCGCCTGCAAGGCCGAGGCCGAGGCCTGCGCCACCAGTGCTCTGAGCATTGCCGCCGTTGGCTGCGCCGCTTTCACCGCCGTCAGAGCCAGCAAGGCCGAGGCCCAAACCAACGCCAAGTCCAGTGCCTGTACCTGTGCCATCACCGCCTTGGTCGCCGTTGCCGCCAGTGGTATTGCCGCCTTGGGCTGCGCCGATTGCGCTGCCACCGATGCCGAGGCCGGCGATGTTTGCCGCTCCGCCGCCGAAGCCGCCATCAGCCGAACCATGGCCGCCGCCGCCACCGCCGCCGCCACCAGTGGTAATGCCGTCGCCGGATTTGGCGAAGCCACCGTCGGCGTTTCCGCTCTGGGTGAAGTTACCAGTGTTGCTGACCGAAGCCTGGCCGAGGAAGTCGTTGTCGTCCATGTTGTTGGTCTGGCCCACAACAAGTGCGCTATCGTTTCCTTCACCCTTGAGAGCACCGTTCAGGAAATCGTTGAAAGACGTGCCATCGCCGGGATTGTAGAAAATCTGGCCATCATGGTTGACCAGCATCTGGTCGACCTTGGCGCCGCCGCTCATGTCGATGTCAGCGAAATCATCATCGGAAGGCTGGATGCCTTCGAGATTCACACCAACGTTCACGCCAACAGTGGTCGAGGACGTGTTGCTATTGCTATTTGAATTCGAATTCGAATTCGAGCTGGTGTTCGAATTGGTGTTGTCGCTGAAGTTCAGGTTGCCGTTCAGGTTCCCGTTACCGTTCAGGTTCCCGTTGCCGTTCCCATTCAGGTTTCCGTTGCCGTTACCGTTCAGGTTGCCGTTACCGTTGCCATTACCATTGCCGTTCCAGTTTTCGGACGACTGATATTGGCCCTGACCCTGACCCTGGCCTTGGCCCTGAGCCTGAAGTTCAGCCTGAGCCTGCGCCTGCAGCTGGTCCTGGTCTTGGTCCTGATGCTGGCTGGGATCGAGGAAATTGAGATAGTTGGAGTTGGAGTTACTCGGCTTTCCCATAGACGTTACCCCTGGTTTTGCCGTGCCAACTCGACCCTATTCATCTCTTACGGGGACTTGGCTGCACGGCAGGTTTACAATTCTGGGATCGATCATGCCGCAGTCATCCACCATCCAAATCGGGCGTGTGGATGCTTCAGCCAGAAATCCCCACTTCTCATTTCAGGCATCTATCCGAAGAGCACAGCTCCGCCCTGCAACTCAGCAACTAGCTGAATCGCTTGCAAAAATGCGCTGCAATGTCGAATGCACTGAATCCCGCTGATCTGGGATGCTTGCAGTCTGTGACCGAGTGTTCGAGACGCATAGCCTGAAAATCGATCTAGATCGTTTGACGGTTGGTCACGCTGGCTGCAGCGGAATTTTCACGATTCAGGCCGAATATCGATTGCGATACAAAGGCATCGTCGGCTTCCCTTGCGTCAGCGGCTGGAAGGAGCCCTGAGTGTCAACTGATCCTGGTTAGTGGGTGCCTACCTCTTTTTTAGGATGGTCTTGGCAGTGCACAAGCCAGCTATAGTGCCTCTCGGATCGTAGCAGGGCGAATGGACACGTGGTTAACGTCCGATTCGCGCATATTTTTGGAACCTGGGCATGTCTGCGGAAGGGATTGATCCAATGGCCGGCCAAAAGGGAGAGTTGGCGATGCCGCAGAGACGCGCTCCAAGCGGCCTCGACCAGATTCTGCTGCTCGTTGGGCGGTTGAATTATGCCTGGACGAATACGGAAAGCCTGTTGATTTACCTCATCGCTGGCTTGGCGAAGGTCAACAAGGAGACGGCGATCGTGATTTTCCTGACCCTAAACACGACGCGGGCGCGCATGGATCTTGTCGAACGGCTGGCAAAACTACCGCAGACCCCTGAACAATGTCGCGATGACGTCCTGCTCCTGCTCGACCGCCTCGGCCAGCAGTCCAAGCTGAGGAACAAGTACAGCCATTGCATCTATTCGTTCGATGAGAAGGGCGACATTTCTCACACCCAGCAGATGCGCATTTTCGATGGCAAGACCTCGATCAAATACGGCAAGGTCGAAGCGGTGGATGCGCCGGAGGTTGCGCGGATCACCGAGTGCATCAATGACATCACGGACATAAACAAGGGAATCTGGGACGTCGTGAAGCGCAACAGGTTTCCGACCTAGTGTTTCGCGCTATTGCGCAGGCTGGATCGAACCCGATTGCCGCAATAGCCACTGGTGGCGATGCTCAAGTGCAATGCCCCCCCAGATCAGCCCAAGCAGCAGATAGAAGTGACGCCAGTGATCGGTATCGATAAAGGTGCCGAGCCCGATATGGCCAATGTAGACGACATAGGCGCATAGGACATAGGGTTGCCACGGCCGGTTGCGCAGCAGTAGCCGGAACCCGGCGGCCAAGGTCCACACCGTCAAGGCCAGATAGGACACGAAGCCGAGCCAACCGTAGTCCATCAACGCCTTCAGCCAGATGTCATGAGTGTCTTCGCCATAAATCGTGCCGAACACCAGCGGGCCGATGCCAAGCGGGCGTTCCAGCGCGAGCTGGAAGCCGATGGCATAGCGGGCGAAGCGGCCGAGCCGGGCGGAATCATAGTCTTGAGCGAGCTTGGCGCGATTGGACAGCATGTCCGATACGCCTGGTATCTGGATGATGACGATCATGGTGACGATCAGCAGGGCGATCGCAGCCAAGGTCATGACCACGATACGCAAACGGAACCGGCCGCTCAGGCTTTGCAGGAAAAGAGCGCCGGTGAGCAGGATCGCGGCCACAGCGAACAGCCCCCATGCACCTCGTGAAAACGAGAAGAAAATGCCGCCGACAATGATTAGCAACGGCATCGCCACCAACGGCATGCGCGACACGGGCCCGGTCAGGAGCAGGTAAAGCAGGTATATGCCGGGCAGGGCTAGGAACGGACCGAACACATTCGGGTCCTGGAAGGCGCCTGCAGCGCGGTCGTACTTTGTGAATATATCGGCCCCGGGAAAGGCGTGGAAGTAGCCGGCGATGCCAAGCAGCGAAGTCACCACCGCCGAAACCACATAAGCGAAGAATATGAGCCGGTATGTATCGGGCTTGGCTTCGAGAACGGCGGCATAGAAAATCGCGGTGAGGGCGAGAAACAGGGAGACGGCCAGGTAAAGCGGCGTTTCCATAAGGTCCGCCATCTGCGTCATCGCGATCAACCCGCCGACATTGAACACGATCAGCAGGCAGACCAAGGGTGCCGTAAAGCGGGATATCCTGAGGCCGAACAACGCCCAGACCGCGATCAGTCCAACCATATAGATGTCATAGGGCGCGGGCTCGCGAATGACGAAGCCGGAAAGGAATATGCCGAAGAATATTGCGCCAGACGCCACCATCGCGATCAGTTTGGCGTTGATCGCCTCAGTCGGCAGGTCGTGCGTCATCGTGCTCAATAGGCGTTTTCCGTATCGAGCAGCCGGATCGGCGTCAGCAACAGGATCTTGAGATCGAACAGCAGCGACCAGTTCTCGATATAGAAAAGGTCGTACTCGGTGCGCATGCGGATTTTTTCGTTGGTGTCCATCTCACCGCGCCAGCCGTTGATCTGCGCCCATCCGGTTACGCCGGGCTTGACCTTGTGGCGGGCGAAATAGCCATCGACCACTTCATTATAGAGCAGGTTGTGTGATTGGGCGGCGACAGCGTGCGGGCGCGGGCCAACCAGCGAAAGCGAGCCCAACAGCGCATTGAAGAATTGCGGCAGTTCGTCGATCGAGGCCTTGCGGATGAAGCGGCCGACGCGCGTTACGCGCGGGTCGTTCCTGGTCACGGTCTTCTTCGCAGTCGGATCGGCCTGGTCCGTATACATCGAGCGGAACTTGTAGACCTCGATGACTTCGTTATTGAAGCCGTGGCGCTTCTGCTTGAACAGGACCGGCCCCTTGGAATCCAGTTTGATGGCCACGGCGGTCGCCAGCATGATTGGTGAAAAGACAAGGATGCCGATCAGGCTGAAAACGATGTCGAACGTGCGCTTCGCAACCGAATCCCAATCGTTGATCGGCTTGTCGAACACGTCCAGCATCGGCACTGCGCCGATATAGGAGTATGAGCGCGGCCGGAATTGCAGCGCGCTTGAGTGAGCGGAAAGACGAATATCGACCGGCAGCACCCATAGTTTCTTTAAAAGCTGCAGCACGCGTCGTTCGGCCGTGATCGGCAGCGACACGATCAGCATGTCGATGCTTGCGATGCGCGCGAACTCGATCAGTTCGGAGACGGTTCCAAGCTTGGGGTACCCGGCAATGATGGCCGGCGAGCGCTTGTTGTCGCGATCGTCGAAAATCCCGCAGATGCGGATGTCGTTGTAGGGCTGTTTCTCGACCGAACGGATCAGTTGTTCGGTAGCCTCGCCACCGCCGACAATAACCGCGCGCCGTTCCATGCGCCCGTCTCTTGCCCAGCGGCGCAACAGCCTGGCGAAGATGAGCCTCGTTGCGAACAGGAATAGGAAGCCAACGACGAACCAGATGCCGAAAAGCAGCCGCGAATAGTCTTCCGTTATCTTCAATATGAATCCGGTCAGGGCCATTAGCGCGAATGTGCCGGCCCAAAGCGCGAGCATTCGTGGAAAGCTGGCAACCGGTCGCAAAAGCGCGGAGATCTGATAGCAATCGCTCAACTCGATAAGGGTCACGGCAAGGAGCGAGCCGATCGCCAGAACCAGCGGGTACTGCCAGGCCAAATGAGTGAAAGCGCCCAGATAGAGGCAGTAGACGGCAAGGCCCGACAGAAACAGGACGGCAAATTCAACAATGCGCCACACTCCGCTGACCATCACCGGGGACATCGTGTCCCGGTGATACTGTGCGGCGACGTTGCGTGCGACTTCGTTTAGCCCCACAGCCTTGTCATTGCTGTCGGGGGCTTCGAATTTGCGCACCGCTTCGGAGGAGAAGCGGTGGGTGGGGTCATGTCCACTCATCTGATGGCCTGCCAATTCTGCAGGCTGAATATCAGGCGAGGCCTAAGAAACCCTTTTAGCTTGGCTAGGGTTTGTATTTTGTCGTGGCCAATCCGTGCGAAAGTGCGGCGAAATAAGCCTTTTCGATTTCGCGTGCCATGACGTCTGCGCCAAAGCGTGCCTTGAGATCGCTGGCCGTCGGCATGGTCTGTCGATATCCAGCAAGGTCAGCCAGGACGGCGGCCATTTTCTTCCCGAGTTCGACGGGGTCGGGTTCCACAAGGGCAGGGGAATCCGGGCCGAATATCTCGGGAATGCCGCCTACTGCGGTGGCGATCATCGGCTTTCCGGCAGCGAGCGTTTCCAACACGATGTAGGGCATCGCTTCGGCTCTTGAGGGAACGACTGCAAGATGGCCCAGCGCAAACGCTTTTCGGGCCGGCATGGGAGCCAGAAACTGGATGCGGTCGCCCAGGCCAAGACGTTTCGCCTGTTCGCGATAGTTCGGCAGGTCGTCACCTGCGCCAACCATTACGGCATGCAGTTCGCGCCCAAGCGTCTTTTCGGCCTTCGCCATCGCATCGATGAAAATGTCCGGCCCTTTGAGGTCGCGCATCATGCCGATGTAAAGCAGGTCGGCAGCGCCCGGGTTGGCCGTAACCTGTTCAAATTCGGACGCGCGCAGGCCGTTGTAGACGAGGCTGTTTGCGCCCCTCGGCTCGCCAACCTTCTTGCGATAGGCGCGTCGCTCATAGTTCGAGACAAACAGCAGATGATCGGTGAAACGGCCCATCAGGCGCTCTATGGCGAAGAAGGTTTTTCCCGTCGGCGTTCGCTCGTCATAGTGCAGGCTCCCCCCGTGGGGAGAATAAAGGCGGGCCACGCGAGACCTTGAAACCCGCAACAGTGAGCCGAACAGGCGCACATAAGCGCCACCCTTGGCACCGTGGCCATGGAGAACATCCGGCTGCAATTCCTTGATAATCTTGTAGGTTCGCCAAGCGGACGCGATGTCGCCCAGGCCAACGTGGCGCTGCATCGGCGTCCGGTGGATGCCGAGAGCAAGCTTGCCGCTCATGTCGTTGAACAGTTGTTCCTCGAATTCACCGCCCGTCGTTGAATCGCACACGATGCCGACGGCGTGGCCGGCAGCGATCTGCGCATCGGTAAGGTCACGCACGTGCCTGAATATTCCGCCGACGGGTGAGCGAAAGCAGTGCACGATCCGCAGCTTGTTCGACACGTTTTCAGAATAGCCGTTCGCGGACATAGACAGTGTCGCCCGGCATCAGCGGATCGGAAGTTCGAACGCGACCGGTCATGACCTTGCCGTTGATGTCGCGCGTGACGTCGACGCTTTCCTGATTGGCGCGGGCCGAGAAGCCTCCTGCAATGGCAATCGACTTTTGCACAGTCAGGCCCGGCACGTAGGAATATTGTCCGGCAGCGCCAACTTCGCCCATGACGAAGATTGGACGGTAGCGGTCCATCTCGATCGAAACGTCGGGGTCACGCAGGTACCCCTGCCGCAGTTTCGCGGCGATTTCCGCCTCCAGTTGCTGCGCGGTGTGGCCGCGGGCAGGGACCGCGCCAACCAGAGGGAATGAAATGTAGCCAGCTTGGTCGACGCTGTAGGTGTTGGTCAGGCCCTCCTGCTCAAACACCGTAACCCTGATGCGGTCACCAGCGCCTAGGCGATAGGGCTGGTCGAGCACTTCATGAAAGGCGGCGGGTGTCGGCCTGTAGCTTGAACAGCCAGCCAAAGCCGAGGCGGCAACAAGAGCGCTGAACAAGACTGCGAGGCTTTTCATGGCCGGATGCGTACCTTCGATTCATCGCCGCAGGGCGAGCCTTAAGGATTGGCATCGTTATCCTCCTGTTAGGGTTAATGGCTGGTAAAGGAGAGCCGATCGAAGCGATGGTTTTGCGCCCAAAAGAGCCCAGCCTGGCGCCATTGGCTTGCAATTCTTAATCAGGCCTTACTCGGATTTTAACCGGTGGGTTACCATATTTGTTTACGTTGCAACCCGACCCGTTTCCGGAGCAGGGCGCATGTCAGGTACTCAATCGGCAGCCGCCGATATCGATGTCGATCTCAGGCAGCTTTTTGCCAGCCTCGCCAGAAACTGGTTGCGCATTGTCGGGGTGACTGTCGTCCTGACAGGCTTGGCGCTGGCCTTTGCCTGGACTGCGACGCCGAAATACAAGTCCGAAACGCGGCTGTTGATCGAAACGCAGGAGTCCGTGTTCACGCGGCCGGACGCAGGCGCAGGTGACCGACCCATCCTTGATGAAGAAGGCGTAACCAGCCAGGTCGAAGTCATCTCCGCGACCGACATTTTGAGCAAGGTCGCCACCGATCTCAAGCTCGCGCAGCTTCCGGAATTCGACGATGCTGCCGACATGTCGTTCCTGGGCCGCTTCCTGACCATCGTCGGCTTGAAGAACGATCCGGGCGAGATTCCGGCGGAAGAGCGTGTCCTTAAGACTATGCGCGAGAAGCTCAATGTCTACCGCGTTGAAAAGTCTCGCGTTATCGTCATCGAGTTTTCGTCGCAGGACCCCAAATTGGCGGCCGCAATTCCGAATGCCATCGCAGATACCTATATTGCGGTCCAGGGCGGCGCGAAGCTTGAATCGAACTCCGCTGCAACCGGCTGGCTAGCGCCCGAGATCGAGGACCTGTCCAAGCGTGTACGCGATGCGGAGGCGAAGGTCGCCGACTACCGCGCCCAGTCAGACCTGCTTCTCGGACAGAACAATTCAACCTTGGCTACGCAGCAGCTTTCCGAGCTTTCGAGCGAGTTGACACGGCTTCGTGCCAGCCGGGCCGCGTCCGAGGCGACGGCCGAGAGCGTGCGCAAGGCGCTGCGTGGCGGCGGTTCGCTCGATGCCATCCCGGAGGTTTTGTCCTCCAACCTTATCCAGCGGCTGCGCGACCGCCAGGTGCAGTTGAAGTCGGACATTGCCGATCTGTCGACGACCCTGCTTGAAGGTCATCCGCGCATCCGGGCCTTGCGGTCGCAACTATCTGATCTCGATCGGCAGATTCGCGTCGAGGCCGAAAAAGTTCTGGCGGCCATGATCACCGAGGCGCAGACGGCGCAGGCGAGGGAGGCTCAGCTCGTCTCCGACGTGAACAAGCTGAAGGCACAGGCCGCGCGTGCCGGCGAACAGGAAGTGCAGCTTAATGCACTGGAGCGCGAGGCGAATGCCCAGCGTCAGTTGCTCGAATCCTACATGACGCGCTACCGCGAGGCGTCGTCCCGGCAGGATCACAACTACCTTCCCGTCGATGCCCGCGTCTTCTCGCGCGCCACGGTGCCGTCCGAGCCCTATTTCCCCAAGATCGTGCCGATTGTCGGCGCGGCCTTTGTCGGCTCGCTTCTGTTGATGGCGATTGTCACTCTCTTGAGCGAACTGTTCTCCGGCAGAGCCATGCGTCCGGCGGTTGGTGCGCGGTTGGAGCCCGTCGAAGAGGTCGAAATGCCGTCGGTGCGTGACGCCGCGGACGATATTGCCGAAGCACGGCTGGCTGCTCCTGCGCGGGAAGTTGTCGACATCGAGGAGGCCGCAGCGCCTCGCCCCAATCTGGGCGAGATCGACATCGAGAAGGCTGCCGAAAAGCTCATTGCCGATGGCGCGGGCCGTGCCATCTTCATTTCGCCGCAGGGCGACGACGCAGCGGCAAGTTCCATTCTGGTTGCGCGCGAGGTCTCGGACGCAGGTCTGCGTGTTATCCTCCTCGATCTGACCGCATCGGGCGCTGCCTCGCGTGCCATGCTGGAGAGCGTCCTGTTCCCGGGCATAACCAATCTGCTCTCATCGCAGGCTCAGTTCAGCGACGTGATCCATCCCGATCAGTTTTCGGATTGCCACGTGATCCCGGTCGGCACTGCCGATCCGGTCCGCGCCATGCGCGCCGCCGACCGTTTGCCGATCATCATGCAGTCGCTGACCACGGCCTACGATCTGGTCGTGGTCGAATGTGGCGCTACCGATGCGCAGGGCATCCGCCGCTTGGCTGGCGAGAACACGGAAGTTTTCGTGAGCGTGCTCGAAGCGGCGGACAGCGTGGTGCAGGCCACCGTCAAGCTGATCGAAAATGGCTACCCGGATGTGATTCTGGTGACGCCGGCTGGCCATGACACGCCCGGCACGCCGCTGCCCGGAAAGTCTGCTGCCTGACCCCAGTCAGCTTCCCAGACTAACCGCGAGGTTCACCGCCGCAGCAACGATCACCGTGTTGAAGAAGAACGACACGATCGAATGCACCAAGACGATGCGCCGCATCTGGGTGGTGGTGATGCCGGTATCGGCCGTCTGCGCAGTCATGCCGATGACGACCGCGAAATAAAGGAAGTCCCAGCCTTCGGGCCGCTTGGCTCCTGGAAAATCCAACCCGCCGATTGGAGGCCGTTCTTTTGAATTGTCCGGTTTGGCGCTCTTTTCGTCGTCCTTCCAATAGATGTGGGCATAGTGCATCGCCGCCATAGCGTGGATCGTGAACCAGCCGAGCGGCAGGGAAAGCAGCGCAAAGACCAGTTCCAGGGGATGCGGGCTGCCCTTGGAATTGATGATCTGGAACAGCGAGCCCACCGCCACGCCGACGACGATCAGCGTTACGGCGAAAATGACCACGACAGGCTGGTCGGTCGCATCGGCGTTCTTGCGCAGATATGCCGGCGTCAGCCGATGCATCTGCCTCAAAACCAGCAGGCTGTAGGCGGCAAAGAACACATTGGCGCCAATCGAATATGCAATCGGCGTCGCGACGAACAGCGCAACGGCCAACGCAGCTACGCCGATTGCCGCCGACGCTACAAACTGCGTGTGCCTGTGCATCGTGTTGCCGGTGGCGGCCATTTCGCGTTCAGGCCCTTGTCACGGTTCTTGCGCCACCTTCACGGCGCGCCGCAGGATACGGTCGAGTTCGCCGAGAAATCGCGAGCGGTCCTGTGGCGTGAACGCCGAATTGTAACCCTTGCTCTCGCCGGTTTCCCGCAGGTGCTGCTTGAGATCGCGCATGGCCACGGCCATTCCAATCGTTTCGGGCGTAAAGGGGCGGCCCGTAGGCCCCAACACATGCGCGCCCAGCTCGACCGCGCGTGCGGCGAGCGGAATGTCCGCCGTGATCACGATGTCGTTCGGCTTGGCGTTTTCCACGATCCAGTCGTCTGCCGCGTCGGCTTTTTCCTTCGATACCACGACATTACGGATCATCGGATCGCGGGAAGGGCGCATGCCGCCATTCGACACGAGAATGACTAGAACGCCGAGGCGCTCAGCCACCTTGACGACTTCCGCTTTGACGGGACAGGCGTCGGCATCGACGAGGATGGTGGGTGGCGTCATTGTTACTCGGAGTAAATGGCCGGGCGTTTTGCACCCGGCCACGCTTCGCTCAGGCCGGCAGTGCGCCGGACTTCTTGGCGGTCCATGTGGCGATATAGTCCATGAGGCCGGGCGACAGGCAGTCGTAGGGCTCTAGGCCAATCTTCTTCAACTGATTGCGGATGCCTTTCATCTTGGCCGGCTGAACCCCGGATTCGATGATCGACGACACGAAGGCGGCAAAGCCGGGTGGCTCCCAGCCGGCTTCCTCGAAGCGTTCGGGATGGATGAACGACAGGCCCTTGAACGGATGGTCGCGCTCGACCGGACCGTACATGTGCACGCCGCAGGCCCGGCAGGCATGGCGCTGGATTAGCGCCTTCTTGTCCACCACCTTGAGCTTGCTCTTGGAAGCGGTGACCTTGACGTTGTCGCTGGGCACAACGGCAACCACCGAGAACAACGCACCGGCAGGTTTCCAGCACTTGGTGCAGCCGCAGGCGTGGTTGTGCGCAACTTGTCCGGTGATCTCAACCTTCACCGGGTTGCTGACGCAATCGCAAACCAATGTCCCGCCTTTGAAGCGGGCACTCTTCTTGGGTAACCCCTTGTTGATACTGGGGTGCAGTTTCTCGGGCATGCTTCCTCCTCCCTTTATTCGACCCCGAACGATGCGTCGGGGTCCGAAATCGTCAAAGCGGGTGGGGCTGGCCTCTCAGGATCAGTACACGACGACGGAACGGATGCTCTCGCCGGCGTGCATGAGGTCGAAACCCTTGTTGATGTCCTCGAGCTTGAGGGTGTGGGTAATCATCGGGTCGATCTGGATCTTGCCGTCCATGTACCAGTCGACGATCTTGGGAACATCGGTGCGGCCGCGCGCGCCGCCGAAGGCGGTGCCCATCCACGAGCGCCCGGTGACGAGCTGGAACGGACGCGTCGAGATTTCCTGTCCCGCACCCGCAACCCCGATCACCACCGACTTGCCCCAGCCGCGGTGCGAGGCCTCAAGCGCCTGGCGCATCACCTTGGTGTTGCCGGTGCAATCGAAGGTGTAGTCCGCCCCGCCTATCTGGTCGGCGCCGCGCTTGGTCAGGTTGACAAGATAAGGCACGATGTCGCCGTCGACCTCCTTCGGGTTGACGAAGTGGGTCATGCCGAACTTCTCGCCCCAGGCCTTCTTGTCGTTGTTCAAGTCAACGCCGATGATCATGTCGGCGCCGGCCAGCCTCAGGCCCTGGATGACGTTCAGGCCAATGCCGCCAAGCCCGAACACCACGGCCGTCGCGCCCTGCTCGACCTTGGCGGTGTTGATGACCGCACCTATGCCGGTGGTCACGCCGCAGCCGATGTAGCAGATCTTGTCGAAGGGGGCGTCGGGATTGACCTTGGCCACCGCGATCTCGGGCAGCACGGTGAAGTTGGAGAAGGTCGAGCAGCCCATGTAATGGAACAGCTTCTCCTTGCCGAGCGAAAAGCGGCTCGAGCCATCCGGCATCAGCCCTTGGCCCTGAGTGGCGCGGATGGCGGTGCACAGATTGGTCTTGCGCGACAGGCATGACGGGCACTGGCGGCATTCGGGCGTATAGAGCGGAATGACGTGGTCGCCCTTCTTGACGCTGGTGACGCCCTTGCCGACATCGACGACGACGCCTGCGCCCTCATGGCCGAGAATGGCCGGGAAGATGCCTTCCGGATCAGCGCCCGAGAGCGTGAACTCGTCGGTGTGGCAGATGCCCGTCGCCTTGACCTCGACCAGCACCTCGCCCTCGCGCGGACCCTCAAGGTCAACTTCCATTACCTCAAGGGGCTTGCCCGCTCCAACAGCCACAGCAGCTCGGGTCTTCATAAGGCAGGCCTCCAAGGCAATTCAGGTGTTTGTCCAGATTCTTCGCCAAGCTATCAGGCCGTGCGGCAGGTGCAAGAAACTTTGTTTCATCTCCGCCAATGAACGCGACGCAACCTAAACCTTTGTCGGCTTGAGCAGTTCGAACGAAGCCCATAAAAGGATGCGCAATCGGAGAAATAAGAAGCGCCCATGTTCAAGAAGATCCTGATCGCCAACCGTGGCGAGATCGCCTGTCGTGTCATCAAGACCGCCAAGAAGATGGGTATTGCAACTGTGGCGGTCTACTCCGATGCCGACCGTAACGCGGTTCACGTCGAAATGGCTGACGAGGCCGTGCATATAGGCCCCGCCGCCGCTGCGCAAAGTTACCTTGTGGCGGAAAAGATAATCGCCGCCTGCAAGCAGACGGGAGCCGAAGCGGTTCATCCCGGTTACGGGTTCCTATCCGAACGGGCATCGTTTTGCGAGGCGCTTGAAAAGGAAGGCATCATCTTCATCGGCCCGAAGCCCAAGGCGATCGAGGCGATGGGCGACAAGATCGAATCGAAGAAGTTCGCCAACGCCGCCAAGGTCAGTACGGTGCCGGGGTATCTCGGCGTCATCGAAAATGCCGACCATGCCGAAAAGATTGCCGCCGAGATCGGTTATCCGGTGATGATCAAGGCCTCCGCAGGCGGCGGCGGCAAGGGTATGCGCATCGCCTGGTCGCAGTCGGAAGTGCGCGACGGCTTCGATCGCGCTCGCTCGGAGGCCAAAAGCTCGTTCGGCGACGACCGCGTCTTCATCGAAAAGTTCGTGGTCGATCCGCGCCACATCGAAATCCAGGTGCTTGCCGACGGCCACGGCAATGCGCTTTATCTCGGCGAACGCGAATGCTCGATCCAGCGTCGCAACCAGAAGGTCGCGGAAGAGGCCCCGTCGCCGTTCCTCGACGAGAAAACCCGCAAGGCCATGGGCGAGCAGTCGGTGGCGCTTGCCAAGGCGGTCGAATACCAAAGTGCCGGCACCGTCGAGTTCATCGTCGACCGCGACAAGAATTTCTACTTCCTCGAAATGAATACGCGCCTACAGGTCGAGCATCCGGTAACTGAGCTCATCACCGGCATCGATCTGGTCGAGCAGATGATCCGCGTCGCAGCCGGCGAGAAGCTTGCCCTCAAGCAGAGCGACGTGAAACTGAACGGCTGGGCGGTGGAAAGCCGTCTCTACGCGGAAGATCCCTACCGCAACTTCCTGCCTTCCATCGGCCGCCTGACCCGTTACCAGCCGCCGGAAGAAGGCAGGTTCGGCGACGTCGTTGTCCGCAACGACACCGGCGTCACCGAGGGTGCCGAAATCTCGATGTTCTACGATCCGATGATCGCCAAGCTTTGCACTTGGGCGCCGACCCGCATCGAGGCCATCGACGCGATGTCGGACGCGCTCGACAACTTCGTGGTCGATGGCATCGAACACAACATTCCGTTCCTGTCCGCGCTGATGCAGCATCCGCGCTGGCGGGAAGGGCGGCTCTCCACCGGCTTCATCGCCGAGGAATATCCTGACGGTTTCGCGCCCATTTCGCCGAATGCCGACGAGAAGGCCGTACTTGCTTCTGTCGCGCTTGCCGTCGAACTGTTGCGCCGCGACCGCCTCGACCGGCTGGATGGGCGTCTTGCCCCGCATTCCGGCGCGCTCAAGCGCGACTGGGTGGTCAAGATCGGCGAGGACTACATCTCCGCCTCCATTCTGGAAGGCATGATCTCAATCCCGATGGAGCTCGATCTCGCGATTGATAGCGGCAAACCACTGACCGTCGCTTCCGAGTGGCGGCCGGGCGAACCGGTCTGGAATGGGACTGTCGGCGGGCGCAGGATTTCGGCGCAATTGCGGCCCGTTGCCAATGGCATCAAGCTGGCGTGGAAAGGCATGTCGGTCACCGTGCGTGCGATGCTGCCGCGCACGGCCGAGCTTGAAAAGCTGATGCCGGAAAAGCTGCCGCCCGATACCTCGAAGATGCTGCTTTGCCCGATGCCGGGCCTGGTGGTGTCGATCTCCGTTGCCGAAGGGCAGGAGGTCAAGGCAGGTGATACGCTTGCCGTGGTCGAAGCGATGAAGATGGAAAACGTGCTTCGGGCCGAACGCGATCTCACCATATCGAAACTCAAGGCCAAGCCGGGCGACAGCCTCGCCGTCGATGCCGTCATCATGGAGTTCGCGTGAGGGCTGCCAACCGGCTCTCGCCTTAATTGTGAACTGGCCGCGGCTGGACTCGCATCGCCGCGACTAGGACAATACATCTGATCGGAATTGAGTCCTTTCAGGCGGCGCTGACGATATGGCGGATGACAGACTTCCACGCGATCCCCTGAAGCGGGAAGCGGTGGCGCGGCAGGATCGCCCTGAACCGTCTTCGCGCACCTTTATCCATCTGCGGGTGCATTCGGCTTATTCATTGCTCGAAGGTGCGCTGCAACTTGGCAAGATCGTCGGCCATGCGCTCAAGGACGCCAGTCCGGCGATTGCGGTTACCGATACCAACAACCTGTTCGGTGCGCTCGAGTTTGCCCAGAAGGCGGTCAAGGACGGCATCCAGCCGATCATCGGCTGCCAGATCGACCTGGCGTTCAGCGGCGAGAGTGCCGATGGGCAGCGCGACCGCCGCCGGCTTGGCCCGGAGACCTCTCCCGTTGTCCTGATAGCGGCCAATGAGGCCGGCTACCGCAATCTGGTGAGACTCGACAGCCGCATCTATCTCGAAACGCCGCCCGGCGAATCCGTCCATCTGACCACCGACATGCTTGCAGGTCATAGCGACGGCATCATCTGTCTCACCGGCGGCCCGCGAGGTCCGATAGGCTCCGCGCTGAAGGCAGACCGGCGTGATCTGGTCGAGGCCCGCATAGCCGCCTTGAAAGAGCTTTTCGGCGACCGCTTGTATGTCGAGCTGGAGCGCATCTCCGGCTATGACCGTAACATCGAAAAGAACACGATCGAGCTTGCCTATCGGCATGAATTGCCGCTCGTCGCCACCAATGAGGCATTCTTTTCCTCGCGGGACGACTACGAAGCGCATGACGCTCTGATTGCTATTGCCGAGAGTTCGGTCGTTGCCGCCGACAATCGCCGCCGGCTCTCGCCCGACAACTATCTCCGGAGCCAGGCCGAGATGGCTGCGCTGTTCGCGGACCTGCCGGAGGCCATCGACAATACGGTCGAAATTGCGCAGCGTTGCTCCTTCTACACCAAGACCCACAAACCGATCCTGCCGCGTTTCACTGGCGTTGGTGTGGCGGATCCCGAAGCCGCAGAGAAGGCCGAAGTAGAAGAGCTCAAGCGCCAGGCACGCGAAGGGCTCGATCGCCGTCTTGCGGCGCATGGGCCAACGACGGGCCATACGGTCGAGGATTACAAGGAACGGCTGGAATTCGAGCTCGGCATTATCGAGCGAATGAAATTCCCCGGCTACTTCCTCATCGTCTCGGACTTCATCAAGTGGGCCAAGGCGCGCGACATCCCTGTCGGGCCGGGGCGCGGCTCGGGCGCGGGCTCTCTGGTCGCCTACGCGCTCACCATCACCGACATCGACCCGCTGCGCTTTTCGCTGCTGTTCGAGCGCTTCCTCAATCCCGAGCGCGTGTCGATGCCGGACTTCGACATCGACTTCTGCCAGGACCGCCGCGAGGAGGTGATCCGCTACGTGCAGGGCAAGTATGGCCGCGATCAGGTCGGCCAGATCATCACCTTCGGAACGCTGCAGGCGCGCGCCGTGCTGCGCGATGTGGGCCGCGTGCTGCAGATGCCTTACGGACAGGTCGACCGGCTGTGCAAGATGGTGCCGCAGAACCCGGCCAATCCGGTCAAGCTTGCCGAGGCAATCGCCAACGAGCCGCGCTTTGCCGAAGAGGCGGAAAAGGAACCCATCGTCCAGACGCTGCTCGACATGGCGCAAAAGCTCGAAGGGCTCTATCGCCACGCCTCGACGCATGCCGCCGGCATCGTCATCGGCGACCGGCCGCTGTCGGAGCTGGTTCCGATGTACCGCGACCCGCGCTCGGACATGCCGGTCACCCAGTTCAACATGAAGTATGTCGAGCAGGCCGGGCTGGTGAAGTTCGACTTCCTCGGCCTCAAGACGCTGACGGTGCTCAACACCGCCGTCAAGCTCATCCAGCGGCGCGGCATCAATGTCGATCTGGCGCATATTCCGCTCGATGACGAGAAGACCTACGCCATGCTGTCGCGCGGCGAGGTGGTCGGCGTGTTCCAGGTTGAAAGCGCTGGAATGCGCAAGGCGCTTCTCGGCATGAAGCCGGACTGCATTGAGGACATCATCGCGCTGGTGGCGCTCTATCGCCCTGGTCCGATGGAAAACATCCCGACCTACAACGCCAGAAAGCACGGCGAGGAAGAGACCGCCTCGATCCACCCCAAGATTGATCATCTGGTTAAGGAGACGCAGGGCGTCATCGTCTACCAGGAACAGGTGATGCAGATCGCGCAGGAACTGGCCGGTTATTCGCTGGGTGAAGCCGACCTGCTGCGCCGCGCCATGGGTAAGAAAATCCGGGCAGAGATGGACAAGCAGCGTGAGCGCTTTGTCTCCGGCTCGGTCGAGCGCGGCGTGACCAAGCCGCAGGCCGACTTTATCTTCGACCTTCTGGCCAAGTTCGCCGACTACGGCTTCAACAAGTCGCACGCCGCAGCCTATGCCGTGGTGTCCTACCAGACCGCCTATCTCAAGGCGCATTACCCGGTCGAGTTCCTCGCGGCCTCGATGACGCTCGACATGGGTAACACCGACAAGCTGGCCGATTTCCGTCAGGATGCGCTGCGGCTCGGCATCGATGTGGTGGCGCCCTCGGTGCTTTCCAGCTATCGCGATTTCGAGGTGGGTGAAAACCGCATCTTCTATTCGCTGGCGGCGCTAAAGGGCGTCGGCGATGCCGCCGTCGAACACATCGCGGAAAAGCGCAAGGAAGGCCAGTTCAGGAGCCTCGCCGATTTCTGCGAGCGCATCGATCCAAAGGTCGTGGGAAAACGCGTTTTCGAAAGCCTCATCATGGCGGGCGCGCTGGATTGCTTCGGCCATGGCCGCGCCGCGATGATGGCTGGCGTCGAGCGCATGATGGGCCTTGCCGCGCTGGCGAACGAGAACGCGGCTCTTGGTCAGACGGATATTTTCGGAGCATCGCTCGGCGCGCAGTCCGAAGCGCTGCATCTGCCTGCCACCGATGCGTGGCTGCCGGCTGAGCGCCTGCACCGCGAATTCCAGGTCGTCGGCTTCTACCTGTCGGCGCATCCGCTGGACGAGTACAAGGCGGCGCTGGAAAAGATGCGCGTCCAGACATGGGGGGACTTTTCGGCAGCGGTCAAGCGTGGTGCTACGGCTGGGCGGCTTGCCGGCACCGTCACCTCGAAGCAGGAGCGCAAGACCCGCACCGGCAACAAGATGGGCGTGGTGAATTTTTCCGACACCACCGGCCAGTACGAAGCGGTTATGTTTTCCGAAACGCTGGCGCAGTATCGCGACCTGCTTGAGCCCGGCAAATCGATGGTCATCGAGGTAAGCGCCGAGGATAGGCCCGAAGGCGTCAATCTGCGCATTCAGGCGGTGAAATCACTGGATGATGCTGCCAGCCAGGTGCAGAAACAGCTGCGCATCTTCATGCGCGACGCCGCACCTCTCAGCATGCTGGCCAGCCAGCTTTCCGTGAAAGGCGAGGGGCAGGTCAGTTTCGTCCTGATCAAGGATGATGGTAAAGGCGAGGTCGAGATCGGGCTTCCCAATCGCTACCGCATCTCGCCGCAAGTGGCGTCGGCCCTGCGTGCGGTGCCCGGTGTGGTTGAAGTGGAACTCGTGTAGGTCCGGATTACAGGTCACTGGACGCGCTGCCAGCGGCAGGCTATCCCAAACCATGGATGGAAGAGAACAACCCGCCGAGCCTCAGTCCACCCTGACCGGTATCCGCGATCGGCTGCGCAAGCTTTATCACGGCAATACGCCGGCTGCGTTCAGGTTCCAGATCGCCGCTGTTGTCGTCGATCTGGCGATCATCATCTTCTTCATTCTCACGCCGGTGCTGCAGGAATCGCGCGCTTTCCTGTGGCTGGACTATCTGGTCGCGGCACTGGTGGCCGCCGACATGGCGGGGCGGTTGCTGGCCTCGACGGATGTCTGGCGGCTCTTGAAGCAGCCTACCTCGTGGATCGACGGTTTCATCCTGTTGACGCTGCTTTTCCCCACCGCACTGGCCAACCTGGCATTCCTGCGCATCCTGCGCCTGTGGTCGCTGTCACGCAGCGGCGCGCTTTGGCGGCATCTGGAAATGCGCCGTTTGCGGGCGTGGCGCGACGCCAGCCATGCCGTGGTCAATCTGCTGACGTTCCTGTTTGTCGTCACGGGTTTCGTCTACACATTCTTCTTCCGCGACGGCTCAGGCTTCACGGGATACGTCGATGCCATGTATGTCACGGTCGCTACCGTCACCACGACGGGATTTGGCGATATCGTCTTGCCGGGCGTCGCCGGCAAGCTCACGGCCATCGTTACCATGATTATCGGTATTTCGCTGTTCGTGCGGCTTGCACAAGCGATCTTCCGGCCGTCTAAGGTGTTCTTCCCGTGCCCGCAATGCGGGTTGCAACGGCATGAACCTGACGCCGTTCACTGCAAGGCGTGCGGCCACCTGCTCAACATTCCCAACGACGGCGACTAAAGCGTGTCGCGATCTTTCAGATTCGCTCAACACGCTTTAGCACCTTGATTTCATGCATGTCTTTATCCCGAAACCGGGCCCACTTTCGGGAGACATGCACCAAACCGACCTTGGCCGTGATCAGGAAGCCGCCGCCGCCGCTTCGTCCGGTTTCATCGCGCGCCGGCGCAGGTTCACCAGATTGCCGAGCAGGATCAGTGCCGCGCCAGCGATGGTAAAGGCATCGACATTTTCACTGTAGATCAGCCAACCGACCAGCGCGGTGAACGGCAGGCGCAGAAAATCCATCGGCGAGACAAGGGTGGCATCGGCATAGGTCAGTGCACGGGCAAGGCAGAAGTGCGACGACATGCCGGTAAAGGCGATTGCAACGATCCAGGGCCATAGCGCGAGTGGTGGATTGCGCCACTCGATCCATGCCGGGATGAAGCCGATGATCGATTGCACCACCAGCATCCAGAAGATGATGCGCACGACGCTCTCGGTCCGGGTCAGCGATTTTACCATCACCATGGAGATGCCGAAGCTGACGGCGGCGCAAAGTACGATGAGGTGGCCCGTCGCTATCGTGCCCATGCCGGGCCGCACGATGACCAGCACGCCAAGCATGCCGAAGGCGATGGCAATCAACTTGCGGGCGTTGAGCTTTTCGCCCAGGAACATGACCGCGAGGATCGCCGTCCAGATCGGCGTGGTGAATTCGATCGAAACCAGCTCGGCCAGCGGTATCAGCGTCAGCGCATAGAGCCAGCCCGCCTGGCCCATGTAGTGGACGACGTTGCGCGCCACATGCTGCATCGGCCGCTTTGTCCGCATGGCCGAAAAA
Source organism: Mesorhizobium sp. FG116 (assembly GCF_057809835.1). Lineage (NCBI taxonomy): Bacteria > Pseudomonadati > Pseudomonadota > Alphaproteobacteria > Hyphomicrobiales > Phyllobacteriaceae > Mesorhizobium > Mesorhizobium sp. FG116. Next base: position 135,619 of record NZ_JBMDKS010000002.1, read on the forward strand.
CCGCCGCTTGCCATCACCAGCGGCAACAGAATGATGAATCCGACCACCGACCGCAGTTCCGTCACCTGCAAGACATTCAGCGCATTGGTGGTCTCGCGCCCCGCCACGGTCATGCCGAGAAACGAGGCAATCGAGAGTGCCATCCAAAGGGCGGCTTTGGGTATCGAGGGAGCAGGCGTCATGCACGCTATCTCGCAGCCCGCCGGGATTGCTGCAACCGCTAGTGGCTCTAAATCAATAGGCCAGATATCCCGTGACCCTCAGATGCGTTCCCACGGATGCCGGATTTCCGGTTCGTCATCCTCGTCCGGCCGTGCAGGCCTGCCGCGATGGCCCTTGCCGAAGGTGTAGCCGGTCTCGACCGCCTTGCCGCCGAACTTGTCGCGCAGCGCGTCTATCGCGCCCTCGGCCAGCGCGCGCTTGCGCGACTGAACATCGACAAGGTCGGGAGGATCAGCCTTGTCGTCGTCGGAAAGATCGCTGACGCCGATGCCGAGCAGCCGATATCTGGTGCCGTCTGTTTCCTTGCGCAGCAGTTCGAGGCCGGTCGAGAATATGCGGTCTGCCAAGCGGGTAGGATCGCCAAGTTGGCGGTTGCGGGTTCGGATCTTGAAGTCGTGCGACTTCAGCTTCAGCACGATCGTACGCCCGGCGATGCCGGCCTTCTTCAACCGGGCCGACACTTTTTCAGACAGGGCGCGCAGCACCGGAACGAGATCGTTCAACTCGCCGATATCGGTATCGAAAGTGGTTTCCGCCGAAACGCTTTTCGAATCGCGGTCGGCGCTCACCCGGCGGTCATCGTCGCCACGGGCAAGCCGGTAAAGCCTGTCGCCCATCACGCCGTAGCGACGCATCAGGTCGCTTCGTTCCATGCGCTGCAGTTGGCCGATCTGCCGGATGCCGTCGCGTTCCAGCGATGCGGCAAATGCCTTGCCCACGCCCCAGATCATGGTCACCGGCTGCTCCGCCAGGAAGCTGACCGCCTCGGCTTCGCCGATAATCGAATAGCCGCGCGGCTTGCGGAAGTCGGATGCCACCTTGGCCAGGAACTTGCAGTACGAAAGGCCGGCGGAAACGGTGATGCCGATCTCCTTCTCCACCGATAGCGCAAACCGCGCCAGCACCAGCGCCGGCGGCAATCCGTGCAAGCGTTCGGTGCCGGAAAGGTCGAGGAAGGCTTCGTCGATTGAAATCGGCTCCACCAAGGGCGTCAGCGCCTGCATCATGGTGCGCACCTCGCGCCCGACGCGGACATATTTCTCCATGTCCGGTTTGATGACGACGGCCTCGGGACACGCTTCCAGCGCCTTGAACATCGGCATGGCGGAGCGCACGCCGCTAATGCGGGCGATATAGCACGCCGTCGAGACGACCCCGCGCTTGCCGCCGCCGATGATGACGGGCTTGTCCTTCAGCGCTGGGTTGTCGCGCTTTTCCACCGCCGCGTAGAATGCGTCGCAATCGATATGCGCCAGGTGCAGCCGGTAGAGTTCTGGATGGCGGGCCAGCCGCGGGCTGCCGCAGCGCTCGCAGCGCTTCGTTGCGCTGGCCTGAGGGGTCAGGCAGTCGCGGCAGAAGCCATGCTCTGGGTCGTTGACAGCGGTGCGCATCGATGCGAACATAAAGAGAACAAACACTATGGTACGTCAGGACGCGGGCAGCGGCAAGGCCGTGCGCTGGAGAGGCCGATGAGTACGACCATTGTTCCGGTAACGCCTGAGCGCTGGCCGGATTTCGAGGATTTGTTCGGCAAGCAGGGTGCCTGCTACGGGTGCTGGTGCACGCATTTCCGGCTGCCGCCGGCGGCGCGGCGCGAGAACGACCGCGAGCGCAACAAGGATCATATCCGGGTGCGCATCGAAACCGGACCACCGCCCGGCTTGCTAGCCTTTCAGGACGGCAAGGCAGTCGGCTGGATGCAGGTAGGGCCGCGCGCGGACGTTCCCGAATTCAACAATGCGGGCAGGGGTTCCGCGCCGATGGAGCCGGCCGATGCCTCTGATCCTGATGTTTGGGCGATTTCGTGCTTCTTCCTGCGCTCCAAGGCGCGCGGGAAGGGTCTCACGCATCAACTGGTGCAGGGTGGCATTGAGTTTGCGCGCGAGAACGGCGCGCGCTTTCTGGAGGCGTGCCCGATGGATCTTTCGCGCGATTCGCGTTCCATTGGCCTGTTCGTCGGCTCGACGCGCGTCTTCGAAAAGGCGGGCTTCCAACGCATGGTCGAACGCAAGGCAGGACGCCCGCTCGTCAGGTTGGTGCTGTAGCGCTTGTGGCTGTTCTGCCAGCGCGGTCTGGTCAGGGGTTGAAGCTTGCCGTCCCTTCCAGCGCCTCGGTCAGCATTTTTTCGTATCTGCCGCGCGGCACGTCGATGGCGCCGAAGCGTTTCAGGTGCTCGGTCGTGAACTGCGTGTCCAACAGTGCGAAACCACGTTGGTTCAGGCGCTCCACCAGTTGGACGAGGCACACTTTGGAGGCGTCGGTTTCTTTCGAGAACATGCTTTCGCCAAAGAAAACCCGGCCAAGCGATACGCCGTAGAGGCCTCCCACCAATTTTCCGGCGCGCCATGCTTCGACAGAGTGGCAATGCCCCATCCTGTGCAGTTGCACATAGGCTTCGCGGATCGGCCCGTTGATCCAGGTCGACGCGCGCTCTTCGCGTTTTTCCGCGCAGGCGTCGATCACCGCTTCGAAATCGATATCGAAGCGGATGTCGAACACATTCCTGCGGATCGCCTTGGTCAGGCTTTTGGGAACATGAAACGCGTCCAGCGGGATGATGCCGCGTGTTTCAGGCCGCACCCAGAACACTTCCGGGTCCGAGGCGCTTTCCGCCATCGGAAACACACCGGAAGCATATGCCTTCAGCAGAAGGTCGGTCGGTATGCGAAAACCCGGGGCAAATGGACGGGTCATCTTGGCTTCTAGTCGGCTGAGGCGAGATACTTTTCCAGCCAATGAATATCATAGTTGCCGTCGGCGATGTCATGATTGCCGACAAGGTCGCGGAACAGCGGCAGCGTCGTCTTGATGCCATCCACGACGAACTCGTCCAACGCGCGCCTCAGCCGCATCATGCACTCCACGCGATTGCGCCCGTGCACGATCAGCTTGCCGATCAGGCTGTCGTAATAGGGCGGGATCTTGTAGCCGGAGTACACGCCGGAATCGACGCGAATGCCGAGCCCGCCGGGGGTATGGAAATGCGTGATCGTGCCGGGCGACGGCGCGAATGTGCGCGGGTCCTCGGCATTGATGCGGCATTCGATGGCATGGCCGTTGAACTTGATATCGTCCTGCTTGACCGAAAGCCCGCCGCCGGAAGCAACGCGGATCTGCTCGTGAACCAGATCGATGCCGGTGATAGCCTCGGTCACCGGGTGCTCCACCTGCAGGCGCGTGTTCATCTCGATGAAATAGAACTCGCCATTCTCATAGAGGAACTCGATGGTGCCCGCGCCCGAATAGCCAAGTTCGGCGATTGCATTGGCGCAGGTCGCGCCGATCTTGGCGCGCTGGTCGGCATTGAGGGCGGGGGAATTGGCTTCCTCCCAAACCTTCTGGTGGCGGCGCTGCAGCGAACAGTCGCGCTCGCCGAAATGCACGCCGTGGCCCGCACCGTCACCGAATACCTGCAATTCGATATGGCGCGGCTTTTCCAGATATTTCTCGATGTAGACGGCGTCGTCGCCAAACGCCGCGCCAGCCTCGGAGCGCGCCGTTGCCAGCGCAATTTCCAGATCGGCTTCCGTGTGCGCCACCTTCATGCCGCGTCCACCGCCGCCGGCGGATGCCTTGATGATGACGGGGTAGCCGATCTCGGCTGCGATGCGCCTTGCTTCCTTTTCCTCGGTAACCGCGCCATCGGAGCCGGGAACGACCGGAATGCCAAGGCGTTTTGCGGTTCGCTTGGCCTCGATCTTGTCGCCCATGATGCGGATATGGTCGCCGGAAGGCCCGATAAAGGTGATGTTGTGGGCGGCTAGGATGTCCGAGAACTTCGCGTTTTCCGACAGAAAGCCATATCCCGGATGCACGGCATCCGCGCCGGTGATCTCGCAGGCCGCGACGATCTGGTGAATATTGAGATAGCTGTCGCGCGAGGGCGGCGGGCCGATGCATACGCTCTCGTCGGCGAGGCGCACATGCATGGCGTCCGCGTCGGCGGTCGAATGCACCACGACGGTCTGGATGCCGAGTTCCTTGCAGGCCCGAAGCACCCTGAGAGCGATTTCGCCGCGATTGGCGATGAGGATCTTCTGGAACATCCCGGGCAGGCCTACTCGATCACGACCAGCGGCATGCCGAACTCGACCGGCTGCGCATCTTCGATCAGTATGGCGGTAATGGTTCCCGAACGCGGCGACGGGATCTGGTTCATCGTCTTCATCGCCTCGATGATCAGCAGAGTCTGGCCTTCCTTGACCGATTGTCCGACCTCAATGAAAGCCTTGGCGTCAGGCGACGGCGCGAGGTAAGCGGTTCCAACCATCGGCGAAGGTACGGCGTTCTTCGAGTCGGCTGCTGGAGCGGCGGCAGCTGGCGCGCCTACAGGGGCAGACTGTACCGGCGGCGGCGCGTATACCGGCTGCGGTGCGATTGCAGCGTGAACGGCCTGCGTCTGGCGCGAAACGCGTACCTTGAAGTCACCGAGTTCGACTTCGATCTCGGTCAGGTTGGTGTCATTCAGTATGCCCGCCAGATCGCGGATCAGTTCCTGGTCGACACCGGTTTTCTTCGTAGTCATCGTTGAGCCTTCTTTTCTAAAGCGCCGGTCAAACCCGCGCGGCCAGCGCTTGCAGCGCCAGGGTGTAGCCAAGCGGTCCGAAGCCGCAAATCATGCCGACCGCGTAAGGCGCGACCTTGGAGACGTGGCGGAATGGTTCGCGAGCGTGAATGTTGGAAAGATGCACCTCCACCACCGGCAGAGGTGCTGCTGCGCGTATGGCATCGTGGATGGCAATCGAGGTGTGGGTGTAGGCGCCTGCATTGAGCACCAGCCCAACCGCTGCCTGCGAGGCTTCCTGTATCCAGTCGACAAGAGCGCCTTCATGGTTGGATTGGCGGAAATCCACCTCAAGTCCAAGCGCGGAACCGGCTTTGCGGCAGTCGGCGCCAATGTCGTCCAGCGTCTGCGTGCCATAGATGGAGGGCTCGCGCTTGCCGAGCGTATTCAGATTGGGACCGTTTAAAACGAAAACCGTTTTCAAAAATGCCGACCTTTCCCGACGCAGACCGTAACCGGTGCGCCGGACCCTCTATAATGGGCATAGACCCCTGCGAAAAGAGCGCAAGTGCCTTCTTTGCCTGTCCACAGAGGCAAACAAGATGGCGAAACTGTGCTTGCCGGCTTTAGAGGGCCTCTTTTGCCTCGGCGATCTTTTCGGCCAGCACTTCAGGGCCAAGCGCGCCGAACACCACTTCGTTGCCAACCACGTAGGATGGCGTGCCGGTGATCGCGAGCTTGTTCGCCAGGTCGTATGTCTTGGAGAGCGCCTCGACGATGGAAGGGTCCTGCATCTTGGCGCGCAGTTCGGCCTCGTCGGCGCCTAGCGAAAGGGCGACCTTGAGTGCCGTCGCCTCGGTTGCTCGGCCTTCGCCGCCCAAAAGCGCCTTGTGGAACTCGCCGTACTTCTCAGGCATCATCAGGTGGAACGCCATTGAGACAACGCTGGCCTTTTGCGAGTCGGGGCTTAGGATGGGGAATTCCTTGAGCACGAAGCGCAGCTCTGGATCAGCCGCGGTCAGGGTGCGCATGTCTTCCATGGCGCGTTTGCAGAAGCCGCAATTGTAATCGTAGAACTCGACGATCGTTACCTTGCCGTTGGGGTTGCCGACGATACCGTCAAAGGTCGAGTTGAAAATCTCTTCCTTGTTGTCCTTGATGACGCCCAGGCTGGCGAGCCGCTGCTCTTCCTTCTGCTTTGCCTCGAGTGCCTCCTGCACTTCCAGAAGCACTTCTGGGTTCTTCAGCAGATAGTCGCGGATGATACCTTCGACTTCGGCCCGGTCGATCTTCGATTCGGCTGGGGCGGCCTGGGTCTGGCTGACCGCGTCTTCGGCATTTGCCGCGCGCGGAGCGACGGCGATGGAACCAAACGCAAGCATTGCAAATCCAAGAGCGCTTGCCGCGGTGCCGAGCAGAATTGCCTTCTTCATCGTGATTTGTCCCTTGTCAGTTCCACTCGCAGCCGCGAAGCCTATTTCTTCTTGGCCGATTTGCCTTGGTTCATGATGTCCTGGGCGCGAAGCCAAGCCGGCGAGCCCGGCTTAAGGCGCTGTTGCGCACGCGCCGCGAAAATCGCGGCATCCTTGTATGCGCCGGAATAATAGTGCCCCTCGGCAGTTGCAAGATCTGCGTCGGCAACGTCACCCAGCATCCCGTATGCTTGCGCGAGATAGCGGTAGCCGGAAGCGTTCTCCCGGTCGCGCTCCAGGCCGTCGTTGATCTGGGCAACGGCCTTTTTCAGCGATTCCGGCGTTCCAACCGCCAGCAAGGCCTGTCCGTAGGTGACGGAAAGCAGCCCGGCCTTGGTGGGGTCGAGGCTGACCGCCTTTGCATAAGCGGTTGCGGCCTCCTTGGGCTTGTTGGCCTTCATCAGGATGTCGCCGCGCAATTCCTGGAAATAGGGGTTCTTTGGCTGTGCCTTGATAAGCGCATCCGTCTTGGACATTGCGGAACTCAGGCTGCCGAAAAGATAGGTGGATTGCGCGTCGCCATATTTGGAGGCAAGGCTGCCCGGGTCCTTCTGGATCATGCGCGACACGGCGGCCTGGCCATCCGTGTAGACCGCGATCTTCATGCGCATCATGTCGTGGCGCTGCTGCAGGGCAGGCGAGTCGACCTTGTCGAAATACGGGCTTTTCTGGATGAGGGTCTGCAGGTTCGAAATGCGGTCCTGCGGCATCGGATGGCTGATGCGATAGGGGTCGATCTGCGCGCCGGACAATGACAAGGCGCTCTGGAAACGCTCGAACGTCTTCAGCATGCCACGGCCCGATTGGCCCGTCGCGTCGAGATAGGTGATGGCAGAGCGGTCGGCGGTGATTTCTTCGCCGCGCTGGTAGGTCAGCAATGTGCGACGGGCAAATTCGCTGCCGCCGGTTGCCAGGCCCATGCCGACACCGGCAAGGCCCCTGCTGTCGGTTGCGCCGCCGGCCACGATTGCACCGGCGCCAAGCAGGCCGGCAACGATCGCCATGGTCTTGGCTCGCTCCAGCTGGTCGCGAAGCCGCTGCTGGTGGCCGCCGGCAAGGTGTCCGGCCTCGTGGGCGATGACGCCGATGATCTCGTTGGGCGTTTCGGCCTGCAGCAACGCGCCGGTGTTGATGAACATGCGCCTGCCGGCAACGAATGCGTTGAAGCTCTTGTCGTTGACGAGAATGATCTCGATGCCCGCCTTGGACAATCCTGCCGCCTTGAAGATGGGGCGCGCGTAGTCACGCACCAGCGCCTCGATTTCGGCGTCGCGAACCACGGGAACATTTTGGGCAAAAGCCTGCACCGAAGCCGCAAAGGCCATCGCCAGTCCGAGAGACAGCGTAGCAACGAATCGGCTGGCCTTGGCCAGCCGCAAAGCAGGGCGCGGCAGCTTCATCATTGTTCGTCCACTGGTAGCTGAGCCTTCCTGGGATGAAAAGGCGGCGCTGACAAGTTCATGAACTTGTGATCCCCACAGCAATCGGGCAATTGTGCGGCGCTGGCAATCTTGGCCTGTCAAACGGGAGTTCGGAATTGAAGCAAAATGGGGTGTCGATTTCGCGACGCGGCGAGGTCGAGCCGTTTCACGCCATGGACATTCTTGCCGAGGCAAACCGGCTCATCGCGACCGGGGTGGACGTTGTCTCGATGGCCGTGGGTCAGCCTTCCGACCCGGCCCCGGTCGCTGTGAGGGCAGCTGCTGCCGCCGCCTTGAAGCGTGGGCGCATCGGCTATACCGACTCGCTCGGGCTTGCCGGCCTGCGTTCGGCAATCGCGCGCCACTATGGCGAGCATTACGGCATCGACATTGCGCCGTCGCGCATTGCGGTCACCACAGGATCGTCGGCTGCCTTTAATCTGGCCTTCCTCGCCATGTTCGATGCGGGCGACCGCGTCGCCATCGCGGCACCCGGTTATCCTGCCTATCGCAACATCATGGCTGCACTTGGCATCGAGGTGGTGGAAATCGAACTCGAGGGTGCCGCCTACCTGAACGCCGGGCATTTGCGCGCCGCTCACGCGCAAAAGCCGCTGAAGGGTGTTTTGTTCGCAAGTCCGGCGAACCCAACAGGCGCCGTCGTACCTGAAAGCGAACTCGCAGCTTTGGTGGCGACTGCCGGCGAGTTGGGTATTTCGGTGATTTCGGACGAAATCTATCATCGGTTGGCCTACACCGCGCCCGACACGACAGCGCTTGCCTACAGCCCGGACGTGACGGTCATCAACTCGTTTTCCAAGTACTACTGCATGACCGGCTGGCGCATCGGCTGGATGGTCCTGCCCGAGAGTCTGGTACGTCCGGTGGAGCGTATCGCGCAAAGCCTTTACATCTCCGCACCGGAATTGTCGCAGGTCGCGGCCATCGAGGCTTTCAACGCGACCGACGAGCTCGAAGTGGTCAAGTCGCGCTATGCGGCGAACCGCGAGTTTTTGATGAATCGGCTGCCGGAGCTGGGTTTTCCGCTCGCCGCGCCCATGGACGGCGCTTTCTATGCCTTTTGCGATGTTACGCGCCATACCAATGACAGCATGGCTTTCGCCAAGCGAATGCTGGCCGAGGCGCATGTGGCAGCGACGCCGGGCCGTGATTTCGATCCATTGCAAGGCCATCGCACCATGCGCTTTTCCTATGCCGGCAGTTACAACGAAATGGTCGAAGCGATGGCTCGCATCGAGCACTGGCTGAAATAGGCGAGGGGGGTCACCTTGTCGGATTTGCAACGCATACTGGATGAAATCACTGCGGAGATGGCCGAGCGTTCCGACCGGGGCGAGGTCGCCAGCTACATTCCGCAGCTTGGCAAGATCAATCCTGCCAAGTTTGGCATTGCCGTGACGACCAGCGACGGAGAGGTTTTCTCGGCCGGCGACGCAAACGAAGCCTTTTCGATCCAGAGCATTTCGAAGGTGTTCACGCTGACGCTGGCGCTCGGCAAAGTCGGCGATGCCTTGTGGAAGCGGGTCGGGCGAGAGCCCTCCGGCAATCCCTTCAACTCCATCGTCCAGCTTGAGCGCGAAGCCGGCATCCCGCGCAATCCGTTCATCAATGCCGGCGCCATCGTCATCGCCGATATCCTGCTTGCCGGTCACCAGCCGCGTGAGGCGATCGGCGAAATCCTGCGTTTCGTGCAGTATCTTGCCGATGACGACACCATCATCATCGACCGCGACGTGGCAGCCTCGGAACAGGTGACCGGATTTCGCAACGTCGCGCTTGCCAACTACATGAAATCCTTCGGCAACCTACACCATTCGCCAGAATTGGCGCTTGGCGTCTACTTCCATCATTGCGCCATTGCGATGGACTGCCGGCAACTGGCGCTCGCCGGCCGCTTCCTCGCCAATGGCGGCAAGAGCGGCGGCTATTCCGTCGTCTCGCAGGAGAGGGCACGGCGCATCAGCGCGCTGATGTTGACCTGCGGCCACTATGACGGCTCGGGGGATTTCGCCTTTCGTGTCGGTATTCCCGGCAAGAGCGGCGTCGGCGGCGGCATCCTCGGCGTCGTGCCAGGCGAGGCATCGGTCGCTGTTTGGTCGCCTGGCCTCAACAAAAGCGGCAATTCCCAACTTGGCTCCATCGCGCTTGAAAAGCTTGCCAAGGCGATGAACTGGTCGATTTTTGCCGCCTGACCGCAGCGATCGGTCACGTATCGTTTGTCCAGAAACGAAAACCCCGCGCCAACACGGTGATGGCGCGGGGTTTTCATGTTCCAGATAAGCGGGCTAGCCGCCGTTGGGTTTAGAAAAAGCCCTTCCGTTGCCACCATCCGCCGCGCTTCGGCTTGTCTTCTGCAGCCGGTTCGGCAGGCTGATCGGCCACGACAGAGAAAACCACCGGACTTGCGGGCGTCTCCGCCGCCGCTGCTGCGGTCTTGCGGCGGGTTGCGCGCGGCTTGGCCGGAGCCTTTGCCGCCGGCTCTTTGGCGCTCTCCGCCTTTTCCGCAACAGCTTCTTCGGCAGGCGCCTGTTCCACCACCGCTTCCGCTGCATCAGCTTCGGCCGCTGCGGCCTTCTTGGACTTCGTCGTGCGGCGCGGCTTCTTCGGCTTCTCGGCGGCCGGTGCTTCAGCCTCTGCCGAACCCTGCGCCTCATCAGCCGCTTCGACGGTCGCGACAGCTTGCACCGGCTCAGCTTCGGCAGCACTCACGGGCTCCGCAGCTTCGCTTGTAGCTGCTTCGCCTTCCGCAACCGCGCTGGCTTCTGCTTCGCCGTTTTCAGAGCGGTTGCGCTTGCCGCCGCGCTTGCCGCGCCGGCGCTTCTTGCCCTGCGCGTCATCGCCTGCTTCGACGGTCTCGGCAGTCACGACCTCTGCACCCGCTGCAGCCTCTTCGGCTTCATCGGAAGCTTCTTCCGTCTGTTCGGATGCCGAGGCACCCTCTGCGTCGCCGGCATTTCCATTCGACTGATCGCGTTCGCCGTGCTCGCGATCCCTGCCGCCGCGCCGCCTGCGCCGCCTGCGCCGCTTGCGGTCGCGTTGGCCGTCGCCATTTTCGTCGCCCGAACGCGCCTGCTGCTGCGCGGCCTGCGGCTGTTCGTTCTCCTCGTCAGTCTCGTCCTCGACGACGATCTCGTCCTCCGGTTCCTCCGGCTCGACATAGACCGGCTGCGGGCGAGCCTCGACAAAGCCTTCCGGCTTTTCGGCAAAAGCACCACGCGCAATTGCGTAATGCTGCGCGGCCACGGTTTCATCCGTTTCCAGCGTAATCACCACCCCGAAGCGCTTTTCGAGGTCAACGAGCGTGCTGCGCTTGTGGTTCAGCACATAAAGCGCGGTCGAAACCGGCGTGCGCACGGTGATGTGGCTGCGGGAATCCTTGAGCAGGAATTCCTCGATCGCGCGCACCACCATCAGCGCCACCGACGAGTCGGAGCGCACGTGGCCGGTGCCACCGCAATGCGGGCATGGCTTCATCGTAGATTCCAGCACGCTGGCGCGGATGCGCTGGCGGCTCATCTCCAAGAGGCCGAAATGCGAAATGCGGCCGACCTGAATGCGGGCGCGGTCGTTCTTCAGATGGTCCTTGAGCCGCTTTTCAACCGCACGATTGTTGCGGTTCTCCTCCATGTCGATGAAGTCGATGACGATCAGGCCGGCAAGGTCGCGCAGGCGCAGCTGGCGGGCCACTTCCTCGGCCGCTTCCAGATTGGTGTGGAGCGCGGTCTCCTCGATAGAATGCTCCTTGGTGGAGCGTCCGGAGTTGACGTCGATAGAAACCAGCGCCTCGGTCTGGTTGATGATCAGATAGCCGCCGCTTTTCAGCGTCACTTGCGGCTGCACCATGCGGTCGAGTTGCGCCTCGATGCCGGATCGCACGAAGATCGGCGTCGTCTCGCGATAGGGCTGCACAACCTTGGCGTGGCTGGGCATCAGCATGCGCATGAAGTCCTTGGCCTCGCGGTAGCCGTCCTCGCCGGCCACCAGGACTTCGTCGATGTCCTTGTTGTAGAGATCGCGCACCGAACGCTTGATCAGCGAGCCTTCCTCGTAAACGAGGGCGGGCGCGGTCGATTGCAGCGTCAGGTTGCGGACGTTTTCCCACAACCGCATCAGATATTCGTAGTCGCGCTTGATCTCCGCCTTGGTGCGGCTTTCGCCGGCAGTACGCAGGATTACGCCCATGCCCTGCGGCACTTCGAGATCGGCGACGACCTCCTTCAGGCGCTTGCGGTCCTGCGCGTTGGTGATCTTGCGCGAAATGCCGCCGCCGCGCGCCGTGTTCGGCATCAGCACCGAATAGCGGCCGGCAAGCGACAGATAGGTAGTCAGCGCCGCGCCCTTGTTGCCGCGTTCTTCCTTGACGACCTGAACCAGCAGGATCTGGCGGCGCTTGATGACTTCCTGGATCTTGTACTGGCGACGCGCCGGCTTGCGGCGGTTGCGCACTTCTTCCAGCGCGTCCTCTGCGCCGACCGACTCTACCTCATGTTCGTCGCCATGCGAGGATTGCACCTCTTCTAGCATGCCGCGGTCATTATCGTCGGAAGTCGCCTCGGTGGCCGTTTCGGAAACAGCTTCCGAAATCACATCGGCGTCGACGCTCGCGGCAATGGTCGTCTTGGGACCATCGTCTGCCTCGTCATCGGACCCTTCCGCCTTTGTCTCGGCGGCGTTGTCCTCATCATTGGCGGGCGTGGCTTCCGTCTCCGTGACCAGTTTGACGGTTTCAACGGTTTCGCTTGCATCCTCAGCGGCGTCTTCGCCACCGCTGTTGTCGCCGTTTTCCCCATCCGAAGCCGCTTCGGCGGCGTCACGCCTATGTTCGCCACGGTCGCGGCTCTTGCCGCCCCGGCGCCGGCCGCGCCGGCCGCGATTACGGTCCTGGCGTTCCTCTCCTTCGTGCTCGTCTTCGTTGTTTTCTTCCTCAGCCTCTTCGGCTTCGGCGCGCAGAAGAGCCTGCCGGTCGGCGACCGGGATCTGGTAGTAGTCGGGATGTATTTCACTGAAGGCAAGGAAACCGTGCCGGTTTCCGCCATATTCGACAAAGGCAGCCTGAAGGGAAGGTTCTACGCGCGTTACGCGGGCTAGGTAGATGTTTCCTTTGAGCTGCTTTTTGTCCTGGGATTCAAAATCAAATTCTTCAATACGGTTACCGCGTACGACGACTACGCGTGTTTCCTCCGGGTGGGAGGCGTCTATCAGCATCTTGTTGGGCATTATTTCGTTTCCTCCCGGCAGCCGCCAGCCTCAGCTCGCCGGGGAATGCCCGTGTCTGTCGGTCTGGTTGGGGGATGGTGCCGGATAATTGAATGGCCGTAGGCCGCCGCCGGAGCGCGATGGCGGTGCCGCCCGCTGCCGAAATGGCGCGGTTTCCTGCGGACCTTTCCATGATGGCGCTCGAAAGCATCGTCAGCCAGTGGACCTTTTGAACCAAAGCCCGGAAAACCGGACCAGCTTGTTTGCTCACTTAAGAGCCGGCGTGGGTTGGACCCAAACCATTTTCCTCACGCAAGCATTGCCTCCGCCAGGGGCGCATGCCTACGAAATCCGTCGCGACCAGCCGCAAGCTTCTAATGTGGGTGGATCCGTCTTTTGCGTCTGAAAAGCAGCAACATGCTGCGGACAAGGACGGTTCCAAGATTGCGGTAGTCCAATGCCGCTTTTATGATTTGGCGAGTTAGAAGGCAACCCCGTTTTAAGATGCCGGCAAAAGGGGCGTCTAGGCGGGCAATCTGGATCGTGAAAAGGCTTGGTTAACCTTCTTTGAATACGAATTGTTAATCGCGCGCATGCTTGGCCGGCGTCATCTCCAATCGGGCGCCACCCGCATCGAATCAGGAACAGCAGGACCGCATATGGGGTTGGTAGCGAACAATGGGAAGGTACAGCCTGGAAGCTGGAGCCTTAGCCTTGTCGTTCTCGCCCTTTTCGCCGTGTTTTTTTCGCTGTCCCTGCTCGGCCCCGCACCCGCCGTCGCGGCCGAACCGGTCAATGCCCTCGACTACAAGATGGCGGGCGATGCCACGAAGATGCGCATCGTCATCAATTTCGACCATGAGCCTGACCTCAGATGGTTCCTCCTGCGCGGCCCCAACCGGCTGGTCATCGACCTGCCGGCAACGAAAATGGCGATCGACGCGAAGGATCTGAAGGCGAGGGGCCTGGTGAGGGGCGTTCGCTATGGCGTGTTGCCGAATGGGTCGTCACGCCTCGTGGTTACCGGCAAGGGGCCTTTTCTGGTCGAGCGGCTGGATGTTCTGAAGAATGAGGACAGTGCTGGCTACCGCATTGTCGCCGACATTTCGGCGGCATCTGAGCGCGAATTCGATGAAGCGCTGTCGGTCCAGGCCGAAACCACGGGTTCCACCGTCGCCGGCAACAAGAGCGACCGGGTCAGCAAGTTTCCGTTGAAGCGCTTCACCATTGTCATCGATCCCGGCCACGGCGGCGTTGACGGCGGCGCCGAAGGGCTGAGCGGAACCGTCGAGAAGGAAGTCACGCTGGCCTTTGCCAAGGAACTCAAGGACAAGCTGTCCGTGTCCGGCAAGTACGACGTGTTCATGACCCGCGACGACGACACATTCCTCAGGCTCGATGATCGCGTCCGCATCGCGCGCCAGCACGAGGCCGACCTGTTCATTTCGATCCATGCCGACACGATCAGCCTCAAGGGCATCCGTGGCGCTACCGTTTATACCGTGTCCGACAAGGCATCCGATGCGGAAGCACAAGCCTTGGCCGACCGTGAAAACCTGTCCGACAGGCTTGCCGGCATCGAAGTCAAGGCTGACAGCCCGGAAGTCACCGATATCCTGATCGACCTCATCCGCCGCGAAACCCATTCCTTCTCGATGAGCTTCGCCAACACGCTGGTCGACGAATTGGGCACTTCAGTGGGCCTCATCAACAATCCGCACAGGTTCGCCGGCTTTCGCGTGCTGAGGGCTCCGGACGTCCCCTCCGTGCTGGTCGAACTTGGCTATCTCTCCAATCCCAAGGACGAAGCGCAGTTGATCGATCCTGATTGGCGCGACAAGGCCGCTGAAAGCATCACCAATGCGGTTGCGGCTTTCGCCTCGGTCAAAGCCGCTAAAGACGGGACGTTTTAGATCATCGTGATGCAACGGCGGCGTTGCATGCGGACAACACACGGCGATATTGTTCTGATTTGAAGATCGGATTCGTTCGCCGCCGTATTTTGCCCACATCAAGGCGACAAATGTCCTGTTTCGTGCACTTGCCTGACCTTGAACGCGATGCGGTGTCGTTTAGGAAAGTGACGGATTCTCGACTGGAGCGGGCATGATTCGGCTTATCGGCTATTTCTTTGGCATCGGCACGGCGCTTGCGCTGCTGGTGGCTGGCGCTGTGGCCGTCTATGTCGGCAATCTGGCGGGCGAACTGCCCGACTACGAGGTGCTCGCCAAGTACGAACCGCCGGTGACGACCCGGATCCATTCGTCAGATGGTTCGCTGATGGCCGAATATGCGCATGAGCGTCGGCTATTCCTGCCCATCCAGGCCATTCCCGACCGGGTCAAGGCAGCGTTCCTGTCGGCCGAAGACAAGAATTTCTACAATCATCCGGGCGTCGACATCCAGGGCATCGGGCGCGCCGCCTTGCGTTACGTGACCGGTGGGCCGACGCAGGGCGGTTCGACCATCACGCAGCAGGTGGCGAAGAACTTCCTCCTCACCAACGAGCAGACCCTTGACCGCAAGATCAAGGAAGCGGTGCTGTCGTTCCGCATCGAGCAGGCTTATCCCAAGGACCGCATTCTCGAGCTCTACCTGAACGAGATCTATTTCGGCCTCGGTGCCTATGGCATCGCGGGCGCAGCACTTACCTATTTCGACAAGTCGGTGAACGAACTCACGGTGGCGGACGTCGCCTATCTTGCCGCGCTGCCCAAGGGACCGTCCAATTATCATCCGTTCCGGCACACCCAGCGTGCTATCGAGCGCCGTAACTGGGTCATCGACCAGATGGTCGACAATGGCTACGTCGCGCGCGAGGAAGGCGACAAGGCCAAGGCCGAGCCGCTCAACGTCAAGCCCCGCCGCAACGGCACATACCTGTTCG
Organism: Mesorhizobium sp. FG116; assembly: GCF_057809835.1. Lineage (NCBI taxonomy): Bacteria > Pseudomonadati > Pseudomonadota > Alphaproteobacteria > Hyphomicrobiales > Phyllobacteriaceae > Mesorhizobium > Mesorhizobium sp. FG116. Next base: position 151,342 of record NZ_JBMDKS010000002.1, read on the forward strand.
CCGGCGAATACTTCACTGAGGAAGTGCGGCGCGAGATCATCGCCCGCTATGGCCAGAACGCTCTGTATGAGGGCGGTCTGTCGGTGCGCACCACGCTCGATCCGAATATGCAGCTCGTCGCGCGCAAGGCCATGCAGAGCGGCCTCCTCAAATACGACATGCTGCGCGGCTATCGCGGACCGGTGACCGCCATCGACATTTCCGGCGACTGGGGCGTTGCGCTTGGCGCCATCAAAGGTCTCGACGACGTGCCTGAATGGACGCTTGCGGTCGTGCTGGATAGTTCCGACGCGGGGCTGCGCATTGGCGTGCAGCCTGCCAAGCAGGCTTCGGGCGAACTGGTTGCCGAGCGCGTCGAGGGAACCGTCAGCAAGGAAGACATGTCGTTTGCCATGCGCCATGTCGTCGATGGCAAGACGGTCAAGGCGAAATCTCCGGCCGACGTGTTGAAGCCGGGCGATGTCGTGTTCGTCCAGAAGCGGGACGATGCCGAGGGCGCCTACCAGTTGCGCCAGCCGCCGGAAGTCGAGGGTGGCATGATTGCCATGGACCCGCATACAGGCCGTGTGCTGGCGATGGTCGGCGGCTTCTCCTATGCCGAGTCCGAGTTCAACCGCGCGACACAGGCGATGCGCCAGCCGGGATCGTCGTTCAAGCCGATCGTCTATGCAGCGGCGCTGGACAATGGTTACACGCCCGCCTCCGTCATCATGGACGGCCCGATCACCATCCAGAGCGGCAACACCACCTGGACGCCGAAGAACTATGATGGTCGTGCCGCCGGCCCATCGACCCTGCGTTCGGGCATCGAGCGTTCGCGTAACCTGATGACGGTTCGCCTCGCCAACGACATGGGCATGAAGCTGGTCGCCGAATATGCCGAGCGCTTCGGCGTCTACGACCATCTGGCGCCCTATCTGCCGATGGCGCTGGGTTCGGGCGAAACCACCGTCATGCGCATGGTTTCCGCCTATGCGATCATGGCCAATGGCGGCCGCTCCATCAAACCGTCGCTCATCGACCGCATCCAGGACCGCTACGGCAAGACCGTGTTCAAGCATGACGAACGCGGCTGCGAAGGCTGTAACGCGGCTGAATGGCAGGACCAGGCCGAGCCTGAGCTGGTCGACAATTCCGAACAGGTCCTCGACCCGATGACGGCCTATCAGATCACCTCGATGATGGAGGGCGTGGTGCTGCGCGGCACCGCCACCACCGTTGCCGAGCTTGGCCGCCACATCGCCGGCAAGACCGGCACCACAAATGACGAAAAGGACGCCTGGTTCATCGGTTACACACCGAACCTCGTCGTCGGTCTCTACATGGGCTTCGACAAGCCAAAGGGGCTTGGCCGCGGCACCACCGGCGGCGGTCTCGCCGCGCCGATCTTCAAGGACTTCATGCGCGTGGCGCTCGACGGCACGCCCAATGTCGACTTCAAGGTGCCGGAAGGCATGAGCCTCGTCGCCATCGACCGCAAGACCGGCATGCAGGCCGTCGACGGCCAGCCCGGCACCATCATCGAAGCCTTCAAGCCCGGCACCGGCCCGGCCGATTCCTACTGGATCATCGGCATGGGCGAAGATGGCTCGAACGGCTCGGGCGAGGCCCTGTCGCCGCAAGCCAACCAGGCCATCCAGTCGGGGGGCGGCGGCCTTTACTAAGGCAGAACCGTCTCAATTCTCATCCGGCCGCTGCCTTTTCGGGCGGCGGCGTCACCTCCAGCCATTTCGCTTTACAGGCGGCGCGGGCGTGCCTATGTATCGCGCCATCAAATCAATCCATCGATAAACGGGTAGAGCAGCCTCTTCATGCGCGCGGAAACGCAGAACACGATCGACGAAATCAGGCAGGCGATAACCCTGCTGAGGAGGCATCTTTGACTGGGATCAGGCCCTGAAACGGCTTGAATATCTCAATGTTCTTGCCGAAGATTCCAGCCTTTGGAACGACCCCATCGAAGCACAGAAGCTGATGCGCGAGCGTCAGTCCCTCGAAGAGGGCATCGGCGCGGTCAAGGGCCTGACACGAGCTCTCGAAGATAATATCGGCCTTATTGAACTGGGCGAGGAAGAAGGCGACGAAGGCGTCGTCACCGAGGCCGAAGACGCGCTGCGCGCCATGCGCGGCGAGGTCAAGGCACGGCAGGTCGAGACGCTGCTCTCGGGCGAGGCCGACGGCAACGACACCTATCTCGAAATTCACGCCGGCGCAGGCGGCACTGAGAGCCAGGACTGGGCCTCGATGCTGTTGCGCATGTATACGCGCTGGGCCGAGCGCCGCCGCTTCAAGGTCGAGGTGCTGGAAGTCCATGACGGCGAAGAAGCGGGCATCAAATCCGCGACCGTGCTCATCAAGGGCCACAACGCCTATGGCTGGCTGAAGACCGAGTCCGGCGTTCACCGTCTCGTGCGCATCTCGCCCTATGACAGCAATGCGCGCCGTCACACCTCGTTCGCCAGCGCATGGGTCTATCCGGTCATCGACGATTCGATCCAGATCGACGTCTCCGAATCCGATGTGCGCATCGACACCTACCGTTCCTCGGGTTCGGGCGGCCAGCACGTCAACACTACCGATTCCGCCGTCCGCATCACCCATATTGCCACCGGCATCGCCGTTGCCTGCCAGGCGGAGCGCTCACAGCACAAGAACAAGGCCAAGGCCTGGGAAATGCTGCGTTCCAGGCTCTACGAGGAAGAACTGAAGAAGCGCGAAGCTGCGGCCAATGCTACCGAGGCTTCCAAAAGTGATATCGGCTGGGGCCATCAGATCCGCTCCTACGTGCTGCAGCCGTACCAGTTGGTGAAGGACCTGCGGACCGGTGTTGAAAACACCAGTCCGTCCAACGTGCTCGACGGCGATCTCGATGAGTTCATGGAAGCCTCGCTGTCGCAGCGTATTGAAGGCGGAGCGGGCGAAGTGGTCGCTGATATCGACTAGCCGCTCCAACTGCCGATTGTTCCCGCGATAGTTGCCGGGACGACTTTTCCCGTTCCGCATTTTGCCGCATTGTGTGCTACAACTCGGCCGGGAAGGGTGATCCGGCGCGCTTGGCGCGCCGCAGTTTTACGAGGGACAAGCTTATGAAGATGAAGACTGTTATCGCCGTGATGATGGCCGGCGTGTTCGCCACCGCGTGCACCACCGATCCTTACACCGGCCAGCAGAAGGTTTCCAACACGGCGGCGGGTGCCGGAATCGGCGCTCTCGCGGGTGCTGCGCTCGGTACGTTGGCCGGCGGCAACGACCGCCGCAACGCGCTGATCGGCGCAGGCGTCGGCGCACTCGCCGGCGGGCTCGTCGGCGCGAAGATGGACCAGAACGAGGCCGAACTGCGCGCGCAGTTGCAGGGCACCGGCGTCAGCGTTACGCGCGTCGGCGACCAGATCATGCTCAACATGCCGTCGGACATCACTTTCAACATTGACCAGGACGCGGTGAAGCCCGGCTTCTACTCGGTGCTGAATTCGGTGGCGCTGGTGCTGCGCAAGTACAACCAGACACTGGTCGATGTGTATGGCCACACCGATTCCACCGGCAGCGACCAGCACAATTTCGACCTGTCGCAGCGCCGCGCTTTGTCAGTGGCAAATTATCTGGCCGGGCAGGGCGTCGATCAGCGCCGCTTCGCCGTCACCGGTTTCGGCAAGACCCGCCCGATCGCTTCCAATGGTACGGAGCAGGGCCGGGCGCAGAACCGTCGCGTCGAGATTCAGTTGTCGCCGCTCACCTGATAGCGGCACCGAGGCGGCCATCGGCTGCTTCGTTCACTCCGGATCAACAGAAAAGGGCGGGAATTTCCCGCCCTTTTTTGTTTGTCCTCGTACCGTAGCGATTACCTCAACCGGCCGCTCGCATGGGCCAGCATGGTATAGACCTTGCCGGTATCCGAGGTGAGGTAGGTCTGCGTCATGATGTTGTCGCGGTCGTTGCGGGCAACATCCTTCAGCAACTTCTCGAAGTCGTCGCAGTAGCGGTCCACGGCAGCCCGGAACTCGGCCTCCGCCTGGTACTTGCGGCGGATTTCATCGAAGGTCTGCTGTCCCTTCAAGGTATAGAGCCGGCGCGTGAAGACATCGCGTTCGCCGCGGCGATAGCGGTTCCACAACTCGATCGATGCGTCGTGATCGATTGCGCGGGCGATGTCGACGGACAGCGAGTTCAGCGATTCGACCACGTGCAGCGGGGAACGCTGCGCCGGGGCCGCACGCTGGGCTTCGGCAGTTGCCGACTTCTGGCTGGCTTCTTCGCGTGACGCGCCGGTCAACAGGTCGCGAACCCAACCGTTCTGCGGGTTGCGGCCAGCCGGCTCCTTCTGGCGCGCCGTCGTGTCGGCCTTTTCGGCGGCGTCGAGCGAGCCGCGCAGGGCAACGTTACCCAAAGGCCGCTGCGGAGCAGGCTCGGGCTGTGCCTGACGACGCTGCTGCGGCTCGGGCGCTTTTGGTGCCTGCGGCGCTGGCCGCGAACCGCGAGGCTCTGACACGTCCACCGCACGGCCCGATTTCGCAACGATATCCGACAGTTCCTTCAAGGCGTTGATCTGCTCGGAAACGGCACGGCGAATTGCCGTGGTCGATTCCTGGGCCTCCTGCGGCATTTCCACGACGCCGCGCTTCAGCTCGGCGCGGGTAAGGTCGAGCTCGCTCTTGATGGAGCCTGCCGTGCGCCGCATCTCTTCCGTGGCGTCGGCGAAGCGCTTGGTGGCCGATTCGATTGCCTCGTTGATCGCCGAACGGATCTTGTCGGCGGATTCCATCGTCCTGCCTTCGGCACCCTCCAGCGTCCGTGAAACAAGCGTTTCGAACGACTGCATGACCTTTTCGAGGTCTTCCGACTTCTTGACCAGACCAACGGCGAGGTCGTCCAGCGAAGTCTGCCGCTCCAGCGTGTGCTCGAGGTTGCTCTGCGCGGCGCTCAGCAGTTGCGACGCACTTGCCAGCAGGCGGCTGTGTTCGTCGAACTTGGTTGCGATGGAGGCCACTTCGCGCAGCGTGGAAGACGAGAGTTCGGTCAGGCGGGCCGTGTTGGAATCGACCAGGCGGGCCGAGCTGGCAAAGGTCTGCGCGGCCTTTTCGGTCGTGACCGCAAAGCTTTGCGTGCTGTTGGTCAAGCGCTCGTCGACCTGGCCAAGGTTGTTGGTGGCCTGCTCCACCAGCGCATTGAGCTGCGAGCTGGATGCCGTCATGCGGCCGATAAGGTCGGTAACGCTCTCGGCCAGCGTCGAGCGGGCGCTGTCCACAGCCGACAAGGTTTCGGCGGTTCGGCTGGCCAGTGCCTCGGCAAGGGCCGCGTTTTCGACGCGCAGCTTCTCCGAGGTGCGCTCGGCGGCCGCCTCCATGCTCTTTTGCAGTTCGGAGCCACCTTCGGCGAAACGCTCGACCAGGGGCCGTGCCGTCTCGTCAAGTATCTTGGTGATCTCCGCCGAACGCGCGGCAAGCATCTCGTTGAGCTCGCGCGTGTTGGCGCCGATGGTCCTTGCAGCCTCGTTGGTGCTCTGGCCGATGTGCTGGCCAACAGCGGCAAAGGTTTCGGCGATGACGTTGGCTCGCGAAGCAAGCTGTCCCTCGGCCTGTGCGATATGCTCCCCAAGCTTTTGGCCCATCGTCTCGGCCGAATTGGCGAAGCGGCTTTCGGCATCGGCAATCTGCTCGCCGATCCGGTTTGCAACGGAAGATGCGCTGGCGGTCAGGCGCTCGTCCGCGCCGGCAAGCACTTGCTCGATGCCGCGCGCATGGGCCGCCAGTTCCTGACCCGTCTGTGCAACGCGTTCGGCAACCTGCCGCTCGGTGTTGGCAAAAGCGCCGACGATGCTGTCGGCATGCTGGCCGATGGCCGATGCGGTGTCGGAAATGCGCGACACCATGCGGTTGTCGGCGTCTTCGAGCACGCGGCTGATCTCGGCCGCGCGGCTGGTCAATGCCTCCGAACCCTCGGCAATGCGGGTCATGAGCTGCTGGTCTGCCGTGTCGAAGATGCGGCCAAGGTCGGCGGCGCGTGCGGCAAGAGCTTCAGCGGATTCGCTGATGCGGCTGCCCAGCCTGTCGTCGGCATCCTCGAAGTTGCGCAGTATGTCGCCGGCGCGGGCCGCAAGCGACTGCGCCGTCTCTATGGCGCGCTGGGCAAGACGTTGGTCGGCATCCTCGAAGCTGTCGACGATCTTGCCGGCGCGCGACGCCAGTTGCTCGGCGGTCTCTTCGGCTCGGGCAAGCAGCATGTCGGAGGTGTCCTGCGCACGCGCTGCCAGACGGCCATCCGCCTCTTCAAAGGCGCGCGCCATGTCTTCGGCGCGGGCGAGGAGGGCGGCGGACGTCTGTTCGGCACGTTCGACCATCCTGCGGTCGGCGTCGGAGAGGCTCGCGCTCGCCTGTTCATGCAGTGCCGCCGTAACTTCCAGCACCTTGTCGCGCAGCGAGGAGGCGACGACCACCGCGCTCTTTTCCAGAGCGCCCCTGATGCCATCGACACCGGCTGAAAGGGCGCGTTCCATCGTTCCGGCGCGCTCTTCGATAATGCCGGTCTGCCGGTTGAAGGCTTCCTCGATCTTTTCGACGTCGCCGGCGATGCTGTCGGAGATGCGGGTGCTGCTGGCGGCGATCCGGTCGATGTGATCCGCCACGGCAACATCGATATCGCGGCGGGCGTCGGCCAGCTTTGCCACCTGGCCGGCAACGGCGTCATCGATCTCGCCACGGCTCTCGGTCAGCTTGCCGAGATCGGCTTCCAGTGCCTGCGAGAGCACGCCGCGATCGCGGGTCAGCCGTTCCATATGTTCATGGATGAGCTGGTTGACGCTGGCGAGGTCGCTTTCCAGCGCACGCGAGAGTTCGGCGCGATCGTCGGCCAATCTCAAAGTCTGGCTGGCGATGGCGTCCTTGACCGAAGACAGATCGTTTTCCAGCGCGCGGCGCAAGATGTCGCGGCCTTCGGCAAGCTTTTCGACCTGACCGGCAACGAGGCCGTCGATGCTGGAGCGGCTTTCCGCCAGCTTGGCCAGATCATCCTCCAGCGCTCTGGACAGAGCGATGCGGTCTTCCGCCAGGCGGTCGGCATGCGACCCGACAAGGCCACTCACGTTTCTCAGATCGTCTTGGAGCGCGCGAGCGAACTCCTGGCGATCGACGCCAAGCTGCTGCGACTGTTCGGAAATGACGCTCTTGATCGTGTTGAGGTCCTTTTCCAGCGCGCGCCGCAAAAGGTCGCGGCCTTCTGCCAGCTTCTCCACCTGTCCGGCAACGAGGCCGTCGATGCTGGAGCGGCTCTCCGCCAGCTTGGCAAGGTCGGCCTCAAGCGTCTGGGCAAGCAGGTTGCGATCGTCGGCAAGCTTGCCCGAATGATCGCTGATCAGCTTGTTGATGTTGTTGAGGTCGGCGTCGAGTGCCTGCGAAAGCAGGGCGCGGCCCTGGGCAATCTTCTCGACCTGGCTTGCGACCAGCCCATCGATGCTGGAGCGGGTATCGGCCAGCTTGTTGAGGTCGGCATCGAGCGAACGCGCCAATATCTTGCGGCCCTCGACCAGTTTTCCGACGTGGCCGGCAACCATTTCATCAATGGTTACACGTGCTTCCGCCAATCTGCCGGAGTCTTCGTTAAGTGCGTCGGCAAGCCTTCTGCGGCCTTCCTCCAGCCGTTCGAGATGGCTGCCCAACGAGGCGTCGATGGCTGCGCGCGATTCATTGACCTTGCGCAGATCTTCCTCCAGCACCCGCGAAATCATGCTGCGGCCTTCGGCCAGCTTCTGCATCTGGTTGGATACGGCAGCGTCGATCTCGGCGCGGCCCTCGGCGAACCGGGCAAGATCTTCCTGCATCGCCGCCGCCATCTGGTCGCGGCCTTCGGCGAGCTTCATGCTGTGATGTTCGACAGCCTGTTCGATGCCCGAACGGGCTTCCGCAAGCCGCTGGATGTCGGAATCGAAGGCGCGCGACACCGAATGGCGCGCTGCTTCCATGCGGCCGGCGAAATCGCTGGCGCGGGCTTCGAGCATGGTCGAAGTGGAAGAGATGATGTCGGCCATGTCGGCGCCGATCTGGGTCTTGCCCTGGTCGATAAGGGCAACCAGCGAATCCCTGCCGTCGGTAAACGCGCCGGCAATCTCGCGGGTCCGTTCGACCAGCGTTTCGTTGATCTGGCGGGCGCGCGCCTCCAAGGCGGCGTTGAGCTTCTGCGTGCCGGTATCCAGCGCCTCGGCGCGGGTCTGGAACTCGCTGATCAATTCCTGCCCACGTTCGGCGAGCGTGCGCTCGATCCCCGAAAGCGAGGCTTCGAACTCGGAACTCAGCGTGCGTGCCGCGCCGCCGAGCAGGGAAACCATGCCGGCGGTGCGGTCATCGAGCAGTTCGGTCAGCGAGCGCGTCAGGCCGTCGGTGCTGTCGGTCAGCTTGGCGATGCGCGTGTCGAGCAGGCTTGCGAAGGCCTCGCCGGAGGTCGACAGCCGGTCGGTGATGGAATCCAGGCGCGTTTCCACCGTATCGAAGATCGACAACGAGCTTTCGTTGATGCGGTCGATCAGTGAATCGCCGGATTCGGTAATGGTCATCGACATCTTGGTCGATGCGCCGAGGATGCTTTCGCGGATGAGGTCGCCTGCAGAGCTGATTTCCTCGCGCAGTGTCTCATGTGCACCCGTGATAGAGGCGCGGACGCGCTCGGCGTGGCTGACGACAGCTTCACGTTCGGTGCCAAGCCCGTCGACCAGCGAGCGGATGCGGGCTTCGTTCTCGGAATAGGAGCGCTCGATCTGGTTGACTTCGCTGTGCACCAGCGTTTCCAGTTCGACTGCGCGCGCAAGGGTGCGTTCGATGCCTTCGCCCATGGCCGCAACTTCGCGGCGCACGGCCTGTCCGATCATCATGACACGATCCTGCGCCATGTTTTCCGGTTCCGCGAGGCGGAAGGCCATTTCGGTCATCGATTGGGCGGCAAGACGCATATCCTGCGCGCGGCGGATCATGGCGGCGAATGCCCAGAACAGGATTACGGGCAGCACTGTTGCGACCAGCAGGCCGATCAACTGCGGCCGGGCGAGGAATTGCTCGACCGTGCGGATCTGCCAGATGCCAGAGCCGAACAGGATGTTCGCCAGCGCCGCGGCGCCGGCCACCCAGGCCAGCGAAATGAACGCAACGACCCAGTAGATGCTATTCGAGGCGCGGCGGTTCAGGCTGTGCTGAAGCGACTTGTAGTCCTTCTGGCGGTCGTCGTTGGCGGGCGCGAAACCGTTCTGCTGTATCGTCGGGCGCGGCTCGACCGGGCGCAGATCGACAGGCTTGGCCGCCGGCATTTCGGCAGCCGGGGCGGGCGCGGGTGTCGGAGCGGGAGCCGGCTTTGCCTTGGATTTTGCAGGCTCGACCTTCTCGGGCTTGCTGGCGCGCGCCAATTCGTCGGCTGCCTCGGCAATCTGGGCTTCGAGATCTTCCATGGAAGCCGCAATGTCGAGGTCGCCGGCGTCCACCGAGCTCAGATCGATATCGAGTGCCGCTTCGAGTTCCTTGGCAACTTCCTTGTCGAGGGACTTTGCCGTGGTGGTTTTCTTCGCCATGCCTTCGCTACCCTGTACTAGATGCTACGGAGCGTCTTATTTTGGTTTTTCACGCCCTGCACACGAGGCTGAATATGGACCCCGCGTATCGTAATGACACAGGGGGGTAAAGAAAACATGCATTCGGCGCGATACGTAAAACTTTAAATATAAGGTTAACGCACGCGTGAGTTATGCGGCTCGCGGCGAATTTTTTTGAGGCAGCCTGACGAGCGTCCGGAACGCGATATCAGTTGGATTTTGCCACGTTATGCCGCTATCCGTAAAGATGGATAGAGTGGCTTGGGATTGGACGGGCGATGGACAAAGGTAAACGGGCGGGGGCGTCCGGATCGGGCGAACAAGTCTGTGAACAACTTCAGGCAGCGCCGATCGACCTCGATCATCTGCATCGCCAGACGATGGGCGACAACGCGCTTGGCCGCGAAGTGCTTGTCATGTTCGTCGCGCAGTCCCTTTCGGTTCGCGATCAACTCGCCGGGGCCGAACCCCGCCAGCGCACACTCTTGGCGCATGGATTGAAGGGTGCCGCGCGCGGCGTGGGTGCTTTCGCCATCGCCGAATGCGCCGATGCCATCGAGCGCAACCCCGGCGATGCCGGCCATCTCGAACTTCTCGACAGCCTCGTTGAAGACGTGCGCGCCTTTGTCGCTGCGACCGATCTTTGATTGCAGCAGCGTCAGTTTCCGAAAAACGCCATGCTACGCCGGTTTCGCGCCACAGTTGACTTGTTGGGCGGAGTGATTATCTCGGCGGGGTTCTTCCCTCAGATGACAAAGTAAAAATGACCAAGCTCACTTTCATTGCCTTTGACGGCACCCGTTTCGATGTCGATGCCGAAAATGGCTCCACCGTCATGGAAAACGCCATCCGAAACGCGGTTCCCGGCATCGAGGCCGAGTGCGGCGGCGCCTGCGCCTGCGCCACGTGCCACGTCTACGTCGATGAAGCCTGGACCGATACGGTCGGCGAACCGGAGGCGATGGAAGAGGACATGCTGGACTTTGCCTACGAGGTTAAGCCCAACTCGCGGCTCTCCTGCCAGATCAAGGTGCGCGACGAACTTGATGGCCTCGTCGTCAATGTCCCCGAGCGCCAGGGCTGATCCCAAACCACCTGACCCAATCACTCCTTGATCCTTTGACCGGCTGGCGCTTGGCAGCGCGCCGCCGGTAATGCACTCTTGCCCCGTCTTTGCAGATCGGGACATTTGCCATGGCCAGTCTAACCAAAACCGATGTCGTCATCGTGGGGGCGGGGCCGGTTGGCCTGTTCGCCGTGTTCGAGCTTGGCCTGCTCGATCTTAAATGTCACCTGATCGACATTCTCGACCGGCCGGGCGGCCAGTGCGCCGAGCTTTATCCGGAAAAGCCGATCTACGACATTCCGGGTTGGCCGAAGATCTCTGCGCAAGGCCTTGTCGACAAGCTCATGGAGCAGGCCGCGCCGTTCAAGCCGGACTTCACCTTCAATCGCATGGTTTCAAGCCTTGAAAGGCTGGAAGACGGCTCCTTCCGCCTGACCACCGACGAAGGCGAAGTGCTCGAGGCCAAGGTTGTCGTCATTGCCGCCGGCGGCGGCTCTTTCCAGCCGAAGCGTCCGCCGATTCCGGGCATCGAAGCTTATGAGGGCAAGAGCGTCTTTTATTCCGTGCGGCGCATGGAGGAATTCCGCGGCCACGACCTCGTCATCGTCGGCGGCGGCGACTCGGCGCTGGACTGGACGCTCAACCTGCAGCCGATCGCCAATCGTGTCACTTTGGTACATCGCCGACCCGAATTCCGCGCGTCGCCAGACAGCGTCAACAAAATGTACGCCATGCACGAGATGAAAAAGCTCGGTTTCCAGGTCGGGCAGGTGACCGCGCTCACCGGCAAGGACGGCCAGCTTGCCACGGCGACCATCAAGGGTGCCGATGGCGACATCGAGGTGCCATGCACCCGCATGCTGCCGTTCTTCGGGTTGACGATGAAGCTCGGTCCGATTGCCGAATGGGGCCTCAACCTGCATGAAAACCTGATCCCGGTCGATACTGAGAAGTTCGAGACATCGGTTCCGGGCATTTTCGCCATCGGCGACATCAACACCTATCCGGGCAAGCTGAAGCTCATCCTGTCAGGCTTCCACGAAGCTGCCTTGATGGCGCAGGCCGCCAAGCGCATCGTCGCACCGGGTGAGCGCATCGTCTTCCAGTACACAACGTCCTCGACCAACCTGCAAAAGAAGCTGGGTGTCGTGGACTAGGGTCAGGACCTATTAATCTGGCTGAAATGGTCGGAGCGGATTTGTGCGGATACGAGGAGCGAAGCCGCTGGAAGGCTGAAGCCTTTCAAGGCTTTGCGACACTGTAGCCCGTGCAAATCCGCCCGATCCGAAGGACGATCGAACTGGCGTCGAACTGCTGCGTCAAAGCCCTTGACCGGGGGAACCACCCCGCTCTGCGGACTTTTCCTTGCATCTCTCGCCATTTCGAACGCCATTTCAGTCATATTAATAGGTCCTGACCCTAGGCGCTACTCGGTGGCGACCGGTGCCGCTTCGCGATCATAACCGCGCAACGGCTTTTCCGGCATCAGCGTGAGAACGGCCAATGCAGCCACCAAAAGTGCCGCGGTCGCGAAAAAGATGATGGCGAACGATGCGTCCGTTGAGCCATGCGCGACATGGACGCCTTCGCCGGCCAGCGGCAGGCCATAGCCCAGCGCAACCGCTCCAAGCGCCGCGACCCCGATTGCCCCACCCAGCGAGCGCAGGAAGGTCAGCACGCCGGTGGCGACGCCCAGATGAGCGCGGTCCACCGCGTTCTGCACGGAGACGGTCGAGATCGGGAAGATCGTGCCGGTGCCGAAGCCGATCAGGGCGGTCAAAATCTCCACCTCCAGCAACGAAGCGCTGTCGGCAACGATCCCCATCACGATGAGGCAGGCAATGGCGAACACTATGCCGACCAGCGCGATGCGCTTGTAGTGAGCAAAGCGCGGCACCAGCCGTCCGCTGAGCGAAGCTCCCGCCACGGTGCCCAAGAGCAGCCCCAGCATCGCCATTCCGGCATCGCCGGGCGACAGGTCGAGCGCCGATTGCAGATAGACCGGCAGGTAGATCGCGAGCCCGATGCTGCCCGCCTGAAGCAGGAACATCGCGGTCGTCGCCGTCAACACGATCCGGTTGCTCAGCACTTCCAGTGAAATCAGCGGCTCGCCCGCCTTGTAGAGGCGCAGCGCAAACAGCGCCCACACCACCGCCGAGCCGGCAACGAGCCCGGCGATTTGCGGTGAGGCCCATGCGTAGCGGCTGCCGCCCCAGTTCATCGCCAGCAGCAGCAGCGATGTCGCAATGATCAAAAGCAGCGCGCCCCAGCCGTCAATGCTGTGGCGGCGGGCCGAAATCGGCAGCTTCTTCAACGGATTGCTGATGATCGCCATCGCTATCAGGCCGAGCGGGATGTTGATCCAGAAAATCAGCGACCAGTGCAGGTGTTCGGCAAAGGTGCCGCCAAGCAGCGGCCCGGCGATGCTCGCCACTGCCCAAGTGCCGGAAATCCAGGCCGAATAGCGCGCGCGCTCCAGTGGCGGCACGAGGTCGCCGATCACGGTCTGCGTCATCGCGAAAAGGCCGCCGCCGCCCAACCCCTGCACCGCGCGGCCCGCAACCAGCACCAGCATGTTCGGCGCCATCGCGCTGATTATCGATCCGGCGATGAAGATCAGAACGGCCGCGAAAATGGTCGGGCGACGCCCATAGACGTCGGAAATCTTGCCGTAGAGCGGCGAAACCGCGGTCGCGGTCAAAAGGTAGCCGGTCACGATCCACGGCAAGTACTCGGCGTTGCCGAGCGCCGCCGCCATCGTCGGCATGGCCGGAGCCACGATGGTCTGGTCGAGCGCCGCCAAAAGCATCGACAAGAGCACGCCGGCAATGATGACGTTTTTCTCGCGTTCGCTGAGAGGCGGCTGATGAAACACGTTTTGATCGCTTGGCTTATCCATAGACCCACTCAATTCGATTTCCGCCAGGCCTGAATACAGGCGCGACGTATTCCAAGCTGAAGACAGCTTAATCCGGCCAAGGGCCGTGGTTGAGTTGGCTGTGGACCACGCCTTCAGGCGGGCTTCGGATCCTTGAGAGCAGGATCGCCGGACTACCAACCGGCTCGCGTTTCTCGAAACAGCGGCGCGTGAGATAGCAAACGGCGCATCGGGTGTCGAGCCGCGCGTATTGGTTGAAAAGCGTGCGCCTCTAGTTTTTCGCCTGTGACTGCTCGATGCGGTAACGCAGCAACCGCAGGATCCGGCTTTCGAAATTGATGGTCTCGACCCGGTCGAACTGGGCTTGCGCCCTGTCGTGCTTGGCAAGTGCCGCCTCGGTCACGCGCTTGGCCTTGGCTTGCGCAATCTCACAACTCTTTTGTCGGCCCACAGCCTTCAGCTTGGTCTCAAGCTCACGTGCATGGGCCTTGGCGATATCGACATGCTGTTCTTCATGCCTCTTTATGTCGGCAAACAGCGTGTCCCAGAACAGGCGCACATCCGGTTCCGCCTTCCTGCGCGGCCGCCATTTAGGCAGGATGACCTCGACCTTCACCGTTGTCGTTGCCGAAGCGACCCGGCAATAGGAGCCATCCTGCGCGTAGCCGATCTTGGTGGTGAAGGCCATGCGCGTTGCCCCCGGATGCCGGTTGCCGGTGCTGTTCACATGAGGTCCGCGCTTTGCCAGCTCATCCTCGATCTGGTCGTAGGTCGTGCCGCGAACGGTGAAATAGCTGTAGCTCTTGGCAACCGTCGCCGCGCTGGCTGGACATGCCCCTAGTGCAAGAAGTATAAATGAGAGGAAAGTTTTTTTCACGGCATTCTCTCTACATTCGCTTGCTTTACGGGCCCATAAAGCGCATCGGAAATCAATTTCGCCTGATACCGGTTGAACGACAACGATGATGAGACGATGGCAGTTGGCGCATGGGCGCCACCTTGATCTCGGCGCCAGGGCTGTCGTGATGGGCATTCTCAATGTCACGCCGAACAGCTTTTCCGACGGCGGCCGGTTCGATACGACGGACAGCGCGATCCGGCAAGCCCATCGCATGGTCGAGGAAGGTGCGGCCATCATCGATGTCGGTGGCGAATCGACCGGGCCGAAGTCCCGGCCCATCAGCGCTGCGGAAGAGCAGGCGCGTGCCTTGCCTGTCATCAAGGCGTTGGCTGCGTGGGGTAAGACGCTCATTTCCATCGACACTTACCGCGAGGAGACCGCGCGGCTGGCGGTGGAGGCAGGCGCTCATATCGTCAACGACGTATGGGGCCTGCAACGGGAAGCGGGGATTGCACGGGTCGCTGCGGAAACCGGGGCAGGGCTCGTTATCATGCACACCGGCCGTGAGCGCCAGAAACTGGACGATCCGATTAAGGACCAGTTCCTCTTTCTCAGAAAATCGCTGGAAATCGCGCGCCATGCAGGTATTGGCGAGAACCATATCGTACTCGACCCCGGTTTCGGGTTTGCCAAGGAAACAACCGAAGCCAACATGGATGTCATCGTTCGTTTCGAAGAGTTGCACGAGTTGGGTTTCCCGCTGATGGCGGGTACGTCGCGCAAGCGCTTCATCGGCTCAATTACCGGCCGTGAAGCTCCCGACAGGGCTGCCGGAACGGCGGCCACAAGTGTCATCTTGCGTCTGAAGGGTGCGCAGCTTTTTCGCGTACACGATGTCGCAATCAATGTGGATGCGCTGGCGGTAGCCGATGCTATGCTGGCGCGAGATTCAGAAATGGCTGGGCACTGAAATGTATGTCATCCGCATGAAAAATTGTGCCTTTTTCGCCCGGCACGGTGTGCTTGATGAGGAGGAGGCGCTTGGACAGCGCTTCTATGTCGATGCCACTTTGGACGTCGATCCGAACCAGCCGCTGGAAGCCGATTCCATCCACGCAACGGTGGATTACGGCGTCGCATTTCAGCTGATCGAGGAAATCATTACCGGCGACCGCCGTTTCCTCATCGAGACATTGGCGCTGGATGTCGGCAAGGCGCTTGTCGCGCGCTTTCCGCAGATCAAGCGCGCCGAAATCACCATCCGCAAGCCCAACGCCCCGGTGCGCGGCGTGCTCGATCACGTCGAGGTGAGCGTTGTCTGGCCGCAATAACCGGGTCTTCCTCAGCCTAGGCGGCAATCTGGGCGACCCGCGTAAATCCATGGCTTCGGCGTTGCGGCTCCTGGCCGGTGACGACGGCGCGGACGTTGTTGCGGTATCCTCGCTTTACCGCACGCCGCCCTGGGGCAAGCTCGACCAGCCGGATTTCCTCAATGCGGCTGCCGAACTTTCCACCTCGCTGTCGCCGCATGAATTGCTGGACCTGTGCCTCGGTACCGAAAAGAAGCTCAAGCGCGTGCGCGAGGAGCGCTGGGGGCCGCGGCTGATCGACATCGACATCCTCGTGTTCGGTGACCGCGTCATCCAGGAAACCGGTCTGGAAGTGCCGCATCCGCGCATGTTGGAACGCGCGTTCGTGCTCGCGCCGCTGGCGGAGATCGCGCCCAATTTGTCGGTCGATGGCAAGTCGGTGTCGGAACGGCTCGCAACGGTGGATACGGCCGGCATCGAGCGGTTGCCGTCCGGCCGCGACTGGTGGCTTTCCTGAAACTCAGCCGGCGAAGCCGCCGCCGTCCAGAAATGCCTTCTCATCCGTAGTCGTCTGGCGTCCCAGTTGCGGATTGCGATGAGGGAAGCGACCAAAACGCTCAATGATCTCAAGATGATCGATGGCGTATTTAAGGTAGGACTGGGCGTTTGCCTTGTGCAGCTCGACTGACTTTTTCTGGTCTTCGAGGTTTTCCGAATGCTCCAGCGGCAAGTAGAAGAACACCCGG
This sequence comes from Mesorhizobium sp. FG116, assembly GCF_057809835.1. Taxonomy (NCBI): domain Bacteria; kingdom Pseudomonadati; phylum Pseudomonadota; class Alphaproteobacteria; order Hyphomicrobiales; family Phyllobacteriaceae; genus Mesorhizobium; species Mesorhizobium sp. FG116. Next base: position 167,745 of record NZ_JBMDKS010000002.1, read on the forward strand.
ATTTCTTCATCGACCGCCATGTCATGGCCGAGGTCTATCGCCTTGGCGGCATAGTAGCGGGCGAGCGGATCGGTCGCGAACATATGGCCTGTGCCGCGAAAGCAGTTGCGGGGAAACTGGTCGAGCAGGATCATCAGCGCCAGCGCACCCTCGACCGTATCCACCCATCCGTCCAGTTCGCGCCTCGCCGCCACGAAATGCAGGTCGAGGAATTCATTCCGGAATTTCGTGTCGAACCCGGCATCCTTGGTAAACCATGCTTGCATTCCGGCATCGCGCCAGAACTTGGTGACGGTCAGCGCGCGTTGATCGGTCTGGCTCATTTCATCTCCTGAATTGTCGTGTTCTCAGTCGGCCGGGGCCTGTTTGCCTAGCACACCGGCTGTTTCCTCGTTCAGCGCCTGGCCGGTGCGGCGCGGCTGCGTCACCGGTGCCGGAACCGGCGTTGCAATGTTGCCCTTCATGAAGTTGCGCCCGTCGCGGATATCGCCGGTAATCTGCAATTCCAGGCGGGCGGCGTCGCGCTGGCGCACGTCCTCGATAACGTCGGCCACGTCCTGCGGATCGGTGCCCAAGGCTTCCAGCGTCGAACCACCAAAAACCAGCGCCGATTCGAACGTCTCGCGCATCTGGTAATCGACGCCGGCATGGATGAGTTGCAGCGCCGTGCCCCGGTCGAAGGCCCGGGCCATCACCGTCACCAGCGGAAATTCCGCCTTGACCAGTTCCGCAATGCGGATCGCGGGTTCGGCCTTGTCGACGCAGATCAGCACGGCGCGCGCATGGCCGAGGCCTGCGGCATGCAGGATATCGAGCCTTGTGCCGTCGCCGTAATAGACCTTGAAGCCGAAATCGGCCGCGGCCTGGATCATTTCTACGTCGTTGTCGATGATCGACACGTCCACGCCGCGCAAAAGCAGCGGCTGGCTGGCGATCTGGCCGAACCGGCCGAAGCCGATGATCAGCACCGATCCCGTCAGGCCGTCCGCCACATCGACCCCTTCAAGCGATTGCTCGTCGCGCGGCGTCAGGTACTTCAGCCCTATGATGGCAAGCGGCGTCAGCACCATCGAGATGATGATGATGCCGGTCAGGACCGCGTTGGCCTCCGCGTCGATGATGCCGACGGCGGCGGCGGATGAATAGAGCACGAAGGCGAATTCGCCGCCCTGCGCCATCACCACCGCGCGCTCCAGCGCTTCCCTGTGACCTGTTTTGAGGAAGCGCGCCACCGTGTAGATGCCGACCGCCTTGGCCAGCATGTAGGCAACGACATAGATTGCGACCAGTTGCCAGTTCGCGGCGACGACGCGCAGATCAAGCGCCATGCCGACGGCAAGGAAGAACAGGCCGAGCAGCACGCCGCGGAACGGCTCGATGTCGGCTTCGAGTTGGTGGCGAAAGGTCGATTCCGAGAGCAGCACGCCGGCCAGGAAAGCGCCCATCGCCATCGACAGGCCACTCGACTGCATCACCAGCGCCGATCCGAGCACCACCAGAAGGGCCGCCGCCGTCATCACCTCGCGGGCGCGGGCATCGGCAAGGATGCGGAAGAACGGGTTGAGCAGGTAGCGCCCGGCAAGGATCAGGCCCACGATCGCACCGACGCCGATGGCGATTTCACTCAGCCTTTCACTTAGCGTCGTTTCCGCTCCACCGGGTGCCAGGAACGCCACCAGCGCCAGCAGCGGAACGATGGCCAGGTCTTCCAGCAGCAAGATCGAGACCATGCGCTGGCCCTTGGGAACGCCGATTTCACCGCGTTCCTCCAGTAGTTGCATGACGATGGCGGTCGAGGTCAGCACGAAGCCAGCGCCTGCGACAAACGACTGTGCGACCGAAAAACCACCCAGAAGGCCGACGCCGGTCAGCAAGACCGCGCAAAACCCTACTTGCAGCGCGCCAAGTCCGAAAATCTCGCGCCGCAGTCCCCATAATCGAGACGGCTGCATTTCAAGCCCGATGATGAACAGGAACATCACCACGCCAAGTTCGGCTATGTGCAGGATCGCCTCGGATTCGGAAAATATGCCGAGCCCGAACGGGCCGATGACGAGGCCGGCGGTCAGGTAGCCGAGAATCGATCCAAGGCCGATCCGCTTGAAGATCGGTACAGCGACGACGCCCGCGCCCAGCAGCGCCACTACATAGAACAGGTCATTGGCGGATGCTTCTGCAGCCATGGGCGATTCCGTATCCGGTTAGAGCTTGTGGGGCATCGAGGGGACGTGACGGATGAGCCAAGATAGGGGGTAGAATCGCTGCCGAACAGCCAAAATCGGACTGGCTAGCTGCCTGGCCCTGCCTTGTCGCTCGCATTCTTCGTGGCAAAGGACGTCAGTGCCGAGAGGAAATCGCCCATACCCGGCCGCTTCAACGCGTTGAACGGCAAGGGGCGGGCGGTTTCCATCGCTGCGATGCCGATGCGCGCCGTCATCATGCCGTTGACCACGCCTTCGCCAAGTTTGGCCGACAGCCGCGCGGCAAGTCCGTGTCCGACGATCTGCTGGACAAAGCTGTCGCCGACGGCGATCGAGCCGGTAATGGCAAGGTGGGCCAGCACGCTGCGGGCCAGCCTGAAGAAGCCCAGCGTTCCCGGCCTGCCGCCGTAATGCTCGGAAAGCCGCCGGATCAGCCTTCCAGCTTCGAACACGACATAGGCGATATCGACCAGCGCGCGCGGGCTGACCGCCGTCACCAGCGAGACTCGCTTGGCCGCATCGAGGATCATCACCTTGGCGCGGGCGTCGAGAGGCCCAAGAATCTCCGCTTCCGCCAGCCGCACCAGATTGCCGCCGTCGATGATCTCGCCGCTGAGATCCGCCAATGCGCGCCTGCCTGCCGCCGTTTCCGGCTTGGCGGCCACAAAAGCCGACAGCTCCTCGACAACGGCGCGCGCGGCTTTCGGATCATCGCGGGCGATGGCGTCGAGCGCCCGGCTCTGCATCTTTTCCACTTCGGCAAGGCGGCTGATGGCAAGGAACTCGCGGCCCAAAATGACCAGCAAGGCCAGCACGCCCACGGCTGCAGCGCCTGCCGCGACCCAGCCAAGCCACTGCGTGCGTTCGAAAAGGTCGCGGATCAGCTGGTCCACCCACAATCCGACCGCCAGCGAAACCAGAATGCCGAGTGCGCCGAACAGGATGCGGCCAAGCAACGAACGCTTGCGCGGAGCCACCGCCGGCGGCGGCTCGGCTGCAACAAGGTCGGGTTCGTCGAACACGTCGATCTGCGACGGCATGGCGACGGCCAGTTCCACGCTTGCCGGGCGCGGCTTGCGCCGTGCCGGCTTTAGCTCGGTTGCAAGCTGCGCCTTGGCCGGTTCGGCGCGCGTCTGTTCGTCCGCATGAATGGGGAAGGCCGATGGCTTGCGAGGCGCGTTCATGCCAGATGGTCTCCGATCAGGAACTGCAGGGCGCGGTCCAGCCTGATGTGCGGCAGCGAAAGCGTAACGCCTTCGGCGGTCTGCTCCAGCTTCGGCGGACGAAACCTCACGAACCGGATCGCCGGATCGGTATCGTCCTGCCTGTGGCCGTTGCCCGCTTCGAACACAGATCCAGGTTTTTCCGGCAAGTCACCGGGAAATATGGCTGTTTCGGTCTTGCCGTCGAATGTCTGGTCGCCAATCGTTTCGCCGGCCAGCGGCGTGCCGAGGATCACTGGCAGCGTTTCGCGCCCTTGCTTGACCGTGCCTTCGCGGGTGGCGCGCACCGCCGCCATCGCCACCACATCGACATCGGCGCCGGTAAAATTCGCCCGTGCGATGGCGCGTTCGGCCAGACGCCGCACGATTGCCTGCAAGCGGTCGTGGCTCTCATGGTGCAGGTGATCGGCCTTGGTCGCGGCGATCAGGATGCGGTCGATACGCTTCGACACAAGGTCGGTGAGGAAATTGCCGCGGCCGGGGCGAAAGCAGGCCAGGATTTCCGTCACGGCGCGCTCAAGGTCCAGCATCGCTCCGGGGCCGGCATTCAGCGCCTGCATGGCGTCGATCAGCACGATCTGGCGGTCGAGCCTTGCAATGTGCTCGCGGAAGAACGGCTTGATGACATGGGTCTTGTAGGCCTCGTAGCGTCTTTCCATCATCGCGTGCAGCGAACCGGCGCGAGCGCGCTTGCCGGAGAGGTTGGGCAGCGGCGCAAATGTCAGGGCAGGCGACCCCTCCATATCTCCCGGCATCAGGAATCGGCCCGGCGGCAGCGTGGAAAGCGCACGTTCGTCCAGCTTACAGGCCTTCAGGTAAGCGGCGAAGGCCTCGGCCAGCCGTCTTGCAGCCGGATCGTCCGCGTCGGCGTCCGGGTTTGCCCCTTCGCTGAGTGCCCGCCACTCTGCGGAAAGCTCATGCCGCACCGGCAGCAGCGCCATTTCGAAGGCTTCCTTCGAAAAATCGTCGAAGCTCTTGCCAAGCAGAGGCAGATCGAGCAGCCATTCGCCGGGATAGTCGACGATATCGACCGACAGCTTTCCCGCTGAAAAAAGCCGGTTCCAGCCGGACGCCGATTCATATTCGATCGTCAGCCGGAGTTCTGAGATCGCCCGCGTCGAGTCCGGCCAGATACGTTCGTTCACCAGCGCCGCGATATGGTCCTCATACTGGAACCGCGGTACGGCGTCGTCGGGCTGTTCTTCAAGGTAGGCGCGGGCGATGCGGCCCGATTTCTGCGCCTCGAACAGGGGCAGGCGGCCGCCATGCAGCAGGTTGTGGACGAATGCCGAGATGAAGACGGTCTTTCCGGCCCGCGACAATCCTGTCACGCCAAGCCTGACCGATGGTGCGAAGAGCCCTACGGCGCGGCCCGACAAGGTGTCGAGAGCAATGCGTGCTTCGTCCGTGAATGTGGTCAGCGATGTGGCCAATCGATTATCCTGCGAGGTGCCGGCTACCCGATATAGGCGTTGCCGCAGCGCATTTTAATGCTTCACAGTTCAATGCCTCACAGATCGGACGGCGTCAGGAACGCCTCGAGATAGCCCTTGCCGGTTTCGGCCTCGGCCAGAGTTCCCTCAAAGCGCACGACTGCTAGCCCTGAAGTCGGAAAGCCGTAGTTCAGTATATCGCAGGCGCTGTCTTCGCCGCTGCCGGAAACCGCTGCGGTCAGGTCTTCCATCATCGGGTTGTGGCCGATCACCAGCACCGAACCGTGCCTGCCGTGTTCGCGAATGATGTCGAGATAGCCCGCCGCGTCCTCCGTGTAGAGCGTATCGAGAAACACCACGCGTCCGGTATCGGCATGCGCGGCCAAGCCTTCCAGCGTTTCCCTGGCGCGAAGCGCATTGGAACAGAGCGTGACGTCGGGAACGAAACCGCAGGCGCGCATCGCTGTGCCGGTTGCGGCTGCATCTTCCACTCCGGAAGCTTCAAGGGGACGGTCGAAATCGCGGACGCCGGGAAGCGCCCAGCCGGCTTTTGCGTGTCTTAGAAGATACAGTTTGGCCACCGGCGCTCCTGCTAGCCTCGACGTGAAAGGATTATCCATCGATAGGCGTTTTAGCAATGGAATCCGGCCATTGCCGCCTACGACCAAAGCCTGATTGAGCACAAGTGCCTTATGGCGGGCCTTGAACTGTTGATGCCTCTTACCACTGACGATTGTGTGAGCGGCTCCGGGTAGGCACTTGTGCGGCCTCGGAACGGCGAATATATAGGCCCCAAATTTGGGGCTGTCGGGTGAGTCGAATGAACCAAATCGTTACTGCCGACTACGTACCATCGGAAGACGAGCCGTTCATGAACGAACGGCAGAAATCATACTTCCGGCACAAGCTTGTCACTTGGAAAAACGACATCCTGCGCGAAGCGCGTGAAACACTGGAAATACTACAACAAGAAAATGCCAATCATCCCGATCTTGCCGATCGGGCGTCTTCCGAAACCGATCGCGCCATCGAACTTCGTGCCCGCGACCGGCAGCGCAAGCTGATCTCCAAGATCGATTCAGCACTTCAGCGCATCGATGAAGGAACTTACGGCTATTGCGAAGAGACCGGTGAGCCAATTGCGCTCAAGCGCCTCGACGCCCGTCCGATCGCGACCTTGTCGATCGAAGCCCAGGAAAGGCATGAGCGCCGCGAGAAAGTCTATCGCGACGACTGATTGCTTTTGATAAGCTAAAAACATTGGAAGTGGCCGCGTTTGCGGCCGCTTCTTTTTGTGTTTACCGCTTAAGGTTCGAAAGCTCGCCGAGCAGTCTGGTCATCTCGTCATCGAGAGACGCCCGCCCGCTTGCCTGCGGGGCGGAACGCGTTTCGCCATGTGCTGTGGCGGGCTCGGCGGCCCGCGCATGATCCAGCGCTTCGGTCCCTGCTGCGGGCAATTTGTGCACATCTTCATGCCTTGGCGCGGCGGGTCTTGGCGCCGGTGCAGGGTTTGCCGGCGCTGCTGGCCTCGCTGCCGCTGTTGTTGGCGCGGGTGCCCGTGTGGCCGGCTGCGCGTTTGCAACGGTTTGCCTTGGCGTTTGCGAAACCGACTGAGGGGCGGCAGGCGCGCCGGTTGCGCTGCTGCTGGCTGCGGTACTTGCGTGCGCCGCTCCCGCCTCTGGGGTCAGGTTCGCGCGACGGGAAGCCGCCAGCCGGATGTCGCGCTCGACGACCACATCGGTTGGTCCGCCGATCAAGAGCAGGTGCTCAATATCGTCGCGGCGTACAAGTACGAGGCGCCTGTGGCTGTCCACGGCAGTCGCGTCCATGACGGCCAGACGCGTCTTGCGGTTGCGTCCACCGGCCACGAACGTTCCGAACGTCAGGCTGCGAATCATCTTGACGATGAGCAGCACGATTACCAGCACGACCAACGCCGCGAGCGTCCACAGGATTGCCGCGCCATAACCGGGCCCCGCAACGCCATCGAGAAAGTCCAGCATCGGCACCCCCATGCACGGCTATTGGAAACGCCGCGACACTAAAGCGTTTCAACGCGCGCCTGCAAGTTACCATTCGCACGTGGTAAACGGCCCAGAGCCGGCGAAGCAGGCGTCATGCCGCGAAACTGCGCCATTTTTCGCTGACAAGTGGCCGCAAGGCCTTTTCCGGGCAGGGAGAATGTGATTCAACCGGTCCGGGTCGGGTCGGGCTGGGAATCACAAGCAGGGGGCAAATGGCCAAGGACGCGCGCGGAGATTTCTATCCGGTGCCAATCGTGGACCAGAACACGCGCCCCGGCACGGTGACGCGGCTGATCATCTTCATCGTTGTCTTGATCGGCGCGGCCATTGTGTTCGGCCTGTTCCGCGAGCGCTTCGGCGACCCGTTCCTGCTTGGCATGCTCGGCGTGCTGGCCATGATCGGCGTCGGCTTCCTGTTCGCGACCGCCATCGGCTTCATCCAGATCGCCCCGCGTTCCACGGGCGACGATCTTTCCAAGTCCTTTGTCGATTCGATGGGGCAGGGCCTGATCGTAACCGACGCCAAGAAGCGCATCATCTACGCCAACCGCGCCTATGCCGAAATGACGGGCGCTGGCGCGGCGGCCGATATCAGGACAGTCGAAGGGCTTCTCTCCGACGTGCCGGAGGCGTCCTCGGTCATTTTCCGCCTGGCTTCGGGCCTGCGGGACGGGCAGCGCGGCGACGGCGAATTTCGCCTCGGGCAGGCCATCCGCCCCGGTGCCGATCCCGGCGCGCATTGGTACCGCGCCAGTGCGCGCTCGTTCAGCGTACCGGGGCAGCGCCAGCCCATGCACGCCTGGCAACTGGCCGACATTTCGAAGGAACGGGCCGAACAGGAGCGCTTCTTCCTCGATCTGCAGAAGGCCATCGACCATCTCGACCACGCGCCGGCCGGCTTCTTTTCCGCCGATCAGGATGGCCGCATCACCTATATCAATGCCACGCTGGCCGAATGGCTCGGCATTGATCTTACCAGCTTTGCGCCGGGCGCGCTCGCGCTGCCGGACATTGTTGCCGGCGACGGCATGGCGCTGGTCCGCTCGGTCCGGCCCGATCCGGGCACCACGCGCAATGCCGTCATCGACCTTGATTTGACGACGATGACCGGCGAGGCGCTGCCCGTGCGCTTCATGCATCGTGTTTCGGCCAGCCGTGATGGCCATCCGGGGCCGACCCGCACCATCGTTCTCAACCGCACGCACGGCGAGGATTCGTCTGCGGATCTCAGGGCTTCGGAAGTCCGGTTCACCCGGTTTTTCAACTCGACGCCGATGGCAATCGCCGGAGTGGACCAGACCGGCCGCATCCTGCGCACCAATGCGCCGTTCCTGTCGCTTTTCTCGTCCGTCGTCGACCGCGATGCGCTCGACCGTCGGGTGCGGCTGGATACCGTCATCCATGAACGCGATCGCCCGGCCTTCGCCGCCGCGCTTGAGCGGGCGCGCCAGCGGCAGGCCGATATCGAACCGATCGACACCGTCCTGCCGAACAACGAAGAACGGCACATCCGCTTCTACGTCAACGCCGTCGCTGACGGCACCGCTGGCGACGGCGCGGAGGAGTCTGCAATCGTCTATGCGGTCGATACGACCGAGCAGAAGGCGCTTGAAGGCCAGATGGCGCAGAGCCAGAAGATGCAGGCGGTCGGCCAACTCGCCGGCGGCATCGCGCACGACTTCAACAACGTGCTCACCGCCATCATCATGGCCTCGGACCTGTTGCTGACCAACCACCGTCCGTCCGACCCGTCCTTCCCGGACATCATGAACATCAAGCAGAACGCCAACCGCGCCGCCTCGCTTGTGCGGCAGTTGCTGGCGTTCTCGCGCAAGCAGACGCTGCGTCCGGAAGTTTTGACGCTGACCGACGTGCTGGCCGATCTGAGGATGCTGCTCGCCCGTCTTGTCGGCAACGACATCAAGCTCAAGATCGATCACGGCCGCGACCTGTGGCCGGTGAAGGTCGATATCGGCCAGTTCGAGCAGGTCGTGGTCAACCTCGCCGTCAACGCGCGCGATGCCATGCCTACGGGCGGCGATATCACGGTGCGCACGCGCAACGTGCCTGCGGACGTGTCGAAGACTTATCCGTTCCGCGAACTTGTCCCCGCCGACTACGTGCTGGTGGAAGTCGAGGATTCGGGCAGCGGCATCGCGCCCGATGTGCTGAAGAAGATCTTCGAGCCGTTCTTCACCACCAAGGAAGTCGGCAAGGGCACCGGCCTCGGCCTCTCGATGGTCTACGGCATCATCAAGCAGACCGGCGGCTTCATTTTCTGCGAGTCGGAAGTGGGCAAGGGCACCACCTTCCTCATCTTCCTGCCGCGCTACATTGCCGAGGCAGTTGCCGCGCCACAGCCGGCGGCAGGCGACACAGCCGCCAAGCCGGATACGCCGGAACCACCGGCCGCCGTCGCCAAGGTTTCGGACAGCACCAATGACCTGTCCGGCTCGGCCACCGTGCTGTTGGTCGAGGACGAGGACGCGGTGCGCATGGGTGGCATGCGTGCGCTCACTTCACGCGGCTATACCGTGCATGAAGCGACATCCGGTGTCGAAGCGCTGGAAATATTCGATTCGCTCGAAGGCAAGATCGATCTGGTCGTCTCCGACGTGGTGATGCCGGAAATGGATGGTCCGACCTTGCTTGGCGAACTGCGCAAGCGCCAGCCGGACATCAAGTTCATCTTCGTGTCCGGTTATGCCGAGGATGCCTTCGCCAAGAACCTGCCGGCCGAAGCCCAGTTCGGCTTCCTGCCCAAGCCGTTCTCGCTCAAACAGTTGGCGACCGTCGTCAAGGAAGTCCTCGAAAGCTGACGGGCAATTCGATCAGGCAAGCCGCGTTCAGGCGGCTTCCTGCTTGAGCGCCGCCACTTCCTCCATCAACGGCCTGCTGCCGCGCAGATAGAGCGCGCAGGTCGTCCGCAGCATGGAGGCAAAATTCGGTATCTCGCCCCGGTGTTCGATCGCTTCGTCATAAAGCTTGGAAATGAATTTCGGCGTCGTCAGGCCCTGGCTGTCGGCAATCTCGTCGAGCAGCGTCCAGAACGTAGATTCGAGCTGGATGCTGGTCGAGTGGCCGCCGATGCGGATGGACCGGTTGATCTGGCGATAGCCTTCCGGGTCCTGTTCGGCAAAAACCCTGCACATTGAATGACCTCCCTTTATTTCCTGTCCCGCCGTATCACCGCCTCAGCGGCAAATCCGGGCGGCCCAATTTGCGCATCAGGTCAAATCTCACTCCCTCGCTGCGCATTGTGGGTCGAAAATCCCAAAACGGCAATTGCACTTTCACATTCGTGATTGGTGGTAACCCGCTGCCACCACGTTTGCGCGCGTCGTCTCATAATCGGATTCATTGATGAAAAGCGGCATTGAAGAGGTTTGAAGATTGGCCAAGGCAATTCACAGCATGATCCGGGTGCTTGACGAGGCCCGGTCGGTCGATTTCTACGGCAAGGCTTTCGGTCTTGGCGTTGCACAGCGCCTCGACTTCGAAACCTTCACACTCATCTACCTCAGCAATGCCGAGTCCGACTTCGAGGTCGAGCTGACCGTCAACAAAGGACGGGAGGAGCCCTACGTCCTTGGCGACGGCTATGGCCACATCGCCGTCTCGGTCGCCGACCTCGACAGCGAGCATGACCGCATCGGCGCGCTCGGCCTCAACCCGAAGAAGATCGTCGAGTTCGACCGCGACGGCGTTCGCATCGCCCGGTTCTTCTTCATCGAGGATCCCGACGGCTACAAGATCGAGGTCCTGCAGCGGGGTGGCCGGTTCAAATAGGAGGTTTCGCCGCATTGCCGTGCGGCGCCAGCAACAGCGCTCATCGAGCGCCGATAGCAAGCAAGGGAGGAATACATGGTAACCGTCTACGAAAAGGCGCCGGGGCTTTCGCGGCGCGAGCTTCTCAAGCGCGGCGGCGTCGGCGCGCTGCTCGTGATTTCCGGCAGCGCCGTCATCAGTCCTGAACATGCCTGGGGCCTCGAAACAGCCGCGCTCAAGCCGGAAACGATGGCCACGCTGATCCAGATGGCCCGAGACATCTATCCCCACGACCAGGTCCCGGACAAATATTACGCCATTGCCGTCAAGAGCCATGACGAACTGGCCGGCAAGGACGCCGCCCACAAGGACCTCATCGAGAAAGGCATAGCCGACCTCGACGCCAAGGCCGGCAGCGGCGGCTATCGCGGCCTCGGCTGGGAAGAAGAGCGCGTCGCCGTCCTCAAGCAGGTCGAGGAGACGCCGTTCTTCCAGGCCATCCGCGGCGGGCTGGTCGTCGGCCTCTACAACCAGAAAGAGGTGTGGCCGATCTTCGGCTATGAGGGCGAGTCGTACTCCAAGGGCGGCTACATCGCCCGCGGCTTCGACGACATCGAGTGGCTCTAGCCACATCCCCCGACAGTTTCACACCGGATTTCATGGGAGGACACCATGGCAGCACCTTATGATCTCAAGGACGACAGCGTTGTCGTCATCATCGGTTCGGGCGCCGGCGGCGGCACGCTCGGCAACGAACTCGCCCAGAAGGGCATCGACGTCGTCATCCTCGAAGCGGGCAGCCGCATAGAATACGAAGACTTCATCAACGACGAGTGGGACAGCTTCGCCCAGCTTTCCTGGGGCGATCCGCGCACCGCTTCCGGCGACTGGCGCGTCGCCAAGGACTTTCCGGGCCTGCCGGCCTGGATCGTCAAGGCGGTCGGCGGCACCACCACGCACTGGGCCGGCGCATCGCTGCGTTTCCAGGAGCACGAGTTCAAGACGCTCACCCACTATGGCAAGGTTGAAGGCGCAAACCTTCTCGACTGGCCGATCACGCTGGCGGAACTCGAGCCCTACTACGACAAGGCCGAAGACAAGATGGGCGTCACCCGCACCCACGGCATCGAGGGGCTACCCGGCAACAACAACTTCAAAATCCTGAAGGCCGGGGCCGACAAGCTCGGCTACAAGGAATGCCACACCGGCAACATGGCGATCAATTCCGCCGACCGCGACGGCCGCATGGGCTGCCAGCAGACCGGCTTCTGCTTCCAGGGCTGCAAATGGGGCGCGAAGTGGTCCACGCTCTACACCGAAATCCCCAAGGGCGAAGCAACCGGCAAGCTGGAAGTCCGGCCCAACAGCCATGTCGTCAAGATCGAGCATGACGACAGCGGCAAGGTCACCGGCGTCGTCTATGCCGACAAGGATGGCAAGCTGCAGGAGCAGAAGGCCCGCATCGTCTGCGTAGCCGGCAACTCCATCGAAAGCCCGCGCCTGTTGCTCAACTCGGCATCGTCCAAGTACCCGGACGGGCTGGCCAACTCGTCCGGCCAGGTTGGCAAGAACTACATGCGCCACACCACCGGTTCGGTCTACGCCATCTTCGACAAGCCGGTTCACTTCTATCGCGGCACCACCATGGCCGGCATCGTCCGCGACGAGGCCAAACACGATCCGTCGCGCGGCTTCGTCGGCGGCTACGAGCTTGAAACGCTGGCGCTTGGCATCCCGTTCATGGCCGCCTTCCTCAATCCGGGCGGCTGGGGCCGGGGCTTTACCACCGCGCTCGACCACTACGACCACATGGCCGGCATGTGGATCGTCGGCGAAGACATGCCGCAGGAGCAAAATGGCGTGAAGCTGCACGCGACGCTCAAGGACAAATACGGCATGCCCGCGCCCGATGTCTGGTTCACCGACCATGCAAACGACGACGCCATGCGCAACCACGCCTTCAAGCAGGGCATGGCCATCTATGACGCGGTCGGCGCAACGCGGACCTTCCCGACGCCGCCTTACCCCTCGACCCACAATCTCGGCACCAACCGCATGAGCGAAAAGGCGTCCGACGGCGTGGTCAACAAGCATGGCCAGACCCACGACATCAAGAACCTGTTCGTGTCCGACGGCAGCCAGTTCACCACCGGCGGGGCGGAAAACCCGACCCTCACCATCGTCACGCTCGCCATTCGGCAGGCCGACTACATCGCCAAGGAGATGGCGGCAAAGACGATCTGATAGTCCTCCCGGACTTGGTCTCTGCGCGGGGCAATGTTTGCCCCGCGTTTTTTATTCGCCCTGCTTGGTCGTTATCGTGCAGGTCGAAGCCGTGAATGCGCCGTCCGGCTGGCGCATGACGATGTCGAACGAAGCGTTTTCGGGATCGTCTGCCGTCGCCTGCGTCAGAGATACGCTGTTGCCGCCTGCCGTGAATCCGCCTAGCGGTCCGAGCCATGCGATCTCGCCGTTGGAATTCATTTCGTAATTGTAGCCCTGCTGCTGCCAGCCATAGGAAGGCCCGCTATAGACATTGCCCTTGATGGTGATGTCGCCAAGGTTGATAAACAGGCCGAGCAGGTAGACCTCGCAGTGGTAGGCGCCGTCCGGCAGCTTGCCGTCCGCGATGCCGGCATGCGCACCGTTCGGGAGGGCGAATGTCATCGCAAGGCCGGCAGCAAGCAATTTCAGGCGCTTCATCATCCTGCCTTCACTGATAGCAGCGTGACCGCTGGATGCCAGCCACTTTCTCGTGCCCAACACTTTCCTACCATTGCCTGCGCAACCGTGGCGCGTTTCCGGTTGCATGTTATCCTTGAGCTGGCCTTGGTGAGTCGGCCGCTTTCGAGTTCGGTTTGAGTGGGGCAGATCGGCAGGAAAGCAGGTGCTCTTTGGCATCAGCAAGTTCCGCGCAAGCAAGTGTTCCTAGCATCGATCCAATAGTCTGGGTGTTGTTCAATGAGTTGGGCAATCGGGCAGGGGGCAACCGATGGAGCGTTTCGTGGAGGATTATCAGAAGCGGCGGCTGATCGACCGCTTCGATATCATGACCGCCATCAATATCCTGAAGTCGCAAGGCTATGACGACGACGACCTCATCAAGGAGATCATCCGGGTCTTCTATGTCGATCTCGATGCCTACAACGAGGTCGTTCAGGCAGCGGCGTAGACGTTGCTCAACCTTCGTTTTTGCAGACCCGCTGCAGCGCATCTTCTCTGCTTCGTCATCCCGGAATTCGCTTTCGAGCCGAGCGAGGAAGGAATATCCGGGATCCATTCCGTGACATCGCGGCAGTGCGCCAAACGCTTCGGACCTTTTGCCAATACCCCTCATCCGCCTTCACTTCGTTCAGGCACCTTCTCCCACAAGGGGCGAAGGGGACGCCTGCATCGACCTCACCGCCAGGTACCCATGTTGAACGTTGGCCGGAACGCGGATGCCGACCTACCTTCGCCCCTTGTGGGAGAAGGTGGCCGAACCGAGCGGAGCGAATGTGAGGTCGGATGAGGAGTGTCTAGCGCGGGCGTGGAAGCTGCGCTCCTCTCCCCGTTCACGGGGAGAGGATGCCGGCAGGCAGGTGAGGGGCAGCGTCACGCTATCTGGATGTGGATCAATCCGCCCACTTCCCGATCCAAACTCCGCCCAACCCATTGATTCCGCTCAATTCCTCAAAAATCTTCCGTTCCACTTATCCACCTACTCCACACCTTCCCGCATAATCCGTCCCATCGCCCTTGCGGGAGACCTGGTGCGCACCGGGTATCAGGAGAGGGCGACGGTGCCGGGCTGGTCGTCTGCGGTAGGCGGCTGGGTGATGAACCCCTAAGTTCGGCCCTCGAACCGGGCGCAGTGTTGCCCGCAGTTGTCGGCCTTTAAGGCTGGAGCTGCGGCATGGCCGGTGTATCGGTTGAGGGAAGCCACCGGACGGGCGGTCGCAAGGCCGCACTAAACTACTAAACGAGCGACCGAACGGCCGCCCGTCCTCCCGACCTCTCAGATGAGGTCAGTTCTTTGACAATGGCCAGACGGCTTTAGCCGGGCGTGGCGATGAATAAGCATATCCATCTCTTCGTCATCCTAGGGCGGAGCAGGCCGAAGGCCGTTGCGGAGACCCTAGGATCCATTCCGTGACATCGCAGCAGTGTGACAACGATGCAGAAGGCCTTCACGCTCACCCTTGAACGAAACCGGGGAATGGGGCACACCGCGCTGAATGACCCATCCGCTTGACCATCTTGTCCTGCCAACCGCCGATCTCGACGTTGCGCGCGCCCGGCTGACGGCCTTGGGCTTTACGATTGCGCCGCGCGGCGTCCATCCCTTCGGCACGGAAAACTGCTGCGTCTATTTCGCCGACGGCACCTTCATGGAACCGCTTGCCGTTGCCGATGCAAAGGCAGCCGACACGGCTATTGCCGCCGGCAACGTCTTTGTGGCGCGTGACCGTAAGTACCGCGCGGCTCTCGGCCAGGAAGGCTTTTCGGCAATCGTGTTCGGCACCTCCGATGCAGACGCCGATCATCGCCGTTACACCGAAGCCGGCATCTCCGCCGGGGCGCGGCTGGACTTTTCCCGCCCCTTCGTCGACGCCGCCGGCAAAACCGACACGGCATCGTTTCGCCTTGCCTTTGCCTCGGTCCCGGAGGTTTCCGATACCTTCCTGTTCGCCTGCGAGCGGGTCAACGCGCCGAAGGTCGATCGGTCGGCTCTCCAGCGTCATGAAAATGGTGCGGTTGCAATCGCCGAGGTCATCGCGATCAGCGCAAATCCTTCAGCACAGCTTCCCATCGTGGCCGCCGCTGCTGACGTAGAACCCGCCCCAACATCGCAGGCCCGCGAGTTAACCCTTCCTAATGCCCAGCTAAGCATTGTCACGCCGCAAGACTACGAACGCCGTTTCGGCTTGCCGGCCGGCAAGGCAACGGAACTGCGTTTCGCAGCCGTCGTCTTTTCCGTCGCGAGCGTCGAAAAGCTGCGCGCGGTTCTTGCGCAACGTGGCATCGGTCACGACATAGGCGGCAATCGCGTCGTCGTCGCTCCGGCACCGGGGCAGGGCGCGGCTTTCATTTTCGAGGAGCAGGCATGAGCAAGCCCAATGCGTCGGTAAAAGTCGGCAATGTCACCTTCGACAATCGCGCGCCGCTCGCTCTCATCGCTGGTCCGTGCCAGTTCGAATCGCGCCAGCACGCATTCGACATGGCTGGCGCGCTCAAGGAGTTGACCGGCAAGCTTGGTATCGGCCTCGTCTACAAGTCCAGCTACGACAAGGCCAACCGCACGTCTTTGACCTCCACGCGCGGTGCCGGCCTCGATGCCGCGATGCCGGCCTTCGATGATCTGCGCAAGGAATTCGGCCTTCCGATCCTCACCGACGTTCATACCGAAGAGCAGTGCGCAATCGTTGCCCCACATGTCGATGTGCTGCAGATCCCGGCCTTCCTCAGCCGCCAGACCGATCTTCTGGTCGCCGCTTCCCGCACCGGCAAGATCATCAATGTGAAGAAAGGCCAGTTCCTGGCGCCTTGGGACATGCAGAATGTCATCGGCAAGGTCACCGGTTCCGGCAACGCCAATGTGCTGGTCACAGAGCGTGGCGCGTCCTTCGGCTACAACACGCTTGTCTCCGATATGCGCGCGCTGCCGATCATGGCGGATATGGGCGCGCCGGTCATCTTCGACGCCACGCATTCGGTGCAGCAGCCGGGCGGGCAGGGCGAGACTTCGGGCGGCGAGCGCCGCTTCGTGGCAACGCTGGCGCGCGCCGCCGTTGCGGTCGGTGTCGCCGGCGTCTTCATCGAAACGCATGAGGACCCCGACAACTCGACCTCATCCGACGGCCCCAACATGGTGCCCTTGAAGGATATGCCGGAACTGCTCGAGCGTCTGATCGCACTCGACAGGGTTGCCAAGGCCTGATCTGTGGCTTGTTCATGACAAGCGGCGGTTGTAGGTTTCGCGGGCAAATGATCTCTTTGACTGGGAGTTCAACATGTCCGTTGCCCGTGTAACCGAAATTTCGTCGTCATCCAAAAAAGGCTTTCAGGACGCTATCGAAAAGGGCATCGCCCGAGCGGCCAAGACGTTGAAGAACGTTGAAGGCGCGTGGATCCAGGAGCAGAAAGTCGTTGTCGAGGACGGCGCCATCGTTGCTTACCGCGTCAACATGAAGGTGACCTTCATCCTCACCGATTGAGGATCTGTCCACCTGCTCCCCGGCGGAGCTACAATCACATCAGTTGCTGGTGCCGGCTTCCTTTCGGAAGGGCCTTACGGACATGGAAAGGCCCTCGTGGCGAGGGCCTTTCCATCGTCATTGGGCTGTCTGCAAGATGACATGCGGGGGAGTATCTTGCGAAGGCTGCTGGCCCGTACATGAAGTCAGGAATGCAGCCGCAATCAGGAACAAACTCACGATACCGCTTAACTCGGACATGGCGAAACTCCCTTATGTTTCGCCCCGCGCGAATCGGAATTTAGACTAGATTTCCGCCCGCGGCTTCCCGTCACCCGATGACTTATGGTGACCAAATCTTTCGCAATGTGAATCGTCGCAGTTGCGATTTTTGCAGCAGGAACCGATTGCGTTTTGCCCCACTTTGTCTAAGACGTGCCCCAACGTTTTCAACGATTAGAACGGGGATTTCCAATGACCGCCATTATCGACATCGTGGGCCGTGAAATCCTGGATAGCCGAGGCAATCCGACCGTCGAGGTCGATGTCGTGCTGGAAGACGGCTCCATGGGCCGCGCCGCCGTTCCCTCAGGTGCTTCCACCGGCGCGCATGAAGCCGTCGAGCTTCGCGATGGCGGCTCCCGCTATCTCGGCAAGGGCGTCGAGCGGGCCGTCGAAGCGGTCAATGGCGAGCTGTTCGAGGCAATCGGCGGGCTTGAGGCCGAAGACCAGATCCACATCGACCAGACCATGATCGACCTGGACGGTACGCCCAACAAGAGCCGCCTTGGCGCAAACGCCATCCTCGGCGTGTCGCTGGCCGTCGCCAAGGCTGCTGCCGAGGCTGCCGACCTGCCGCTCTATCGCTATGTCGGCGGTGCGCATTCGCACATCCTGCCGGTGCCGATGATGAACATCATCAATGGCGGCGTCCATGCCGACAACCCGATCGATTTCCAGGAATTCATGATCCTGCCGGTTGGCGCTTCCTCGATCCGCGAGGCGGTGCGTTGGGGCTCGGAAGTGTTCCACACCCTCAAGAAGGGTCTCAAGGAAGCCGGTCACAACACCAATGTCGGCGATGAGGGTGGTTTCGCCCCGAACCTCAAGAGCGCGCAGGCTGCTCTCGATTTCGTCATGGGCTCCATCGAAAAGGCAGGCTTCAAGCCGGGCGAGGAAATCGCGCTCGGTCTCGACTGCGCCTCGACCGAGTTCTTCAAGGACGGCAATTACGTCTATGGCGGCGAGAAGAAGACCCGCGATCCCAAGACGCAGGCCAAGTACCTTGCCAAGCTGGCAGCCGACTATCCGATCATCTCGATCGAGGACGGCATGGCCGAGGACGATTGGGAAGGCTGGAAGTACCTGACCGAGCTCGTCGGCAAGAAGGTCCAGCTCGTTGGCGACGACCTGTTCGTCACCAACTCGGCCCGCTTGCGCGATGGCATCCGCATGGGCGTTGCCAACTCTATCCTCGTCAAGGTCAACCAGATCGGCTCGCTGTCGGAGACGCTCGACGCGGTCGAGACGGCGCACAAGGCTGCCTATACGGCCGTGATGTCCCACCGCTCCGGCGAGACGGAAGATTCCACCATTGCCGACCTCGCGGTCGCCACCAACTGCGGCCAGATCAAGACAGGCTCGCTTGCCCGCTCCGACCGTACCGCCAAGTACAACCAGCTCATCCGCATCGAGGAAGAACTGGGCAGGCAAGCGCGCTACGCCGGCAAGTCCATCCTCAAGGGCTGATCCTGCTACATCGTATTTCGGAAAGGGCGGGGCGACCCGCCCTTTTTCGTTGCTGCGGGGTTTCCAACCGGCGCGCCGTAACCGTCCATTAAGCACAATCGGGCGACAAGGGGTCGAAGGGGATTTCGATCCATGTGGACGCGCCAGCACAAGCAGACAAACAAAGGTCGCCTGATCATTCCGGTGTTGTGCACGGCCTTCGTCGCCTATTTCGGCTTTCATGCCTATCACGGCGAATTCGGCATCAACTCCAAGTACAAGCTGCAGGAGCACAAGGAGCAACTGCAGGCGCAGCTTGCCTCCCTTCAGTTGGAGCGCGGCGAGCTTGAAAAGCGCGTGCGCCTGCTGCACGATGGTTCTCTTGAAAAGGACATGCTGGATGAGCTGGCCCGGAAGGCCCTCAACCTGTCACAGCCTGACGAGATTATCGTCATGTTGCCGCGGAAGGCTGATTAACTGAAAGTCAGTTAATCAAGAGAAATTTCAATGAATATAACCGTTTAGATGCATGTCAGCCATGCATTTTTCCGCATGGCGAAATGCCCCTTTGCGTGCTAGCTTTTTCGACAGTTGGGGGAGGAAAAACTCCCTTCCTGTCCGCAAGAGACACCACTAGGGAGACATGCATGGCCACCGCCGCCAAAAAAGCGCCCGCCAAATCACGTTCCGATTCCAAATCGTCCATACTGACCGCTCCGAAGCCTGCCGAGTTCAACAAGGACGACGAGCTTTCCGCCTACCGCCACATGCTGCTCATCCGCCGTTTCGAGGAAAAGGCGGGCCAGCTTTACGGCATGGGGTTCATCGGCGGCTTCTGCCATCTCTATATCGGCCAGGAAGCCGTGGTGACCGGCATGAAGATGGCGCTGATCGAAGGCGATCAGATGATCACCGCCTACCGCGATCACGGCCACATGCTGGCCATGGACATGTCGCCGCGCGGCGTGATGGCCGAACTGACCGGTCGCCGTGGAGGCTACTCCAAGGGCAAGGGCGGCTCCATGCACATGTTCTCCAAGGAAAAGCAATTCTACGGCGGTCACGGCATCGTTGGCGCGCAGGTGTCCCTGGGCACCGGCCTTGGCTTCGCCAACCGCTATCGCGGCAACAAGAATGTATCGCTGACCTATTTCGGCGACGGCGCCTCCAACCAGGGCCAGGTCTATGAAAGCTTCAACATGGCCTCGCTGTGGAAGCTGCCGGTCATCTTCATCATCGAAAACAACCGCTACGCCATGGGCACTTCGGTGACGCGTTCGTCTGCCGAGACGGACTTCTCGCATCGCGGCGCTTCCTTCAAGATCCCGGGCATGCAGGTTGACGGCATGGACGTGCGGGCTGTGAAGTCTGCCGCGGACATGGCCACCGAATGGTGCCGCAGCGGCAACGGCCCGATCATTCTTGAAATGCAGACCTACCGCTATCGCGGCCACTCCATGTCCGATCCCGCCAAGTATCGCTCGAAGGAGGAGGTGCAGAAGATGCGCTCCGAACACGATCCGATCGAGCAGGTCAAGGCGCGGCTGATGTCCAAGAAATGGGCCACCGAGGATGAACTGAAGGCGGTGGACAAGGATGTCCGCGACATCGTCGCCGACGCCGCAGATTTCGCCCAGACCGATCCGGAGCCGGATGCGTCCGAACTCTGGACCGACATCGTACTTTAAGGGAGAGGGCAAATGCCGATCGAAATTCTCATGCCTGCGCTCTCGCCGACGATGGAAGAGGGCAACCTGTCGAAATGGTTGAAGAACGAGGGCGACAAGATCGTCGCCGGTGATGTCATCGCCGAAATCGAGACCGACAAGGCGACGATGGAAGTCGAAGCAGTCGATGAAGGCACGCTTGGCAAGATTCTGATCGCGGCCGGCACCGAAGGCGTCAAGGTGAATACGCCGATCGCGGTTCTGCTGGCAGACGGTGAAAGCGCTGCCGATGCCGCCAAGCCATCCGCTCCGGCCAAGGCCGAGGCGCCTGCCGCGACTGAAGCTGCGCCGGCCAAGCCGGCGGCGGAACCCGTGGCGGCTGCTCCGAAGGCCGAGATCGCCGCCGATCCCGATATTCCCGCCGGGACCGAGATGGTTTCCACCACCGTGCGCGAAGCGCTGCGCGATGCGATGGCCGAGGAAATGCGGCGCGATGCCGACGTCTTCGTCATGGGCGAGGAAGTCGCCGAATACCAGGGCGCTTATAAGATCACGCAAGGTCTGTTGCAGGAGTTCGGTGACCGTCGCGTCGTCGACACCCCGATCACCGAACATGGCTTTGCCGGCGTCGGCGTCGGCGCTGCAATGTCCGGCCTGAAGCCGATCGTCGAATTCATGACCTTCAACTTCGCCATGCAGGCCATTGACCAGATCGTCAATTCGGCGGCCAAGACGCTTTATATGTCTGGCGGCCAGATGGGTGCGCCGATCGTCTTCCGTGGCCCGAACGGGGCTGCTGCCCGCGTCGCTGCCCAGCACTCGCAGTGCTACGCAGCATGGTACAGCCACATCCCCGGCCTCAAGGTTGTGATGCCTTATACGGCAGCCGACGCCAAGGGACTGCTCAAGGCTGCGATCCGCGATCCCAATCCGGTCATCTTCCTTGAGAACGAAATCCTCTACGGCCAGTCATTCGACGTGCCGAAGCTGGATGATTTCGTCCTGCCCATCGGCAAGGCGCGCATCCACAAGGTCGGCAAGGACGTCACCATCGTGTCGTTCGGCATCGGCATGACCTATGCCGTCAAGGCCGAGGCGGAATTGGCCAAGATGGGCATCGACGCCGAGATCATCGATCTCAGGACCATCCGTCCGCTCGATTTGGACACCATCATCGCGTCGGTCAAGAAGACCAACCGGCTTGTCGTGGTCGAGGAAGGCTTCCCGCAGTCTTCGGTCGGCGATCATATCGCCAACCAGGTGTCGCAGCGGGCCTTCGACTTCCTTGATGCGCCGGTCATCACCATTGCCGGCAAGGATGTGCCGATGCCTTACGCGGCCAATCTCGAAAAGCTGGCTTTGCCGAATGTCGGGGAAGTGGTCGAGGCGGTCAAAGCCGTCACTTATCGATAGGCCGGGCGGGAGGACGATATGCCAATCAACATCACGATGCCCGCCCTTTCCCCCACGATGGAAGAGGGCAATCTCGCCAAGTGGCTGGTCAAGGAAGGCGACAAAGTCTCTCCCGGCGATGTAATCGCCGAAATCGAGACCGACAAGGCGACGATGGAAGTCGAAGCCGTCGATGAAGGCACGGTTGCCAAGATCGTCGTGCCGGCCGGTACGGAAGGCGTCAAGGTCAACGCGCTGATCGCCGTATTGGCGGCTGACGGCGAAGATGCTTCCGCTGCCGCCAAGGGTGACGGTGGTGCCGCGCCCAAGGCAGAGGCTCCGAAAGCAGAGGCAAAGGCCGAAGCTCCGGCTCCCGCCAGTCAGGCTGCGCCTGCTCCGGCTGCGAAGCCTGCGGCTGCAAACGGTGTCGGGCCCTCCACAGACGCGAGGACGTTCGCATCTCCGCTCGCCCGCCGCATTGCCAAGGATGCCGGTGTCGATCTCGCCTCCGTTTCCGGCAGCGGTCCGCATGGGCGGGTGGTGAAGGCGGATGTCGAAGCTGCGATTGCCGGTGGTGGTGCAAAGGCTGCCGCGCCTGCTGCCGCCGCTTCTTCGGCCGGCTCGGTTGCGCCTGCGGTCAAGCCGATGTCTGACGATGCCGTGCTGAAGCTGTTCGAGGAAGGCTCCTACGAGCTTGTCCCGCACGACAACATGCGCAAGACGATTGCGAGACGGCTGGTCGAGGCAAAATCGACCATTCCGCATTTCTACCTCACCATCGATTGCGAACTCGACGCGCTTCTGGCGCTGAGAAAGCAGCTCAACGACGCCGCCCCGGTCAGGAAGACCGAGAAGGGCGAGGTGCCGGCCTACAAGCTCTCCGTCAACGACATGATCATCAAGGCGATGGCGATGGCGCTGGTGGAAGTGCCGGACGCCAATGCGTCATGGACCGAAAGCGCCATGATCAAGCACAAGCACGCCGATGTCGGCGTGGCTGTCTCGATCCCGGGCGGGCTGATCACGCCGATCGTGCGCCGGGCGGAAGAAAAGAGCCTGTCTGCGATCTCCAACGAGATGAAGGATCTGGCCGGGCGCGCCCGCACCCGCAAGCTGAAGCCGGAGGAATACCAGGGCGGCACGACTGCCGTCTCGAACCTCGGCATGTTCGGCATCAAGGACTTCGCCGCGGTGATCAACCCGCCGCATGCGACGATCCTTGCGGTCGGAGCCGGCGAGGAACGGCCAGTGGTGAAGAACGGCGAGATCAAGATCGCGACCGTCATGTCAGTGACGCTCTCGACCGACCACCGGGCTGTGGACGGCGCGCTCGGTGCCGAACTCATCGGCGCCTTCAAGCGCCTCATCGAAAACCCGATGGCCATGCTGGTGTGAACATAAGCGCGGAATGGAGCGGTTTGGCGCCAGACGGTGCCCGCCGCAACTCCCGTCCCGCCACCTTGAACTAGGAGATTTCCGTGGCTGAGAATTACGACGTCATCATCATCGGTTCCGGCCCCGGCGGTTACGTCACCGCCGTGCGCTCCGCCCAGCTCGGCTTCAAGACCGCAATCGTCGAGCGCGAACACCTCGGCGGCATCTGCCTCAACTGGGGCTGCATCCCTACCAAGGCATTGCTCCGGTCGGCGGAGATCAAGCACTATGCAGAGCATCCAGAGGCCTATGGCCTCAAGATCGACGGCAAGGTGACAGCGGACGTCAAGGCGGTTGTCGAGCGCTCGCGCGGCGTATCGGCGCGCCTCAACGGCGGCGTCGGCTTCCTGATGAAGAAGAACAAGGTCGATGTTATCTGGGGCGAGGCCAAGCTCACCAAGCCGGGCGAGATCGTCGTTTCCAAGACGTCCAAGAAGCCGATGGAACCGCAGCATCCGGCGCCCAAGGGCACCAAGGGCGAGGGCACCTATACCGCCAAGCACATCATCGTCGCCACCGGCGCACGGCCGCGGGCGCTGCCGGGCATCGAGCCGGACGGCAAGCTGATCTGGACCTATTTCGAGGCGATGGTGCCGAAGGAAATGCCCAAGTCGCTGCTGGTCATGGGCTCCGGCGCCATCGGCATCGAGTTCGCCTCGTTCTACCGCACAATGGGTGCCGAGGTCACGGTGGTCGAACTGATGCCGGCCGTTATGCCGGTCGAGGATGCCGAAGTCTCGAAGTTCGCGCAGAAGCAGTTCGAGAAGCAGGGCATGAAGATCATTCTCGAAGCCAAGGTCACCAAGATCGAGAAGGGTGCCAATTCGGTTACCGCCCATGTCGAGATGAAGGACGGCAAGGTCGAGAAGATCACCGCCGAACGCATGATCTCCGCCGTCGGCGTGCAGGGCAATATCGAAAACCTCGGGCTGGAAGCCCTCGGCATCAAGACGGATCGCGGCTGCGTGGTCGTGGATGGCTACGGCCGCACCAACGTACCGGGCGTCTATGCCATCGGCGACGTTGCCGGCCCGCCGATGCTCGCCCACAAGGCCGAGCATGAAGGCGTGATCTGCATCGAAAAGATCGCCAACGTCCCGGGCGTGCACGGCCTCGACAAGTCCAAGATCCCGGGCTGCACCTATTGCAACCCGCAAGTGGCGTCGGTCGGCCTGACTGAAGCCAAGGCCAAGGCAGAGGGCAAGGATATCCGCGTCGGCCGCTTCCAGTTCGCGGCCAACGGCAAGGCCATTGCCTTGGGCGAAGATCAGGGTTTCATCAAGACGATTTTCGACAAGAAGACCGGACAGTTGCTCGGCGCGCATATGGTCGGCGCGGAAGTGACCGAACTGATCCAGGGCTTCGTCGTGGCGATGAACCTCGAGACGACCGAGGAAGAATTGATGCACACGGTGTTCCCGCACCCGACCCTGTCGGAAATGATGAAGGAAAGCGTGCTCGACGCCTATGGTCGCGCCCTGAACGCATAAGCTTGGAGTGGCGGCCTTTTTCTTTGCGGCAAAACGCCTTAGATGAAGCTGGCTTTCGGGGCGCTATGAAGCGCCCGGTATAGAACGGATTGAAGATGGTCACCGTCCTCGACAACATCGCCAACCCACCTCGCGTCAGGCACCCCGAAAAGGCGCATCGGCCGGATCAGGAAGTTCTGCGCAAGCCCGACTGGATTCGCGTAAAGGCTCCCGTGTCGAAGGGATATGCCGAAACACGCGAGATTGTGAAGTCGAACAAGCTGGTAACGGTTTGCGAGGAGGCGGGCTGCCCCAATATCGGCGAATGCTGGGACAAGAAGCACGCCACCTTCATGATCATGGGCGAGATCTGCACCCGCGCCTGCGCCTTCTGCAACGTCGCCACCGGCATCCCGACGGCGCTCGATGCCGGCGAACCGGAACGTGTCGCGACCGCCGTGAAGACCATGGGCCTTACCCACGTCGTCATCACTTCGGTTGACCGCGACGATCTGCCTGACGGCGGTGCCCAGCATTTCGCCGATGTCATCCATGCCATCCGTGCGGCGACGCCGAAGACCACCATCGAAATCCTGACGCCTGATTTCCTGCGCAAGGACGGTGCCCTGGAAGTCGTCGTGGCTGCCAAGCCGGACGTCTTCAACCACAATCTGGAAACCGTACCGTCGAACTACCTGACCGTGCGACCCGGCGCGCGCTACTTCCACTCCATTCGCCTGCTGCAGCGGGTGAAGGAACTCGATCCGTCGATCTTCACTAAATCGGGCATCATGGTCGGGCTCGGCGAAGAGCGGCACGAAGTGCTGCAATTGATGGACGACCTGCGCTCGGCCAATGTCGACTTCATGACCATCGGCCAGTATCTGCAGCCGTCGAAGAAGCACCATCCGGTGATCCGCTTCGTCACGCCGGATGAGTTCAAGTCGTTCGAGACGATCGGCAAGACCAAGGGCTTCCTGCTCGTTGCGTCGAGCCCGCTCACGCGCTCCTCGCACCATGCCGGCGAGGATTTTGCGCGGCTGAGGGCCGCGCGCGAGGCAGTCTTGGCCAAGTCAGCGTAGCTTCCCGGTTTCATGCCGCAATTCGAAGCCACCCGCCGTGTCGCCCATTCGCCGGACGAAATGTTTGCGCTGGTCGCAGACGTGGAGCGCTACCCTGAATTTCTGCCGTTGTGCGAGGCGCTGACTGTGCAGTCCCGCCGCGAACGCGATGGCCGCACTTTGCTCGTCGCCAGCATGAGCGTCGGCTATAAGGCGATCCGCGAAAGCTTCACCACGCAGGTCCTGCTGAAGCCCGACGAGAAGGTCATCGACGTCAAATACATCGATGGTCCCTTCAAGTACCTCAGCAATGTATGGGGGTTTGAGCCGGCGAGCGACGGATGTTTCGTGCGCTTCTTCATCGACTATGAGTTCAAGAGCCGGCTGCTCGGCGCTGTCATGGGTACGATGTTCGACCGCGCTTTTCGCATGTTCTCGGAAGCGTTCGAAAAGCGAGCCGACGTCATCTATGGCACCGGCGTATCCGAAAAGCCTGCGCCGGACGTGGCCTGACCGATCTCACTTCGCCAGCGCGTCTAGGCCCATCGTCAGCGCGTGGCGAACCGTCTCGCGGCGGATGAAGTCGCGGCCGCGATTTTCAAAAATCCGCTTTTCCGTCATCACAGGCTTGCCCGTCAGCGCCAGTCCGAACCAGACCAGGCCGACCGGCTTCTCGGCGCTGCCGCCATCGGGGCCGGCAATGCCTGTAACAGCGAGCGCGATGCCCGCTCTTGATCGCTCGAGCGCTCCCTTGGCCATTTCGTATGCGGTTTCGGATGACACCGCGCCGTGTGCGTCCAAGGTCGTGGCGGAAACGCCCAGCATGTCCATCTTGGCTTCGTTGGAGTAGGTGACGAAACCGCGGTCCACCATCGACGACGACCCCGGTATGTCGGTCATCGCTGCGATGATAAGGCCGCCGGTGCAGCTTTCGGCCGTTGCCACTAGGATGCCGTGCCTGTGGCAGGCTTTCAGAAAGCGGTCGGCCAGATCGCCGATATCGGCCTGCTTTACTTCACCCGTGCCAGCCTCGGTCATTCCGGTACCTCGCCGGGATAGATCACGCTTGCCGTCGCGATGGCCGCAATGCCTTCCTCGCGGCCGACAAAGCCCAGTTTCTCGTTCGTCGTCGCCTTGATCGAGATCCGCTCACCCGAAATGCCGAGCATCGTCGACAAGGCCGCAACCATCGCCTCGCGATGCGGTCCGACCTTCGGTGCCTCGCATATGAGTGTCACGTCGGCATTGGCGATGCGCCCGCCGCGTTCCCGCACCAACTTGACGGCATGCTCGACGAATATCCGCGACGCGGCACCTTTCCATTGCGGCTCTGATGGCGGGAAATGCGTGCCGATATCGCCAGCACCGCAAGTCGCCAGCAGCGCGTCGGTCAGGGCGTGCAAGCCGACATCGGCATCGGAATGGCCGGAAAGCTTCTTCGAATGCGGGATGGCGACGCCGCAAAGCGTTACATGGTCCCCCACCTCGAACGAATGCACGTCGTAGCCATTGCCGGTGCGCACATCGGGAAAGCTCGGAGCCGTCGTCTTCAGCCTCTGGTCGGCCATCGCAATATCCCTTGCCCAGGTCAGTTTCACATTGTCCGGCGAGCCGGGCACCAGCTTGACCGGAATGCGCGCCCATTCGGCAATCGCGGCATCGTCGGTGAAGTCGTGGCGGCCGATCAGGTGCGCCTTCTCATGTGCTTCGAGGATCGGAGCGAAGGGAAAGCCTTGCGGTGTCTGCGCACTGTGCAAGCCGGCGCGTGGCACGGTCTCGCCCACCATACCGCCGAACGCCTCGCGCTTTAGTGTATCGGCCACTGGCAGCGTCGGCAGCGCACCTTGGCTGTCCCCAATCGTCTCGATGGTCCGGCTGAGCAGTTCGCCATCGGCAAAGGGCCGCACCGCGTCGTGGATCAGCACCTTGGCGGGTGCATGATCCCGCAGCGCTAGAAGTCCAAGCCGCACGGACTCCTGTCGGGTCGGCCCACCGATGACTTTGATGACCCGTTCGCAGTCAATTCCCGCGGCGTGATCGAAAAGTTCCCTGTCGTCAGCATGGATCGCAACGACCACAATGTCGACCATCGGGTGCGACAGGAATATTTCAAGCGTATGCGCAATGACGGCGCGACCGCCGATGATGCGGTATTGCTTGGGTCCATCAGCTTGTCCCGCGCGCTCGCCCCGCCCGGCGGCAACGATGACCGCCGCGATCCGGTTCGCACGTCCTGCCGGGGAAATGTTGGTCGGGTCCGCCATGGCTGGTGCTTAGTCGGGACCTTCGTAGAAAACCAGCATTTTCCAAAATTAGCCTCAATGTGGCGTCATGGCGCGTTGCGCGCCGATCCCAACTTGTCTAGTAATTATGCAACAAGGAAATCTGCTTGGTTTTTGTGCATGAGTGATGTGACCGTTCTGGCCAGACCGCTTGAGATAGGCGGCGTCGAAATACGCAATCGCGTGTTCCTGGCGCCGATGTCTGGCATTACCGACGACCCGTTCCGCAAGCGCGCCTATCAGCATGGCGCAGGGCTGGTCGTGTCCGAGATGGTCGCCAGCGGCGAATTGGCCAAGGGCAGGGCCGGCTTCAACGTCCGCATCCGCCATTCCGGTCTGCCGGTTCACATGGTGCAGCTTGCCGGGCGGGAAGCAATTCACATGGCCGAAGCCGCGCGCATCGCCGTGGGCGAGGGTGCCGACATCATCGACATCAACATGGGCTGCCCCGCCAAGAAGGTCACGGGCGGCTATGCCGGGTCGGCTTTGATGCTTGACCTCGACCACGCGCTTTCGCTGATCGAGGCAGTCACCGGCGCGGTCGAAGTTCCGGTCACCGTGAAAATGCGTCTCGGCTGGGACGAGAATGCGCTCAACGCGCCAATGCTCGCGCGCCGCGCCGAACAGGCCGGTGTGAAGATGGTGATGGTGCATGGCCGCACGCGCTGCCAGTTCTACAACGGCAAGGCGGACTGGCGCGCTATCGCCCGCATCAAGGCCGCCGTCTCCATTCCCGTCGTCGCCAATGGCGATGTCACTTCTGCCGAGGATGCCGCCGGCATCCTGCAGCAATCGGGAGCCGATGCCGTGATGGTCGGGCGCGCGCATTATGGCGCTCCGTGGACGGCGGGCAGTGTCGCTGCTGCGGCTCTGGGAACGGAAACTCCGGCCCGACCCGAACAGGTTTCTGACCTCATCGACTATATCGTTTCACACTACGAAGACATGCTCACCCTTTATGGCGTGGAAAGCGGGCTGAGGCAGGCGCGCAAGCATCTTGGCTGGTATCTCGACCGCCACGGTCCCGCTGTTTCGCTGGAACGTCGCAAGGCGATCCTCACCTGCAGCGAACCGGCTACCGTCATCTCCCTGCTGCGCGACACGCTATCGTCAAACGCTGCCCCCCTGGGAATCGCCGCATGACCATCGCGCAGGCTCAAGATTCCGGCGCTGCGGATGCCGCGCAGGTCTTGCTCAACACCATCAGGCGGCCGGTCATCATGGTCGATCCGGACGGCTTCATCTCGTTTGCCAATGCGGATGCGGAAGACTTCTTCCGCTCGAGCGCTGCAACGCTTGCCCGCAACACCTTGTCGAAGCTGATCCCGTTCGGCAGCCCGCTGCTGACGCTTGTCGATCAGGTTCGCGAACGCCGCGCTCCGGTCAACGAGTACCGGGTCGATGTCTCCTCGCCACGCCTCGGCATCGAGAAGATGGTCGATCTCTACGTTGCGCCCGTGCCGGAGTTTCCAGGCTCCGTGGTGGTCATGTTCCAGGAACGCTCGATGGCCGACAAGATCGACCGCCAGATGACGCATCGCGGCGCCGCCCGTTCCGTCACCGGTCTGGCGGCAATGCTGGCGCACGAGATCAAGAACCCGCTGTCGGGCATTCGCGGTGCCGCGCAATTGCTCGAACAATCCGCCTCCGACGAAGACCGCGCGCTGACGCGGCTCATCACTGATGAGACAGACCGCATCGTGGCGCTAGTCGACCGCATGGAAGTCTTTTCCGACGAGCGGCCCATCGACAGATACCCGGTCAACATTCACGTGGTCCTGGATCACGTAAAGGCGATTGCCAGAAATGGATTCGCAAACAAGATCAAGATCTTCGAAGACTATGATCCATCATTGCCTCCGGTCTATGCAAACCGTGACCAGCTGATCCAGGTGTTCCTGAACCTTGTGAAGAACGCTGCGGAAGCGGTCGGCAGCGATCCCTTGGGCGAAATCGTTCTTTCGACGGCATTCCGGCCAGGCATCCGCATGTCTGTCCCCGGCACGCAGGAGCGTGTCTCGCTGCCGTTGGAATTCTGCGTTCACGACAACGGGCCGGGCGTTTCGGAGGACATTTTGCCGATCCTGTTCGACCCCTTCATCACCACCAAGCCGAACGGCTCCGGCCTTGGCCTCGCGCTGGTGGCAAAAATCGTTGGCGAACATGGCGGCATTGTCGAGTGCGAAACCACGCCGCGCGGAACTACCTTCCGCGTGCTGATGCCGGCCTGGAAAGAACTGCCGACCGGCCTCGATGCCGATAGCGAGGGTAGCCGCCCATGACCACGCCAGGCCACATCCTCGTTGCCGACGACGACGCCGCCATCCGCACAGTGCTCAACCAGGCGCTGTCGCGCGTTGGCCATGAGGTGCGCGTTACCTCGAACGCCGCAACCCTGTGGCGCTGGATCGCCGCCGGCGAGGGCGATCTCGTCATCACCGATGTGGTGATGCCTGATGAAAACGCGTTCGACATGCTGCCGCGCATCAAGAAGGCGCGCCCCGAATTGCCGGTCGTCGTGATGAGCGCGCAAAACACCTTCATGACCGCCATCCGCGCCTCCGAGGCCGGGGCCTACGAATACCTGCCAAAACCCTTCGACCTCACCGAACTGCTCGCCATCGTCAACCGCGCTCTGTCTGAACCGCGCCGCCCGAAGATCGAGCCGCGGCTGGACGACCAACCGGAGAACATGCCGCTGGTCGGACGATCCGGCGCGATGCAGGACATTTACCGGATGCTTGCCCGCATGATGCAGACGGACCTGACCGTCATGATCAGCGGTGAATCCGGCACCGGCAAGGAACTGGTGGCGCGTGCGCTGCATGAATATGGCCGTCGCCGTGGCGGTCCCTTCGTCGCCATCAACATGGCCGCAATCCCGCGCGATCTGATCGAATCCGAGCTCTTCGGGCACGAGAAAGGCGCTTTCACCGGCGCACAGAACCGCTCCACCGGGCGCTTCGAGCAGGCCGAGGGCGGCACGCTTTTCCTCGACGAGATCGGCGACATGCCGATGGAGGCGCAGACCCGCCTGCTGCGCGTGCTCCAGCAGGGCGAATACACCACCGTCGGTGGCCGCACGCCGATCAAGACCGATGTGCGCATCGTTGCGGCAACCAACAAGGACCTGCGCGCCCTGATCAATCAGGGGCTTTTCCGCGAGGACCTGTTCTACCGCCTGAACGTCGTGCCGCTGCGGCTTCCGCCCTTGCGCGAACGCTCCGAGGACATTCCCGATCTTGTCCGGCATTTCTTCAAGGCCGGCTCAAGCCAAGGCTTGCAAGCGAAGCAGATTTCGCCCGCCGGCATCGAGTTGATGAAGCGCTATGCGTGGCCGGGCAATGTGCGCGAGCTTGAGAACCTGATCCGCCGGCTCGCCGCCCTCTATACCCAAGACGAGATTTCTGCCGAAATCATCGAGGCGGAACTGAGCGTTGGCGAAACGCCCGGAGAAGCTGTCGCGGCGACACTCATTCCCGAGACGCTGTCGATCGGGCAGGCGATGGAGCACTACCTGCAGCGCCATTTCGCTTCCTTCGGCGGCGAACTGCCACCGCCCGGCCTTTATCAAAGGATTTTGGAGGAAGTGGAGTATCCGCTGGTGCTGGCCGCGATGACCGCAACACGCGGCAACCAGATCAAGGCGGCCGATCTGCTTGGCCTCAACCGCAACACGCTGCGCAAGAAAATCCGCGACCTCGGCATCAACGTCTACAAGTCCGCTCGCTGAAAGGCGGCCGCTAGCCGATCCGAACCTGTTTGGTAGGTGCTGCATTTGCACCTGACGTTGCGGCACATGAAAAGCCGTTGAAAATCACATTCAGGCCGAGTCTTTGTTGCATAATCGCCACAATGCGTTGCATACATGTGACTCAATCCATGGTTTCAGTCGGCGAGATGGCAACTCAGGTACCCTCATTGAGCGGGCTACGCTTTCGCAAAAGCGGCTTCCAGGAAGCCCGGCGGTTGCTGGCTTTGCCTGGCATTCTCGCCATTGTGGGAGCGCTGCTCGCGGCTGCCGTGTCGTTCGCAATTCTTGTCGGCATCACGCCGATTGCGCCTGATTCCAACACCACGCTTGTCCTCATCGGTCTGAACGCTGCCTTCATCCTGGCCCTGATCGTGCTGATCGTGCGCGAAGTGCATCGCATCGCCATGGCGCGGCGCACCGGAAAAGCGGCGTCCCGCCTGCATGTGCGCATCGTGACGATGTTCGTCCTGGTCGCTGCAATCCCGGCCATCATGGTGGCTATCGTTGCGTCGGTCACGCTCAACATCGGCCTCGACCGCTGGTTCGAGATCCGCACAAAGACCATCATCAATTCGTCGCTCTCCATCGCCGACGCCTATGTGCAGGAAAATGCCCGCAACCTGCAGGGCACGACCCTTTCGATGGCCTATGACCTCGACAATGCCCGCACGCTCTACGGCCTGGATCGCACCGGTTTTCTCGATCTTATGAACAAGGAAGCCGTCGGACGTGGATTGGCGCATGCGGCGCTGGTCAAGCCCGATGGTTCATTCGTGATGAGCGCCGACACCCAGGTGGATTTTGCCATGCCTGAGCCGCCAAGCGGCGCGGTCGAAACGGCAACCGACGGCAAGCCTGTGCTCATCGAACCGCGCACGCGCAACATCATGGGCGCAATCGTCAAGCTCAGGGAGATCGAGGGACTTTATCTCTACACCATCAAGCTGGTCGATCCCGAAGTCATCAAGGCCCGGCAGATCGTTCGAGCGAACACAGACGAATATCGTGGCCTGGAAGCCAACCGGCGTCCCTCGCAGCTCGCTTTCGCGCTGCCCTATCTGTCGCTGACGCTGATTATCATCCTGTCATCGATCTGGACGGGCATTGCCGTTGCGGATCGGCTGGTTCGCCCAATCCGCCAGTTGATCGGCGCCGCCGACGAGGTGGCTACTGGCAATCTCGACGTGTCGGTTCCCGTGCGTCCGTCGGATGGCGACGTCGCCTCACTCGGCGACACGTTCAACAACATGCTTCTGGAGCTCAAGTCGCAGCGCAACGAACTGTTGTCCGCGAAAGACCTGATCGACGAGCGCCGCCGGTTTTCCGAAGCCGTGCTTGAGGGCGTGACGGCGGGTGTTATCGGCGTGGATGCCGAGGGCATCGTCACCATCGTCAATCGATCCGCTGAAACCATGCTGGGCATTCCGGCCGAAACGGCCATTGGGCAAAACCTTTCGGTTCTCCTGCCTTTGGTCGGACGCGCGTTTGAAATCGGGCGCATGTCTGACAAGTCCGCATATCGTGAGCAGGTGACCTTCTCCCGGCTTGGCGCCGAGCGAACCTACAATATCCAGGTGACCATGGAGGAGGAGGACAACGATACTGCCGCCAAATCCTACGTTGTCACGGTCGATGACATCACCGATCTTGTCCAGGCGCAGCGCACTTCAGCCTGGGCAGATGTGGCGCGCCGCATCGCGCACGAAATCAAGAATCCGCTGACGCCAATCCAGTTGTCGGCCGAGCGCATCAAGCGCCGCTACGGCAAGGTGATCACCGAGGACCGCGAGGTCTTTGACCAGTGCACCGACACGATAATCCGGCAGGTTGGCGACATCGGCCGCATGGTCGACGAGTTCTCGTCCTTCGCGCGTATGCCAAAACCGGAAATGAAAGAGCTCGATCTACGTGAAGCCTTGCGCGAGGCGTCGTTCCTCGTCGAGGTGAGCCGGCCCGACATCACCTTCGAGCGTTCGTTTGGCGACAAACCGCTCAAGGGCACGTTCGACAGCCGGTTGCTCGCCCAGGCATTCGGCAACGTCATCAAGAATGCTTCGGAAGCGATGGAAGGCGTCGAGCGTAGCGACGGGACCGCCAATGCCATCCGCATCCGAGCCGAGCGGCAAGGTGATTCTATCAGGGTCGATGTGATGGATAACGGCAAAGGTTTGCCGCGCGAGCATCGCCAGCGCCTTCTTGAGCCCTATATGACCACGCGTGACAAGGGCACCGGCCTCGGCCTCGCTATCGTCAAGAAGATCGTGGAAGACCACGGCGGTCATCTGGAACTTCATGATGCGCCAGCCGATTTTTATGGCGGGCGCGGGGCCATGATCAGCATGATTTTGCCGGCTTCGTCGGCAACACCAATCGAAAGCAGCGCACCATCCTCAAAAGAAACTGAAAAGGTCGACAATGGCGTCTGACATTCTCATCGTTGATGACGAAGAAGACATCCGGGAACTGGTCGCGGGCATCCTCAGCGACGAAGGCCACGAGACGCGCACCGCGCACGACGCCGATAGTGCGCTTGCGTCCATCGCCGACCGTGCACCGCGTCTCATCTTCCTCGACATCTGGCTGCAAGGCTCGCGGCTGGACGGCCTAGCCTTGCTGGACGAGATCAAGACGATGCACCCCAATCTGCCGGTGGTGATGATCTCGGGTCACGGCAACATCGAGACCGCCGTCTCGGCCATTCGCCGAGGTGCTTATGATTTCATCGAAAAGCCGTTCAAGGCCGACCGGCTCATCCTCGTTGCCGAACGCGCCATCGAGACGTCGAAGCTCAAGCGCGAGGTTTCAGACCTCAAGCAGCGCAGCGGCGAGACCTTCGACCTCATTGGCATGTCGTCGGCCATGAGCCAGTTGCGCCAGACGATCGAACGTATCGCGCCGACCAACAGCCGCGTCATGATCATAGGCCCTTCGGGTTCCGGCAAGGAACTGGCGGCGCGCGCGATCCACGCCCTGTCAGCCCGCAAGAGCGGCCCGTTCGTGACGCTAAGCGCGGCGACCATCACGCCCGAGCGCATGGAAATCGAGCTGTTCGGCACCGAATCGAACGGCACCGAACGCAAGGTCGGTGCGCTCGAAGAGGCACACCGTGGCATTCTCTATATCGATGAGGTTGCCGACATGCCGCGCGAGACGCAAAACAAGATCCTGCGTGTTCTTGTCGAGCAGCAATTCGAGCGGGTAGGCGGCACCAAGCGTGTCAAGGTCGATGTTCGCATCATCACCTCTACTTCCCAGAACCTGGAGGCAATGATCGCGGATGGCCGCTTCCGGGAAGACCTATACCATCGCCTCGCCGTGGTTCCGGTGAATGTTCCGGGCCTTGCCGAGCGGCGCGAGGACATCCCCTATCTGGTCGATCATTTCATGAAGCAGATCGCGCGCCAGGCGGGCATGAAATCGCGGCGCATCGGCGATGATGCCATGGCGGTTCTTCAGGCACACAACTGGCCGGGAAACGTCCGCCAGCTACGCAACAATGTCGAACGCCTGATGATCCTGGCGCGGGGCGATGATGTTGAATCGCCAATCACGGCGGACTTGCTGCCGTCCGAAATTGGCGATGTCATGCCGCGTACGCCCAACCAGTCGGACCAGCACATCATGGCGCTGCCGCTTCGCGAAGCGCGCGAGCAGTTCGAAAAGGATTACCTGATCGCCCAGATCAACCGCTTCGGCGGCAATATCTCGCGAACCGCCGAGTTCATCGGCATGGAACGTTCGGCCCTGCACCGGAAGCTCAAATCCCTCGGTGTCTAACGTCCAATCAGGCTGCTGACGCCTCTCGGTAAAGCCTGAAGTCGATCAGGCTATCTGAAGCCTGTATCTGCCTGCGCGTCTCACGCCCGTGCTTTTGATCTTCTCTGAGCGCAAAAAAAGGGCTCGCGAAAGCGAGCCCTTAAATGCTTGTCCGCCGGGTCTTAGTTGAACTTGTACTTCAGGCCGAGGCGGGCGGTGTGGAACGACGGCTCAACTCCCACCGTGCCGGCAGGTGCGCCGAGCAGATCCGAGAAGTCCTCGTTGGAGAATTGCGAGTAGCGATATTCAAGACCGACGGTCACATTGTCGGTCACCGCCGTTTCGAGACCGCCACCCAGCGAGAAGCCGCTTGAGTCCCAATCGAACAGCGAAGTCGACGGCGCACCGCCGATTGCCGCGTTGACGTCGAAATGCTGCCAGCTATAGCCGCCGAGAACATAGGCCAAGGTCGATTCATTGACCTTCATGCCGGCACGGGCAAGGACGTCGAAGCCGTAGTCTGCCTCGATCTTCCCGTCGATCCCGAGAGCCGCGCCATCGATGTCGGTCGAAATGCCGGAGTAGCGCGCGTCGAGCATGACGCCTGCGACCCAGGTGCCGAAATCATGGTCGTAGCCGACGCTGGCTTCGCCGAATACGCCTTCACCGCCAATGCCGTTCGCATCGATGATGCCGCCGCCGGGATTGATGGACAGGTCATGCACAACCGACCCGGCACCCAGCGCTCCGCCTGCATAGAAGCCCGTCCAGTCGTAGGAAGGTGCTGCAAAGGAGGCGCCCCCGCCATTTTGCGCGCCGAAGCGGTAATTCGCACCGACGTGGAATGTGTGCGTCGAAGGTTGAATCTTGAGGACCGTACCGCCGCCGAGGTCGGCAATCACGTCGTTGCCGTAGTCGGAATAGCGGTACTCCGTCTTCAAAGTCCAGTTGCCGGAAACGGCCGTTTCCATGCCGACGCCCAGGATGTAGCCGCTGCGGTCCTCGCTGAACGATATCGCCGGACCGCCGGGAATGCTGCCATCGAGCTTGAAGTGCTGCCAGCCATAGCCGCCAAGCACGTAGGCGAGGGTGGAGGGAGCGACCACGTAGCCGAGCCTCGCGCCGGCGTCGAAACCATAGCTGTTGGTCAGTTCAATGTCCGCGACAGAGACGCCACCACTGCTTGCTTCGATCGTCGGGCCGATGTTGCCGAAATGCGCGTCGATGAAACCGCCGAGAAGGACGCGGTCCGACAACATGTGATCGTAGCCGGCAGTCACTTCGCCGAAGACGCCTTCGCCGCCGAGCCCATTGATGCTTGCCGAGTTGACGCCATCAGTGATCTCGAAGCGATGCACAACCGCACCAACCCCTACGCCTGCGCCGACATATGCACCGCTCCAGTTGAAGCCGGAAGGCGCTTCGGCCGGCAGCTGCGGGTCGGCAGCGTAAGCAGCAGTCCCCAGAGCCAGCAGAGCGGACGTGCACAGTAGAAGCGTTTTCGAGTTAGATACCCGCAGCATTTCAAGTCCCCAAAATAAAACCTATAAGTTGTATGTATCATAAGTCAGACGTTTTGGGTGTAACCCGTATGCAACTATTCTAATCAAATCGATTAGCCGGAATCGGCCAAATGGCGTAGGAAAAGCTAGGAAAACCCGCCTGTCGGCACAAAAATGCCCGCGAGAAGGGCTCGCGGGCATCAAATTTATGTGTAGACGGCTTCAGGCGGCCAAGACGGATTTCGGCTCGGACATCTCGTAGCCGAGCGCTTCGGCCACTGCCCTGTTGGTGATCCTGCCCTTGTGAATGTTCAATCCGTTGCGCAGATGCTGATCGTCAACCAGCGCCTTCAGGCCCTTGTCGGCAAGCTGCAAGCCATAGTGCAGGGTCGCATTGTTGAGCGCATGCGCCGATGTCACCGGCACGGCGCCCGGCATGTTGGCCACGCAATAGTGGATGACGCCGTCGATCTCATAAGTGGGGTCGGCATGCGTGGTTGCATGCGAGGTTTCGAAGCAGCCGCCCTGGTCGATTGCCACGTCCACCAGAACAGCGCCCTTTTTCATGCCGGACAGCATTTCGCGCGTCACAAGCTTGGGAGCCGCCGCACCGGGGAT
Organism: Mesorhizobium sp. FG116; assembly: GCF_057809835.1. Taxonomy (NCBI): domain Bacteria; kingdom Pseudomonadati; phylum Pseudomonadota; class Alphaproteobacteria; order Hyphomicrobiales; family Phyllobacteriaceae; genus Mesorhizobium; species Mesorhizobium sp. FG116. The sequence goes on from NZ_JBMDKS010000002.1 coordinate 205,233, forward strand.
CAACACCGCACCGACAATGATATCGGCGGAAAAGCATTCCTCCTCCAGCGCCTCGACCGTCGAATAGCGTGTGTGGACGCGTCCACCGAACAGGTCGTCGAGCTGGCGCAGGCGCGGGATCGATCGGTCGATGATGGTGACGTCAGCCCCGAGGCCAGCCGCCATCCTGGCCGCGTGCAGACCGACGACGCCGCCGCCCAAGACCGTGACCTTGCCGGGCGGAACGCCGGGCACGCCGCCCAAAAGCACGCCGCGTCCGCCATTGGCCTTCTGCAAGGCGGTTGCGCCGGCCTGTATCGACAGGCGGCCCGCAACCTCCGACATCGGCGCCAGCAAAGGCAAGCCGCCACGGTCGTCGGTGACAGTCTCATAGGCGACTGCGGTCACGCCGGAGCCGATGAGCCCCTTGGTCTGTTCGGGATCGGGAGCGAGATGGAGATAGGTGTAGAGGATCTGGCCTTCGCGCAACTGCGCCCACTCATTGGGCTGCGGTTCCTTTACCTTGACGATCATGTCGGACTTGGCGAACACGTCGGCGGCCGTGGCCGCGATCGCCGCGCCGGCGGCGCGGTAGGCGTTGTCATCGGCACCGATGCCGCCGCCCGCACCGGTCTCAACCAGCACTTCGTGGCCATGTGCGACGTATTCACGAACCGATCCGGGCGTCAGTCCGACGCGATACTCATGATTCTTGATTTCCTTGGGGCATCCAACGCGCATTTCTTGTCTCCTCCAGGCCATCCCATAACGACCTGCAATATCAGCAGTCTTTCATGAATCGCCTCGCATGTGTTTGCGAAGGAGCTTGCCGGGATGAGGCATCTTCGCTATTGCTTGCGCCAAATTGCTCACTTGTCGCAGGATTCACGAAAAATGGCGCTGGATAGGATCGATATCGCTATTCTTGACACGCTTCAGAAGGATGGACGCATGCCCAATGCGGCGCTGGCTGAGAAAGTCGGCCTGTCCCAATCCGCCTGTTCGAGGCGGCTGGACAACCTCGAGCGGTCCGGCACGATCAGGGGCTATCATGCCCAGCTTTCCAATGCCGCGCTTGGCCACCAGACCACGGTGATCGTCCACATATCGCTTTCGGGCCAGTTCGAGAAGACCCTGTCCGACTTCGAGGCCGCCATCAAACGCTGCCCCAACGTGCTTTCCTGTCACCTGATGTCGGGTGAGTACGACTATGTCCTGCGTATCGCCGCCAAGGACCTCGCAGACTACGAGCGCATCCACAAGGAGTGGCTGTCGGCTATGCCGCATGTGACGAAGATCAATTCGTCCTTCGCCCTTCGCGAGATCATCGACCGCACGACCCTTGGCCTGAAGCCGGAACTTATCTGAGGCGAAGGCTCAGCCGGCGGATGCCTCGGTCACGATCTTGTCCATCGGAATGTCGTGCTTCTGCGGGTAGATGGTCGCAATGCGCTGCAGTTCGTAACCTATGCCGATGACGAGTGGCTTGAACGGCATCGCTGCGAGTGTGCGGTCAAAGAAGCCGCCGCCGTAGCCCAGTCGATAATTGCCGGGGTCAACGCCCACGATCGGCGAGATAACGACATCGGGATAAACCGGATCGCCCTCGGCAGGGATCGGGATGTTCCAGACGCCCTTTTCAAGGCGGTCACCGGATTTGTAGGCCTTGAAAACGAGCGGCTGGCCCTTGTCTATCACCAGCGGCAACGCCGTTTTCCCGCCGCGCGCGTTGATGCTCTCCATCCAGGGGCGTAGGTCCGGCTCGCCTCGAAACGGCCAATAGAGACTCACCATGCGCCCCGAAGGATCGCCGATCACGCGATCGAGGCCTTCGGCAATGCGCGCCGACATCGCAGCGCGTATATCGGCGGAAACGGCAAGTCGTGCGGCGATCAGGCGTTCCCGTTCCGCCTTGCGCCATTGGCGGATGTCTGCCCAATCCGTCATGGGTGTCGGATTGTCGCCGTCAGCCATAGTCTTCCTCCGCCCGATCATTTGTCTTCTTTGAAAAGTATAGTGACGCAATGTGTGTCGCTTGACGATATTTTATCGGCCGCTGGCGCTGAGCTTTTTGCCGCAGGCAAGGCGTGGCGCGGGATTTGTCGACCGTTGCACAGCCGCTATAGCTGTTGGCGTTGATATGCGCTAACCAAGGCCATGCGCTACGTCATCATCATCGTTAGTGTGGCTCTTCTGGTCATTTGGGACGGCCTTTATAACGATGGCCAATACTTGGATTTTTCAGTCCGAAGCGTGAAGAATGTCGTGCGGATGGTCACTGGCTGACCTGTTTTTCGCCTCGCGGCCAAGGTGGCGCGACATCGTGCCGATTGACGCGGCGACGTGTCTGAACCAAAACGCCGCTCAATAATACTGCCTGTGATGGCATGTCCGGCAGGTCAGATTTCCATCAGGAGGCCGAGTTGATCCGGCACATCGTGTTCTTCACCGTCAAAGCCGCCGTCGATGTCGAGACGGTGCGATCCGGCTTGATGGCGCTCGGGCACATCCCGCACTCCCGCCATTTCGAAGTGACCGTCAATCGCAAGGTCGATCTCTACGCCAACGACATCGACATCGTCGTCTACGCCGAGTTCGATGACGATGCAGCATTGGACGCCTTCAAGGCGCATCCTCTTTACGAGGCAACGACGCGAGCGGTTCGCCCGTTGCGCGAACTGCGCTTCTCAGCCGATGTGCTGGCGACGGTCCCGGAGACGGTCAGCGCCTAACCTTCTTCTCGGCTTTCCTGCTGGTTCGCGCTTTGACCGATTGCCTTGCGCCGCACGCTTTTCATCAAGCGCCAGATCGCCGGGTTGCTCTTGATATAGGCGGTCAGCCTGGCGTTCTGGTGCAGGCCGAAGGCGAAGGCGCGGCCCTTCATCGTCAGGGGCAGCAGAACGTCCCTGTGCTGGATTTCCAGATCGCACCAGTTGCGCTTGTACGGCTCGTCTCCGACGGAAAAGTCATAGACTGCAAAGCCTTGCTCGCAGGCTTCGCGGATATTGTCGAAGAACAGGAAGCCGCCCGGGCTGGCATGGGCGAGCTCGTCGTCGGTTATCGAACCGAATTCGCAGATGAGGCGCGATCCGCAACGGCTTGATCCGGTGACCGCCCGCAGGATTCCACCGACTTCGAGGCCATGAAGCACGAAGGGCGGGCGGGTTTCGCTCAAGGCATCGACAAACAGCTTCACGAAAAAGCTGCGCACCTCGGGAGCGGCGAAAACGTTGGCAATGCCCATTTTCCTGAAGCGCGCGTCCTTCATGGCGAAGAATGCGTCGAGCAGCACGCCGACTTCTTGCGACGTCTTCGCTTCGATCCGCCTGCACGGTCCGAAGCTTTCGAGCTTGCGCCCCTGCGAGCGATGCTTCTTTTGCTTGCGGACTCCATTCGGACGCTGAAGCAGGGCCTCGAACCCTCCTGCCAGATCGACCGCGAGAGAAACGTTTGGACTGATCGAACTTGGGAAAGCCAGGAACGGGTTGGGCCTGCCATCCAGTTCAGGCAACAGGCGGTTGAGCGAGATCACGTCGATGTCGGGGCGTTGTCTCGAAATCGCTTCCAAAAGCAGCGCCAGGGGCCGCTCCGTTTCCCTGGGCAGCCGCTCGATGTCAGTGGCCGGGAAATTTCCGTTGGCGTGCCGTCCGCCCATGAACTGGGCAATGCGGAAAGGACCCGCTGACACCACTTCCAAGGACAGCGCCAGGATCGGCTGCTCGTCCGAATACAAAGTGGCAATCAGGAAATCCGGCCGGCACTCGGCAATCCAGTTGGACACCCATGAAGCGCTTTGCGACGGGGCGAACACCGCTCGCCGGCATAAATCGTCATATCCGGTTGTGGCGTTGTCCGCGCCGCCGACTACGGACGCAGTAATGCGCGCCTCAAACGATGCGGCGTTCATGGCGTCGGTCTTCGATTGGTCGAGCCTCGCAACTGACGGGGCAGCATCAATCATCATGGAGCCACTGGCCATCGCACCAGCGCTTCTTTTGGACATTGGCATTGGGCGGAAGCCTAGGGCCAAAAGATAAATGAAAGGATGACGGGCCTTTGCAACTTATAGGCAACCCGCCGGCAGGAAGCGATCAGCTCTTCTGCTTCGGCTCCACGATCATCCATTTGATGATCGCCATCGCCGGCAAAATCCACAGCAGGCCGCTGAATAGGAAAAACAGGAGATGTACGACCGGACCCGACTCGGACAGTTGCGCCACGGCGACGATCGTGGCCACCAGCGCATAAATGACGACCAGCGCGACGAGCAGGATCGTACCGATGAGTTTCTTCAGCCGAACGGGCATATGAATATCTCTGTTGCCGGTTTCGATTAGAATTTGTCGGAGCAATACGCAACCTGTCGTGATCGGCGCGACTGCGTGCCGCGCCGTCCGGCCTTGCCACGGGGGAGGCCTTGGTCCACCAATCCGCGACTTCAGTCGTTGGAGATCGGCATGGTTGTTGACGCTGGCCACCCCATAATGTCTGCCGAGGGCAGGGATCGCGCGCTGCGCAACCGCACGCTGGTGCGCTTTTGGCTCTATGCAATCTTGCTGGTGCTGTTTGCGCTCGTGCTCGTCGGTGGCGCGACCCGCATGACGGGTTCCGGCCTGTCGATCACCGAGTGGAAGCCGATCCATGGTGTCATTCCGCCGCTCAACGATGTCGAGTGGCAGGAGGAATTCCTCAAATACCAGCAGATTCCGCAGTTCAGCCAGCTCAACTCGGACATGACGGTCCATGAGTTCAAGTCGATTTTCTGGTGGGAGTGGGCGCACCGTCTCCTGGCGCGCGGGGTTGGCTTCGTGTTCGCGATCCCGCTGGTTTTCTTCTGGCTGACCCGCCGCATCGAGCGCGGCACGGTGCCGAAGCTTGCCGGCATACTGGCGCTTGGCGGGCTGCAAGGCGCCATCGGCTGGTGGATGGTGGCGTCAGGCCTCGTCGAGCGGGTTTCCGTCAGCCAGTACAGGCTTGCGATCCACCTGACGCTCGCTTCCCTGATTTTCACCGCCACCATGGTTGTTGCGCGTGGCCTTGCGCCACATTCGGAACCTGCCGCCGACCGATCCACCCAACGCCTTGCCGGCATTCTCGTATTCCTGGCGCTGGTCCAGATCTATCTTGGCGGGCTGGTCGCCGGCCTCCATGCGGGTTTGAGCTACACGACATGGCCCTTGATGGATGGCAAGGTCATCCCCGGCGATCTCTTCGTTATTGAGCCGTTGTGGCGCAATTTCTTCGAAAGCCCGAAAACCGTGCAGTTCATCCATCGGCTCGGCGCCTACACCTTGTTCATCGTGGCCTTGTGGCACGCAATTGCCACCTATCGGCGTTTGCCGGGAACGACCCATGCACGTCGCTCAGCCGTATTGTTCGTGCTGATCACGCTGCAGGCTGTCATCGGCATTTCGACGCTGGTGATGCAGGTGCCGTTGCATCTGGCGCTGACGCATCAGGGTTTTGCCTTGGTCGTGCTCGGCTTCGCCGCCGCCCACTGGCGCGGCACCAAGGGCGCGTATCCGTTGCCTGGGCAACGCGCCTAGAAGCTTGCCCTGACCGCGCACAAGGCCGAGGCCACGGCCAGTTCGCGATTTTCGTCGCGGCTGTTTCCGTCGTCGTGGTGCCAGGCTGCAGAGAGACAGCCATAGGCGAAAGCATGGTCGAGCAGGCGGCGCGGGTCCTGCCTCATCGAATGTGAAAACACATCCGCCATCCGGGCGATGCGCTCCGGCGCAAGGCAGAGCTCGTCGCGGTCCAGCGGATTGTAGAACAGGTTCGCCGCATCGAAGCCGGGGTCGCCCAGCACGCCCTTTGGATCGATGGCCAGCCAGCCGCGCGCGCCGAACAGGATGTTGTCGTGGTGGAGATCGCCGTGGAGCGGGCGCACGCCCTCGGCATCATCAAGCAGATGCTGCGCCACCCGGGCAGCCTCAACGTAGGGTGACGACAAGCCTGCCGCGCGGTCCCGTTCGACCTTTGCAAACAAGGCGGCGAACCGCTCGGACAATGGTTGAAGTTCTGCCGGGGCAGGGTGGTCGCTTGCGCTGTGCAGGCTCTGCATCACCTGCGCCGCAACCTCAGTCGCGGCCATGTCCATCGCTTCGTCCAGACCTTCGGAAAGATGGCGCTCGCCGGCATATTCCAGCAGCATCGAATTGCCGTGTCGGCCAAGCAGGCGGACCAATCCATTTCCACGCCGCCACGCCAGCAGATGCGCGCCGCGCAGCTCGTCCTCCATGTCGTCGAACTGCTTGACGTCTTTGACGACGGCAACCGTCCCGTCAGCTTGCGTGACCTTCCAGATCACGCTGCTGAACGTCTCGTCGATGAACTCGGCGCCGAGGATTTTCCATTCGTCCGGAAAATCCGGCGGCTTGGTCAACGCCCGCCGCCGAGCATCAGGTTGAGATTCTGCACCGCAGCGCCGGAAGCGCCTTTGCCGAGATTGTCGTAGACGGCGATCAGCAACGCCTGTGCGCGGTCATCATTGGCGAAGACGTGCACCTTCATGCGGTTGGTACCGTTATAGTGCTCCGGGTCGATGTCCGGCACGCGCTCGAGCTGCTCGTAGGGTGCCACCTCGACGACGCCCCCTTCGATGGCCGCGAAGTGATCGGCGATCGCCGCGTGCAACTGCGCACCGGTCGGCACGTAGTCGAGCGCACCCAGTTGCAGCGGCACCACGGTCACCATGCCTTGCGCGAAATTGCCGACGGCCGGCTGCATGATCGGATCGCGCGAGAGCCCGGCATAGGCCTTGATCTCGGGCACGTGCTTGTGCTGCAGCGTCAACCCGTAAGGCAGGAACTCCGAAGCGCTCTCGCCCTTCGCTTCGTAATCCTCGATCATGGTCCGCCCGCCACCCGAATAGCCGGTGATGCCGTTCACGGTCACGGGGTAATCCGCCGGCAGAAGGCCGGCGGCAACCAGCGGCCGCAATACCGCGATCGGTCCCTGCGGCCAGCAGCCGGGATTGGCGACGCGCTTCGCAGCCGCGATCTTCGCAGGCTGGCCCTTGTCGATTTCGGCAAAGCCGTAGTCCCAGCCTTCGGCGACGCGGTGCGCGGTCGAGGCATCGATCACGCGCGTCGTGTCGTTTTCGATCAGCGATACGCTCTCGCGCGCCGCATCGTCGGGCAGGCAAAGGATGGCGATGTCGGCGGCGTTCAGATATTCCGCGCGCGCCGCCTTTTCCTTGCGGCGTTCGGTCGGCACCGAAATGATATCGAGATCGCGGCGGTCTGCCAGTAGCGTCCTGATCTGGAGCCCTGTCGTGCCGTGTTCGCCGTCGATGAAGATTTTCGGTTTCATTGTCCGCTATTCCGCTTGAATTGCCGCTTGGGCCTAGATGCCTTGACCATGATTGAGGTTGTTGTGGCCTTCCTGCGCGCGCGCCTTGCGTTCGGCAAGCAGGCCCAGATAGTGCATCGCCACCATGGAACCGGCGATGGCCGTTATATCGGCGTGATCGTAGGCCGGTGCAACCTCCACGACGTCGGCGCCGACGATATCGATCTGGCCGAGTTGACGCAGGGTCGAAAGAATCCGCGCCGACGATGGCCCGCCCGCCACCGGCGTTCCCGTTCCCGGCGCAAAGGCGGGGTCAAGGCAATCGATGTCGAAGGTCAGATATGTCTTTCGCCCGCCGGTGCGCTCGACGATGGCATAGGCGATGTCGGCCGCGCGCATTTCCTCGAGTTCATATCCGTGCAGGATCTTGATGCCGAACGTATCCGGCGCATGCGTCCTGATGCCGATCTGGATCGAGCGGTCGGGATCGATGATGCCTTCCTTCACCGCGCGGCCGACAAACGAGCCGTGGTCGATGCGCTTGCCGTCGTCGGGCCACGTGTCCTGATGCGCGTCGAACTGCACCATCGCCAGCGGTCCGTGGATCGCGGCATGTGCCTTGAGCAGCGGCCAGGTAACGAAATGGTCGCCGCCCAGCGTCAGCAGGAACGCGCCGGATTTCAGGATTTTCGCGGCTTCCCGTTCGATGGTGGCCGGCGTCTTCTGGTGGTTGCCGCTGTCCAGCAGGCAGTCGCCATAGTCCACCACGGCCAGGTTTTCGAACAGGTCGCGCGAAAACGGATATTGCGGATCATTGTCCAAAATGGCCGAAGCGCGGCGGATCGCCTGCGGCCCGAAGCGGGCGCCGGGGCGATTCGTCACGGCGGCGTCGAACGGAATGCCCCACACCACCGCGTCCGCGCCCCTGACGTCCTTGGTGTATCTGCGTCGCATGAAAGACAAAGCGCCGGCATAGGTAGGTTCCGATGCAGCACCAAGTGCGGTGCGGGCGGTGAAGGCGTGGTCGATGTTCTTGTTCGGCATCGTGTGTCCTCAGCTTTTCGGCGGTGCAACAACTATAGAAGCGGCGCGCAACTTGCCAGCCTTGTCGTTTGAGAAGCTCGGTGTTTCGCGCCGAGAGGTGTTAGGTTTGTGCAGCAGAATCGCGAAGGTGGGATGTCAATGTCGGGTTCAGGCAGCGCTGCCATAGCCGGTATCGATGCAACAGCCGATGCCGTGGCCAAGATTGCTGCGCTGCGGCGCACAAAGCTTCTGGCAACCGGTGCGCTGGTGCTTTGCATCGTCGTTTTCATCGCTGCCAAGTCTTTGGAAAATCGCTACCCGGCGATGGCGCTGGTCGCCGCTTTTGCCGAAGCAGCCACCATTGGCGGCCTTGCCGACTGGTATGCAGTCGTTGCGCTGTTCAAGCGGCCGCTTGGCCTGCCCATTCCGCACACCGCGATCATCCCGTCCAACCAGACCCGCATTGCCGACAATCTCGGCCGCTTCATCGAGGCGAATTTCCTCGCTCCCGGTCCGGTCAGGGAAAAGCTGAAGGAAGTGGATTTCGCGGCACTTGTTGCCGATTGGCTGGCCGATGGCCGGCGCGCAGCCGGGCTTTCCCGATTTGTCAGCAAGCTGGTGCCGCAGATGCTTTCGGCCATCGAGCAATCCGGCCTGCGCGAATTTGCCGGCAAGCGCATGCTGGACGAACTGGAAAAGGTGCAGGTCGCGCCGCTTGCGGCAGACCTGCTTTCGGCATTCACCGACGATCGCGGCCACCAGAAGCTGTTCGACGAGTTCATCCGCGCGGTCGCCAAATTCCTCAACGACGAACGGGCGCTTTCAGTCATGCGCCAGAAAATCCACGATGAACTGCCCACCGTCTTCAACCTTTTCCGTGCTGATGCCTATTTGTTGACGAAGATCGTCGCCTCCGCCGGCGCGCTGTTGGACGAGGTCAAGGCCGATCAGGACCACCCCTTGCGCGAGGAATTCGACCAGTTCGCGCGCCGCATGATCGAGCGACTCAAGACCTCGAAGGACTATGCGAAACGCGCGGAAAGGCTGAAGCAGGACCTGCTCGAACGGCCGGAAATGCGCGATCTCGCGGGAACGCTGTGGGGCAGCCTGCGGGCGTTTCTGGAGCAGGATGCAAAGAGCGCCAATGGCGCCGTCCGCTCGCATCTCGCCAACATGTTCGTCGAGATTGGCAGCAATCTGGCCCGCGACCCGCAGATCAGGGCCGACATGAATGCCGGCTTCGTCGTCGCACTCGCATCCTTCATCGAAAACCAGAAGAGCGGCGTTTCAACCTTCATCGCCGATCAGGTCAAGCGTTGGGACCTCGGTCAGCTCACGCGGCTGGTCGAACTCAATATCGGCAGGGACCTGCAATACATCCGCTTCAACGGCATGCTCATCGGCGGCTTGGCCGGGTTGGCGCTGTTCGGCCTCGAACACCTGTTCGCAGCCAATTGACCACGGGGCTATGTGGCCTATGTTCCTTGAAGTGACGCGGCGCTGCGCAATTGGATGGAGATACGCTCATGGCCAAGCAACCGAACGCTGATTCCTTTATCGACATGTTCACGAGGTTTGGCCGCGACTTGAAAATGCCGAACGTCGATGTGGATGCCATTCTCGACCACCATCGCAAGAACCTCGAGGCTCTCGAGAAGTCGGCCAAGGCATCCGCGGCGGGGGCCTCCTCGCTTTTCAAGCGGCAGCGCGAGATGCTGGAGGAATCGCTCCATGAAATCAGCGAGATGGCGCAGAACTACAAAGTGCCCGGAAATGCCCAGGACATGGTCGCGAAGCAAACCGAGTTTGCCCGCAAGTCCTTTGAAACCGCGGTGAAGAATGCCAGCGAGGTCGCCGATCTCGTCAAGAAGTCGGGCTCTGAATCGGTCGATATCTTGCGCAGTCGCATCAAGGACGCGTTGGAGGAAATCCGCGAGGGTTACGAAAAGGGCAAGTAGGACAGCTTAAAGCTTTCATACACTTGTCGGTGTTTTGGTGTCCGGGCTTTTGAAGCCACTGGGCGTGCGTGGAATTTGTAGAAAGTCGGCATGACGGAAAAATCTCTCACTTTTGATGAAATGAAGACCATGACCGGCCAGGAACTGGGCGTCTCCGGTTGGACGCTGGTCGATCAGTCCCGCATCGATCAATTCGCCGATTGCACCGGTGACCACCAATGGCTGCATACCGATCCCGAGCGTGCACGGCGCGAAAGCCCTTTCCGTGTGACGATTGCGCATGGCTACCTCACGCTTTCGATCATCGGCGCGCTTTGCCAGGATTTGGGCTTCATGCCCGAAAACATCCGCGCCGCCTTTAACTATGGCCTCGACAAGGTCCGGTTCCTGAACCCGGTCAAGGTTGGATCGCGGGTGCGCATGCGCGCTACATTGGTGTCGGTGCAGGACAAGGCTCCGGGCCAATACCTGATGAAGTTCTCGAATACGGTCGAAATCGAGGGAGAAGAAACGCCGGCGCTCATCGCTGAGACGCTGGTCATGTTTTACGAACGGCGCAAGAAACCCGCAGCCTAGATCTGACTTACTCGGCGTCGATCTGGTTTTGCGGTGCGGCCCGCACGAAGGCGGGCAATTCCATGCACGCGGCGTGGATGCGGCCGATGGTCGGGTAGGGGCTCATGTCCACCTTGAAGCGGGCATTGTTCACCACCTGCGCAACCAGGCAGATGTCGGCAAGGCCCGGCGTGTCTCCGTGACAGAACTTGCCGGTTTCCGGCGATGAATAGAGAATCTTTTCAAGCGGCTGGAAACCCTCGTTCACCCAATGGCGGAACCAGTTGATGACGTCCTGGTCGCCGGCGTTGAACACCGTGCGCAGGCTGGTCAGCACACGCAGGTTGTTCACCGGATGGATATCGCAGGCAATCATCTGCGCCAGCATGCGCACGCGCGCACGCCCCGCCGCGTCGGATGGCAAAAGCGGCGGATCGGGTGAAACCTCGTCGAGGAATTCGATGATCGCAAGCGACTGCACCAGCAGCGTTCCGTCGCTCCAGATCAGGGCTGGCACCAGCCCTTGCGGATTGACCGAAAGATAGGACGGTTCAAGATGTTCGCCATGGCGCAGGTGGTGCGGCACGTAGCGGTATTGGATGCCCTTCATTTCAAGCGCGATGCGCACCCGGTACGAGGTCGATGACCGGTAGTAGTTGTGAAGAATGATCTCGCTCATCGCGCTAAACCGACCTCCATTCTCTGTCTTGCCGACAAAGCCACATTTGCCCTATTTCAGCGTCTGGGCAAGAACCGTGCTGATCCGATTCCGTGCATGCGTTGAAAAATGCAACGCACCGCTTTGCCGTGCCTTGCATCGTTTCGGGTTGCGGTTTACCCCCTTGGCGCATCAGTGAGGATTTGCCCGACCATGCTTGACATCAAGTGGATTCGCGAGAACCCCAAGGCCCTTGTCGATGCGCTAAAGCGGCGCTCGTGGTCCGATGCCGATGCGCAATCGACGGCGGACGCGCTTGTTGCCAAGGACGAGGCGCGCCGCGCCCATTTGCTTGAATTGCAGCAGGCGCAGGAGCGCCGCAATGCCGCCTCCAAGGAAATCGGCAAGGCAATGGCCGCGAAAGACGCCGCCCTGGCCGAAAAGCTGAAAGCGGAAGTCGGTGACATCAAGACCTTGATCCAGAACGGCGAAGCCGAAGAGCGTCGCCTCGACAGGGAACTCAACGACGCGCTTGCCGTCATCCCCAACGTGCCGCTTGAAGACGTTCCTCTCGGCAAGGACGAGCATGACAATGTCGAAGTGCACAAAGTCGGCACGATCGGGGCGCGGCCGAACTGGGTGCGCGAGCATTTCGAGATCGGCGAATCCCTCGGCATGATGGATTTCGAACATGCCGCCAGGCTGTCCGGCGCGCGCTTCACGGTGCTCAAGGGGCACTTGGCGCGGCTGGAACGGGCGCTCGGCCAGTTCATGCTCGACCTGCACACGACCGAGCACGGCTATACGGAAGTGCAGCCGCCGCTGATGGTGCGCGACGAGGTGCTGTTCGGCACCAACCAGTTGCCCAAGTTCGAGGAAGACCTGTTCTTCGTCCGTCATGGCGATGGCAGGCTGGGCCTTGTTCCTACCGCCGAGGTGCCGCTCACAAATCTTGTGCGCGAGGAGATCACCGCGCACGACAAGCTGCCGCTTCGGCTCACGGCGCTCACGCCTTGCTTCCGCTCGGAAGCCGGTTCTGCAGGTCGCGATACGCGCGGCATGCTGCGCCAGCACCAGTTCTACAAGGTCGAACTGGTGTCCATTACCGATGCGGAAAGCTCGCTTGCCGAGCATGAGCGCATGACCGGTTGCGCCGAGGAAGTGCTGAAGCGCCTTGGCTTGCCGTTCCGCACGGTCACGCTTTGCACCGGCGACATGGGTTTCGGCGCGCGCAAGACCTATGACATCGAGGTTTGGCTGCCGGGCCAGAACACCTATCGCGAGATCTCGTCCTGCTCCGTCTGCGGCGATTTCCAGGCCCGCCGCATGAACGCCCGCTACAAGGACAAGGACGGCAGGGGCAATTTCTTCGTCCACACGCTGAACGGGTCCGGCGTCGCCGTCGGTCGCGCGCTCATCGCCGTCATGGAGAATTACCAGAACGAGGATGGCAGCATCTCCGTCCCGGATGCGCTGCGGCCTTATATGGGCGGCATCACGAAGATCGAAACGAAATAGGCCGAAGCCTGATGCGCATCCTGCTCACCAACGATGACGGCATCCACGCGGAAGGGCTTGGATCGCTTGAGCGCGTTGCGCGCACGCTGTCCGACGATGTCTGGGTGGTCGCGCCAGAGAACGACCAGTCGGGCTATGCGCATTCGCTGTCGATTTCGGATCCGCTGCGCCTGCGCAAGATCGGCGAGAAGCACTTCGCCGTTCGCGGCACGCCGACCGATTGCGTCATCATGGGTGCCCGCAAGATCCTGCCTGATCTGCCAGACCTCATCCTGTCCGGCATCAATTCCGGCGCCAACATTGCCGATGACGTGACCTATTCAGGCACGGTTGCCGGGGCGATGGAAGGCGCGTTGCTCGGCATCCGCTCCATCGCCATCAGCCAGGCCTACAGCTACGCCGGGGAAGACCGCGTCGTTCCTTACGCAACCGCCGAGGCGCTGGCTCCCGCGCTTTTGAAGAAGCTCGTTTCCGTTCCGCTGTCGAACGGCGTCCTGCTCAACGTCAATTTTCCGAACTGCGCTCCCGATGATGTCGAAGGCACCGTCGTCACCTCGCAAGGCAAGGTGGTGCACAGCCTCTGGGTCGATGAGCGCCGGGACGGGCGAGGGCTGCCCTATTATTGGCTGCGCTTCGGGCGCGAGCCGGCGGAAGGCAAGCTCGGCACCGACATTCACGCCATGCGCAACCGGCTTGTCTCGGTGACGCCTCTACAGCTAGACCTGACGGCATACGAAATTCGGGATCAACTCACCAAGGCGCTTGCATGACCGGGGACGACCGCGAGGGATTTGCCGCATTCCTGTTACGCCTGCGTGGCAAGGGGGCCGTTCCCAAGGCGTTGATCGCAGCCATCGAGGCGACGCCGCGCCGGGGCTTCATGGCCGCGCAGTTCGGCAACATCGCCTGGACCGACCGCATGTTGCCCATCGAATGCGGCGAGGCCATCGAAGGAGCCGACATCCAGGCCGCCGTCATCGCCGCAATGGCAGTGGAGCCCGGCCACCGCGTGCTCGAGATCGGCACCGGCTCAGGCTATACGGCGGCCGTCCTGTCACGTCTTGCGGCGCGCGTGGTCAGCGTCGAGCGCTACAAGACGCTTGCCGAGCAAGCCCGCCAGCGCTTCGAAGCGCTCGGCATCACCAACGTCATCGTCCGCCATGCCGACGGATCGCACGGTCTGCCGAACGAAGGTCCCTTCGACCGCATTGTGGTATGGGCCGCCTTCGAAAGTCTGCCGCGTTTCCTCCTCGACCAGTTGTCGAGCGGCGGCGTTGTCATCGCGCCGATCGGGCCGGAAGAGGGCGAACAGGTAGTGGCGAAACTGACCAAGGTCGGCAGCCGCTTCGAGCGCGAAGACATCGGCATTGTGCGGCTCCAGCCGATACTGCCCGGCGTCGCTGCCGTCATCTGACCGAAATATTTAAGAAAATTTGTGGCTGAATCTAACGGCTTAACTGACCGGTAACATTAACGCGCTTTAATTCTGCGTAGTTTGTTCCGGGTCTGTGCGGGTCAGTAAGATGCAGTTCAGTGTTTTGAAGGCTAATGGACGCAATCTGGCGCGAGGTTGCGCCGTTCTCGTGGTCGCTGCAGCGGCGTCCGGGTGCAGTTCGCAGGTCGCGCGCTTCTCCGATGGTCTGGATGGCATCACCACCGCCTCCACGACCGACCAGCGCCCGGTCTTTAGTGGCCAGAACGATCAGCAATATCCCGGCGACAATGTTGCCCAGCCAGCCCCGATGACCAGCGGCGGCTACAGCTCCGGCTCGGTCGGCCGCACCGCGCTTCAGCCGGTTTCCGCGCAACCGCTTCCGCCGGTGGCCCAGGCTCAGCCTTCCCAACCCGCTCCGGCTCCCATGCAGACGGCGTCAGCTCCGGCGCCGAGGCTCGACCAGACCACGACCGGCACCGTGAAGCCGGTCAAGCAGGTTGCCGAAAAGCCATTCAAGGCGGCGCAGCCCGATGCTCGTCTCGCCGACCAGAAAGCGCCGGCACCTGCCAAGCAGCAAACGCAGACGGTCGCAGTCCTGCCGCAGCAGCCCAAGGTCAAGGACGGCAAGGCGCCCGCATCGGTCGATGCGTCGACCGCCAACGATCCCAACACGAAGAAGGTGGCGGCCGCGTCCGCTTCCGGCACCTACGTCGTGCAGCAGGGCGACACGCTGTCGTCCATCGCCCGCAAGACCGGCGTCAGCGTAACCGCTCTGAAGCAGGCCAACGGCATGCAGGACGGCCTGATCCGCGTCGGCCAGAAGCTTTCGCTTTCCGGTGCAGGCGCTCCCGCCGCAACAACCACTGTCGCCGCGGCAAAGCCGGTTGCGCTCGATCCGGTCAAGACCGCTTCGACCCCGCCTGCAGCGCCGGCAACCCAGACGCTTGCCACCTACACGCCGCCCAAGAAGGCCGACAAGGTCATCCAGCAGGCGCAGGACGACGGCGCCGCAGCGCCTGATTCGACCGGCATCGGCAAGATGCGCTGGCCGGTCCGGGGCAGGGTGATTTCAGGCTTCGGCGGCGGCCAGGGCGGCGACGGCATCGACATCTCCGTGCCGAAGGGCACGCCGATCAAGGCTGCCGAGAACGGCGTCGTCATCTATGCCGGCAACGGCTTGAAGGAATTCGGCAACACAGTGCTGGTGCGCCACGACAACGGGCTCGTCACGGTCTACGGCAACGCCAGCGAGTTGTCGGTCACCCGCGGCCAGAAGGTCAAGCGCGGCGACGACATCGCGCTTTCGGGCATGAGCGGCAACGCGACATCGCCGAAGCTGCACTTCGAGATCCGCAAGAACTCCGCGCCGGTCGATCCCTCGACCTATCTCGAATAAGCCACGACAAACGATTGCGGGCAGCCTGACCTCCAGTCTGCCCCGTCGCTTGCCCGCTCCATCCGGCCATGAATGGCTGTGACGGGGCGGGCATTTCAGCTTCAGCGCATGTCTCCTAAAAGTGGGAACCGGTTTTGGGATAAGGACATGCGTGAAATCCAAGAGCTAAAGCGCGTGAAGCGAATCTGAAAGATCGCGATACGCTTTAGCCGTTGAGCGATTTGCCCAGCCGTCCTGCAAGGTCCTGCGTGAATTGCCACGCCACGCGGCCCGAACGGCTGCCGCGCGTTGTCGCCCATTCGAGCGCCTCGGCGCGCAGCGTTTCCGGCTCGACATCCAGCCCGTAGTGGCAGGCATAGCCATTGACCATGTCGAGATAGTCGTCCTGCGAGCACTTGTGGAAGCCGAGCCACAGGCCGAAACGGTCCGACAGCGAGACCTTTTCCTCCACCGCTTCCGACGGGTTGATGGCGGTGGAGCGCTCGTTGTCGATCATGTCGCGCGGCAGAAGATGCCGGCGGTTCGACGTCGCATAGAAGATGACATTGTGGGGCCGGCCTTCGACGCCGCCTTCAAGCGCTGCCTTCAGCGATTTGTAGGAGGTGTCGTCGTGGTCGAACGACAGGTCGTCGCAAAACAGGATGAAGCGATAGGCCGAAGCCTTGAGGATCGACAGCAGCATCGGCAGCGTGTCGATGTCCTCTCGGTGGATTTCGATCAGCTTCAACGGGCGCTCGAACTTGCCGGATGCGTTGATCGCGGCGTGCGATGCCTTGACCAGCGAGGACTTGCCCATGCCGCGCGCGCCCCACAGCAACACGTTGTTGGCCGGGAAACCGGAGGCGAAGCGTTCGGTGTTCTCCACAAGTATGTCGCGCACCCGGTCAACGCCGCGGATCAGGTCGATCTCCACCCGGTTGACGCTGTGGACGGGCTCGAGGAAGCCGGGATTTGCCTGCCACACGAAACAGTCGGCTGCGGCGAGGTCGGTCTTGGGGGGGCGCACCGGCGCCAGTTGGTTGATCGCTGCGATCAACAGATCGAGTTTGGTGTTCAGGGCGTCGATAGGGTCGGTCATTTCGTTGCTTGATCTTTCGCTTTGCTGGCGCACGAGCGTTTAGAGCGTTTCAGGGCCAGCTGGAAACATTCTGCCGGGCCGGTTTGGGCCAAATCCATCGGCCTTCGTCTCGACCGCACCACCAGTGCGCTCTTCGCCGAAGTCCTCGACCTTGTCCCAAACCCTCACCGGCAGAATGTTTCCAGCTGGCCCTGAAACGCTCTAACATGCGTCAACGGACTGGAAAAGCGCCGGATTCGGCATCGGGTGCGGTTGCAATGGCCGCTTTACCGACTATATTCCGGCCAAATTTCAGGCCGGATAACGGCTTTCCTCGCGGCTCAGGAGCTTTTGATGTTCGTTACCCCGGCATACGCCCAAGGCGTGGGCGCTTCTCCCGACATGTTTATCAGCATACTGCCGTTCGTTCTGATTTTCGTGGTAATGTACTTCCTCATCATCCGCCCGCAGCGCACGCAGATGAAGAAGCGCGCCGAGATGCTGACCGCGATCCGCCGCGGCGATACCGTCGTCACCGGCGGTGGCTTCGTCGGCAAGGTCACCAAGGTCATCGACGACAACGAACTGGAAGTCGATCTCGGTGGAATGAAAGTCACCGCACTGCGCGCGACCATTTCCGAGGTGCGTGTCAAGGGCGAACCGGTGGCGAACCAGAACGCCAAGAAATAACCGTATTGCAGGCGGAATGCCGCCTGCTCGCCAACAGGTTCTCGACATATGCTGTATTTTTCGCGCTGGAAGACGATTTCGATCTGGGCCGTCGTCCTGCTGGGCGTTTTATTCTCTTTGCCCAACATGTATCCGCAGAGCCTGTTGTCAGCCATGCCCAACTGGCTGCCGAAGAAGCAGATGACGCTTGGCCTCGATCTTCAGGGCGGGTCGCACATCCTGCTCAAGATCGACACCAATGATCTTATCAAGGCCCAGCTTGAAAGTGCGCGCGACGAGATCCGGAATCAATTGCGTGACGCAAAGGTCGGCTATACCGGCCTGACCGGCAGCGGCAGGGTGGTTCAGGTCCGCATCCGCGACACAGGCCAGGTCGATGCGGCCAAGGAAGCGCTGAAAACACTGACGCAGCCCGTGTCGTCCAGCATGTTCGGCAGCGGCAGCGTCACCGAAATGGCCATGGACGAGCCGGAACCCGGCCTGCTCCGCTTCACCATCACGGACGAGGGCGTGCGTTACCGTTCGTCAACGGCGCTCAGCCAGTCGATCGAAGTCGTCGGCCGCCGCGTCAACGAGCTCGGCACGACCGAGCCGATCGTCCAGCGCCAGGGCGATGACCGCATTCTGGTCCAGGTGCCGGGCTTGCAGGATCCGCAGCGCCTCAAGGATATTCTCGGCCAGACCGCCAAGCTGACCTTCCAGATGGTCGACCAGTCGGTGCCGGTCCAGGAGGCGATTGAAGGTCGTCCGCCGGCAGGCTCCACGGTGATGTATTCCAAGGATGATCCGCCGGTTCCCTATCTGATCGAAAACCGCGTGATCGTCTCGGGTGAAAACCTCGTCGATGCACAGGCAACCTTCGATTCCCGCACCAACGAGCCTGTCGTTTCGTTCCGCTTCGATTCCAAGGGTGCGGCACGCTTCGGCCAGGCCACCCAGCAGAACACCGGCAAGCTGTTTGCCATCATTCTCGACAACCAGGTCATATCGGCGCCGCGTATCAACGAGCCGATCCTTGGCGGTTCGGGCCAGATTTCCGGCAGCTTCACGCCGCAGAGCGCCAATGACCTTGCCGTCCTGCTGCGCGCAGGTGCATTGCCGGCGAACTTGACCATCGTCGAAGAGCGTACCGTCGGCCCGAGCCTCGGTGCTGACTCCATCAGCGCCGGCAAGTTGGCTTCGGCCATCGGCGCCGTCCTCGTGGTCGGCTGCATGCTGCTCGTCTACGGCAAGCTCGGCTTGATCGCCAATATTGCTCTGGCGGCGAACGTCGGGCTTATCGTGGCTGTTTTGACCATGCTCGGGGCGACGCTGACGCTGCCCGGCATTGCCGGCATCGTGCTGACAATGGGCATGGCGGTCGATTCGAACGTCATCATTTTCGAACGCGTACGTGAGGAGCGAGCGCAAGGGCGCTCGATCGTCCAGTCCTTCGATCAAGGCTTCAAACAGGCCTTGGCGACAGTCGTTGACGCCAACATGACGACCTTCATCGTCGCGGTCATCCTGTTCTATATGGGAACCGGTCCGGTCAAGGGCTTTGCCGTCACGCTCGGCATCGGCATCATCACCACCGTCTTCACGGCCTTTACGTTGACGCGTTGGCTGGTCGCCTTCTGGGTCAGGCGCAACAAGCCAACCGAGTTCCCCAAGGGTCTGGTCCACTATCTGCCGCTGGAACCGTCCTTCCCGTTCATGCGCTACCGCAACATCGGCTTCGCGGTGTCGGGGCTTCTGTCGCTCGCCGTCATCGGCATGATGTTTGTCACCGACTTCAACTATGGCGTCGACTTCCGTGGCGGCTCCATGATCGAAATGCAGGCCAAGTCCCGCGTTGCCGATGCCGCTGACGTGCGCTCCCGATTGGAGGAGCTCAATGTCGGTGACGTTCAGGTCCAGGAATTCGGCAATGAGGGCGACCTCATGGTCCGTGTCGGGGCGCAGGAAGCGGGTGACAACGCCGAGCAATCGACCGTCGACAAGGTCAGGTCGGAGTTTCAAAACGACTACGACTTCCGGCGCGTCGAAATCGTCGGCCCAACTGTATCCAGCGAGCTTGCAACCACGGGGTTGATCGGTGTCGTGTTGTCCATGGTCGCGCTGCTGATCTACGTCTGGTTCCGCTTCGAGTGGCAATTCGGCGTCGGCGCGATTGTTTCCACGGCGCACGACGTCATCATGATCGTCGGCGTCTATGTGGCGCTGGGGCTTGAATTCAATCTGTCCAGCGTTGCCGCGATCCTTACCGTTATCGGTTATTCGATCAACGATACCGTCGTCATCTACGACCGCATCCGAGAAATGCTGCGCAAGTACAAGAAAATGCCGATCGAAGACATCATCAACATCGCGTTGAACCATACGATGTCGCGCACGATCTTGACTGGCTTGACGGTCTTGCTGGCCCTGTTTGCGCTGTATTTCTACGGCGGCGAGGTCATCTCGTCCTTCGTCTTCGCCATCATCATCGGCGTTTTTGTCGGCACTTACTCGTCGGTGTTTATCGCCGGACCGATGCTGATCCTATTCAAGCTTCGGCCTGAGACGTTCGGCGAGGAGACAGGGTCAAAGAAGAACAAGCTCTCTGCTCCTGCTCCGGCGTCGAAGGCCTGACCGGCTTTGTCCGGACCGGGGTCGCATTGAGCGTCGATCGAAATGGCACGGGGCATTGTCATTCGCGAAGCACACTTCCCGGGCCGTGCGCCGATTGAGGCGTACGGCAATGGGGGCTTCCGCTTCGCCGATATGTCCCACCGTGGCTCGATCCTTTGCCTGCCGTCGGGAATCTATGGCTGGGAGCCCGCTGACCGGCAGGCACTGACCAGCGAGGATTTCGGCAAGCTCTTTGCCGAGGCGGGGAATATCGAGATACTGCTCGTCGGCATGGGTGCTGATTTGCGTCCTTTGCCCGCGCAGTTGCGGGCATCGCTGAAGCAGGCGGGCATTTCGTCCGATCCTATGTCCACCGGCGCCGCCGTGCGAACCTATAACGTTCTGCTCGCCGAGGATCGCGCCGTGGCTGCCGCGCTCATTGCGGTAGACTGACCTGTTATGGGCGGGACCTCACAGTTCATCATGGATACGGTGCGCCGCGCCGATCATGACCGTCACCTCTCCGTCCTCTATGCGCCGCAGGATAAGCGGGACGCGCTGTTTGCCCTTTATGCCTTCAATGCCGAAATCGCTACGGTGCGCGACCGCATACGCGAAGCCCTGCCGGGTGAGGTCCGCTTGCAGTGGTGGCGCGACACGCTTGGCGCGCCGGGTGGCGAGACCGAGACGGGCCAGCCGATAGCCGATGCGCTGAAGCCGGCGATCAGCCAATATTCCCTGCCGCTGTCCGCCTTCGACAACTATCTGGAAGCGCGCATCTTCGATCTCTACAACGATCCGATGCCGTCGCGCACGGATCTGGAAGGCTATTGCGGCGAGACCGCCTCGGCTCTGATCCAGCTTGCCGCCATGGTTCTCGATCCGGCGGAAGCGCCGCGCTTTGCGGAGCTGGCGGGCAGGGCAGGCTGCGCACAGGCGATAGTTGGCCTTCTCCTGCTGCTGCCGATCCATCGCGCGCGGGGCCAGTGCTATGTTCCAGCCGAAATCCTGGCTGCGGTTGGTTCCTCGCCGCAGGAGCTTCTTTCCGGCGATGGCGGGCAGGGCGCGCTTCATGCCATCGACGCCATGATCGCGCTGGCGCGCGAGCATCTGGCGGCGTTCGAGAGTGGCGCCGCTAACCTGCCTGCCTCGCTGCGCCCCGCTTTCCTGCCGCTTGCGCTGACGGGAGCGTTTCTTTCAAGGATGTCGGGCAATCAGCGCGCGCTGATGACGGGCGGCATCAAGCTTTCTCTTGCTCGCCGCCATTGGCTGCTTTGGCGTCGGGCGATGCATGGCTGGTAGACGGTAAGAAAGCTACTCTGCCGCTTCGGCAGTTGCCGCAAGGCCGAGCCACTGGCGGCAGTCGGCTAATGCGCGCGCAGTCATGGCGCGCTTCTTGGCAACGGTCTTTTCCTTGCCGCGTAGCCGCTTGCCGTCGACCTTCGGCGCTTCCATCGGTGGAAACAGGCCGAAATTGACGTTCATCGGCTGGAACGAGCGCTTGCCCGGTTCGTCTTCCGAGACGATGTGGCCGCCGGTGATGTGGTTGAGCAGTGCGCCGAACGCGGTCGTTACCGGCGGAACCGAGATCGGCTGTCCCAGCCGCTCCGCTGCCGCGAAGCGCCCTGCCAGCAGGCCGACAGCCGCGCTTTCGACATAGCCCTCGCAGCCGGTGATCTGGCCGGCAAAGCGCAAGCCCTTGCGGCTCTTCAATTGAAGCGAGCCGTCAAGCAGCGTCGGCGAATTGATGTAGGTGTTGCGGTGCAGCCCGCCCAGTCGCGCGAATTCGGCGTTCTCAAGTCCGGGAATGGTGCGGAAGATGCGAACCTGCTCGGCATGCTTCAGCTTGGTCTGGAAACCGACCATGTTGTAGAGCGTGCCCAGCGCATTGTCCTGCCGCAACTGCACGACGGCATAAGCCTTCACCGTCGGGTTGTGGGCGTTGGTCAGGCCCATCGGCTTCATCGGGCCGTGACGCAGCGTTTCCGGGCCGCGTTCCGACATCACCTCGATCGGCAGGCAGCCGTCGAAATAGGGCGTGCCTTCCCACTGCTTGAACTCGGTCTTGCCGCCGTCGAGCAAGGCCTGCACGAAGGCGTCATACTGCGCCTTGTCCATCGGGCAATTGATATAGTCCTTGCCAGTGCCGCCCGGTCCGACCTTGTCGTAGCGGGACTGGAACCATGCCACGTCCATATCAACCGTGTCGAAATGGATGATCGGCGCGATCGCATCGAAAAACGCCAGCGCATCCGCGCCCGTTGCCTCGGCAATGGACTTCGCCAGGTCCGGCGCGGTCAATGGGCCGGTGGCGACAATGGCCTGATCCCATTCTTCAGGTGGCAGGCCAGCGACTTCCTCGCGCACGATCGTCACCAGTGGATGCGCCTCGAGCTTCGCCGTCACGGCTTGCGAGAAGCCATCGCGGTCCACGGCCAGCGCACCGCCTGCCGGCACCTGGTGCGCGTCGCCGGAGGAAATGATCAGCGAGCCCGCCAGCCGCATTTCGGCGTGAAGCAGGCCAACCGCGTTGGTCTCGGCATCGTCGGAGCGGAATGAGTTGGAACAGACAAGCTCCGCAAGGCCCTCGGTCTTGTGGGCGTCGGTGCCGCGAACGGGCCGCATCTCGTGCAGCACCACCGGCACGCCCGCCTGCGCGACCTGCCAGGCTGCTTCCGATCCGGCCAAACCGCCGCCGATGATGTGAACGGGCTTCATGCTCATGCGCGTCGCAATAGTCCTTTGCCTTGCCGAATGCAATCAACACGGCCTGTCCCGCATTTCCGGGAACTGACGCCTGAAACGACAACACCCGCCGGGGGAGGATCCGGCGGGTGTCGTTTTGGGGGTCAGCCTTGGGAGGAGGAGCGGCTGACCTTATTTGCCAGGTCGGGGAGGAGGTCGATCCCGGCAAAATTCCTTGGTTAGAGCGCCTTGCGGGCGATGGTCTTGATCTCGTCACGCACGATGCCGAGATCTGCAAGCTGGCGGTTCGACAAGCGACCCAGTTCATTGACCGTGTCGCGGTAAGCGCGCCAGTTACGGTAGTTGCGGATCAGGTTCATTGTCATACTTCCAGAAATTCGTTCGGGCCGGATGAGGCCCGATTAGATCAGACCGACTTGCGCGCGACGAAGTGGATGTCGCTGCGGCTGATGCCGAGGTCGTTCAGTTCACGGTTGGTCAGGCGGTTCAGCTCGGAAACGGTTTCCCGGTAGCGGCGCCAGTTGCGGTAGTTGCGGATCAGGTTCATGGTATTGCTCGTTTCGTCTTTGTTGCGGATCATTTCCGTCGTTCTGTACGAGGCATAAATAGGCCGACCCATATCGATTTAAAAGAGACGCCTGTGCATGGCAGCATTGCAAATTGTGCATTGCAACATTTCGCCGCAATCATGCCTCTGACACAAAACTGCCGGAATCAAAAAAGTTCTTAACGTCAATGGTTTGAACCACCCACTTAACAATACGACTGATTTTGTGGAAAAAGGCGCATGGCGAGCCATTCGACGAAGGTAAAGCAGGACATTGCAAGGTGGCTCGAGGCTGGCCTCATCGACGGCATGACCGCCGATGCGCTCGCCCGCGACGTCGAGGCCAATGAGCGCCGTTCGCTGAGCTTCGGCTCCATCCTCGCTATGATGGCGGCGCTGCTGCTCGGGGCGGCCATCCTGATCTTCGTCGCGGCCAACTGGGAGGCCATCCCGCGCCTTGCCAGGGTCGGCGCGCTGTTTGCCATCATCCTGGGCGGTTATGTCGGCGGCGCACTGGTCAGGGCGCGCGGCTACAGCGCCATCGGCGAGGCGCTGTGGATCGTTGCTGCCGCAGCCTTCGGCGGATCGATTGCGCTGATCGGCCAGATGTACCACTTCTCCGGCGACGAATCCTCGGCAATGCTGACCTGGTGTGCCGGCACGGCGCTCGCGGCGCTTGCCTTGCGTTCGGGGCCGCTCACAGTGGCAGCCGTCGGCATTGCCGATGCATGGCTCGCCATGAAGCTTGTCGGCGGCTTCCGGCTGTTCAGCAGCGGCGAGATTCCCCATCTCTTCGTCGTCATCGCCGCCGGCCTGTTCGCCGTCTCCTACTGGACCCGCAGCTATGCGGCGCGCCATTTGCTCGTGCTGTCGCTCATCTTCTACGTCGTCGGACTGGCCATAGACGACAATCTCCTCGTCGTTGCCGTCCTGCTCGCGCTGGTGTCCGCGGCGGCCTTTGCCGCTGCCGTCATTGCGCCCGCCGCCGCCGATGCCATCGTCAAGCTTGGCGGGCGGCTTCCCTTGCACGGCCTGATCGGGTTCCTCACCGGCATGGCGCTTGTCCAGTTCCAGCTTGCGGACACGGGCGGTTTCGCCATCGCCGCGGCCGTCACCTTGGCCGGCATCGCCGCGGCAATCGTTTTGGCCGGCAGGCAAAGCCGGGGTCTCAGGTGGATGGCCTATCTCGGTTTCGCCTTCGAGCTTTGCCTCATCTATGCGGTGACGATGGAAACGATGCTGGGCACGGCGGGCTTCTTCCTGCTCGCCGCACTCGTCCTCGGCGTCCTCGCCTTTGCCATCATCCGCATTGAAAAGCGCATGTCCCATCCTGTGGACGGGGAGGCCGCGTCGTGAAGAACGGGAGAGCACTCATCTTCTCCGCACTGGCGCTTGCGCTGGTACAGATCGGCTTCCTGAGCTGGATGATTGCGGGCCGCGCCGCCGTGCTGCGCGACGGGCAGGAAGTCCTGCTCAAGGTCGAGCCGGTCGATCCGCGCGACCTCTTGCGCGGCGACTATATCTATCTCAGCTATGACATTTCCCGCATTCCGGTGAAGCTCATCGCAGACATTCCTGCGGGCAAGCAGACCAATGACGAAGGGCAGATCACCGTTCGGCTGAAGAAGGACGCCGATGGCTATTGGCGCGCCGCCTCGGCCTGGCTGGCCAAGCCGACATCTCCCGCCGGTGCCGACGAGGTCGATATCATTGGCCACATCGCCGCCGGCTGGACGTTGAGCGGCGACACCACCATCGCGCCAGACTATGGCATCGAGCGGTTCTATCTGCCGGAAGGCGAGGGCCTTGCCATCGAACGCGACATGCGGGTGAGGCCGTTCGGCATCCGCGCTGCTGTCTCTAAAGATGGCGTGCCGCAGATCAAGGCCCTGATGGACGGCGACCAGATGCTGTTCGAAGAGCCGCTATACTAGTTCGCGCCGATCAGGCGAAACATCCCCGAACCCACAGGGTTCGCAAGGGCGACCGCCCGTCGGCCGTCAGGCCGCCCCGTCGGAGGCGTGAGCGCAGCGAACTGCCGTGAGACAGAAATGCCGCGCTTGGAGAAAAGCATCCTCGAACCTGCAGGGTTCGCAAGGGCGACTGCCCGTCGGCCATCAGGCCGCCCCGTCGGAGGCGTGAGCGCAGCGAACTGCCGTGAGACAGAGATGCCGCGCTTGGAGAGAAGCATCCCCGAACCCGCAGGGTTCGCAAGGGCGACTGCCCGTCGGCCGTCAGGCCGCCCTGTCGGAGGTGTGAGCGCAGCGAACTGCCGTGAGACAGAAAATTGGTGCGGATGAAGGGACTCGAACCCCCACGCCTTTCGGCACTGGAACCTAAATCCAGGGCGTCTACCAATTCCGCCACATCCGCACGACGAAGCGCAAATCCCATGTAGTCATCATTCTGTCAATGTCGAGGCCAAGATGGCCCGCCGATAGCGCGCGAAGATGGTTGAAAATTGGGCTCGCCTGTGACAAAAGGCGGGTCGAATGTGACGGGACGCGACGATCCGCTTCTGTGGAATGTGATAAGAAGTAGGAAAAACAAAGACTTATTCACATTTTTGGAGCGTATTTGGCTGATTGGACCGCCTTGCGGTCAATTTGTCCGAGTCCCGCACCGTAGCCATCCCCGGCACAAATATACCGGCAGGCTGTAAACGGCAGAAGCCCGTTGGCAGCCTTATTGGTGAAAACAAAGGTTTGATGATGCAGGTCACCGAAACGCTCAACTCCGGCCTCAAGCGCGAAATCAAGGTCGTCGTGCCGGCAACAGACATGGAAGCCAAGTTGGCTGCCCGGTTGTCAGACGCCAGGGGCAAGGTCCGCATCAACGGCTTCCGCCCCGGCAAGGTTCCGGTCCAGCACCTGCGCAAGGTCTACGGCAAGTCCTTCATGGCCGAAGTCGTCAACGAGATCCTGAACGAGTCGCGCACCATCATCACCGGCCGTGGCGAAAAGGCAGCGATGCAGCCTGAAGTCATCATGACCGAAGACGAGAAGGAAGCCGAAAAGATCCTCGCCGGCGGCGCGGATTTCGAATTCCGCCTCAACTATGAAGTCATCCCGGCGATCGAGATCAAGGACTTCACCGACATCAAGGTTACGCGCCCCGTTTACGACGTGCCGGAAGCCGAGATCGATGAACAGGTCAAGCGGGTCGCGGAATCGGCGCGCACCTTCGAACCCAAGACCGGCAAGGCCGCCGAAGGCGACCGCGTCACCATCGACTATGTCGGCAAGATCGACGGCGAGGCTTTTGGCGGCGGTGCAGGCAACGACCAACCGCTGGTGCTGGGCTCCAAGGAGTTCATTCCCGGCTTCGAAGACCAGCTCATCGGCTCCAAGGCTGGCGACGAGAAGCAGGTCGTCGTCACGTTCCCCGAGAACTACCAGGCCGCTCATCTGGCCGGCAAGGAAGCCACCTTCGACGTCATCGTCAAGGAAGTGGCCAAGCCCGGCGACCTCGAAGTCAATGACGAGACCGCCAAGGCTCTCGGCCTTGAATCGCTTGAGCGCCTGAAGGAAATCGTGCGTGGCCAGATTGAGAGCCAGTTCGGCTCGATGACGCGCCAGAAGGTCAAGCGTCAGCTTCTCGACCAGCTCGATTCGTCCTACACCTTTGAATCTCCCTCGAAGCTCGTCGAGGCCGAGTTCACCAACATCTGGAACCAGGTCAACCGCGATCTCCAGGCTGCCGGCCGCACTTTTGCCGACGAAGAGACCACGGAAGAAGAGGCCACCGCCGAATACAGGCGCCTTGCCGAGCGTCGCGTGCGCCTTGGCCTCGTGCTGGCCGAGATCGGCGAGAAGGCCGGCGTGGTCGTTTCCGACGATGAGTTGCAGCGCGGCCTGTTCGAGCAGGTGCGCCGCTTCCCGGCAAACCAGCAGCAGGAAGTTTTCGAATTCTACCGCAGCAATCCGGAAGCGCTGAACACGCTCCGCGCGCCGATGTTCGAGGAAAAGGTGGTTGACCACCTGCTTGGCCAGATTTCCGTCACCGACAAGAAGGTGAGCAAGGATGAGCTGATGGCCGAGGACGACGAGGACGACGCCAAGGCCAAGCCGGCCAAGAAGGCTGCTTCCAAGAAGGCCAAGGACGAGGCTGCCGGCGAAGCCGAAGAGCCGAAGAAAAAGGCGGCTCCGAAGAAGAAAGCCGCCAAGGACGCCGAGTAATCGGATTTCCAAATCGTTAAGAAGGCCGCCTCAGGGCGGCCTTTTTCGTTGTCAGGCCGTCAATATTGTTCTGATAGAAGCTGGGGCATACCTATCGCGAAGTGCGATATCTCGCTGGGGAGAGCTGGGTTGGGTAGGGCTGTGGTCAAGTGGGGGACCTTCGCCGCCGTTTTGCTTCTTGCAGGCGGTGGCGGCGCATATGCGCAAGCCGGCCAGGATCGCTGGCGGTTTTCCAACATGGATGACGGGCTGGTCACGGCCTCGCTCGCTGCCGTCAACAAGCTGACCAACAACAGCGGCACATTGAGCTATAGCCCGGTGCTGACCATTGCCTGCCGCACCGGCGGCGACCCACAATGGAGCGAGTGGCTGCGCCTCAACGATACGGCGTCCGGTTCGACGGTCACCGTATCCGTTGCCATTGGCGACAGTCAGGCGATTGATGAGCGCTGGGTGATTTCGCGCCGTGGCAAGGTGCTTATCAAAAGCGGCCCGCAGGCGGTGGGCCGCCTCGTTCCTGCGGACAGGCTTGCCTTGTCGTGGCGGTTTGGCCTGTTGTCCGGGCGCGGTGAAGCCGACTTCGATCTTGAAGGCATTGGCGAGGTGGTCGGTCAACTCGCCGAAGCTTGCCAGACTACCCAGCCGTAATGGAGCCGTAAAAGCGCTAGGCGGCGAACTGGGCCCGGTTCGCGCAGAAATACGCGATGATCTGGGAAAGATCGGGTTCCGCCACCATGCGTTCGGCTTCCGCGCAGGCGACCCAGCGGCGCGTGCGGGCCCGCTTTTCCTTCCAGCGCTCGGCGACACTGCCGACCTTGAGCGGGAACACCAGCACCTCGCACGGCACTTCCTCGCCGGACGGCAGGGCTTTTGCGTAGAAATAGCGGCCGGCTTCCATAGGCGAGATACTGCCGGTCAACCCGGCCTCTTCTCCGGCCTCGCGCGCGGCAGCATTGCACAGCGGTTCGCGCGCCTCGGGCCAACCCTTCGGCAGAACCCAGCGGCCGGTGTCGCGGCTGGTGATGAGCATGATTTCGAGGGTACCGTCCTGCTCGCGCCACGGCAGCGCGGCAACCTGCAACCGCAAGGGAACGGTGCCGAAGAGCTTGCGGACTCGTTCAGCCAGATGTTCGTGTGTTTGAGGCCCCATCAACATGCGAAAACAGCGCCAAAAGCTCAGGAATCGTTTGCCGTCTCATAAAGACTACGGCTAATTGCGTGTAATAAAAGTAAAAATTTTGTGGCTTCTGGAAAAGCCCGCCACGCAACAGCAAAAAGGCGGCCTTCGCCGCCTTTCGAAGTATGCGCGATTGTTGCGCGGTGAAGTTCGGATTAGAGCGTTCCAGGGTTGGCTGGGAATGCTCTAACCGGCGTGATCGTCCGCTATCGGCTTCTGGTAGGTGAAGCCCATATCCCATGGGAAATAGATCCAGGTGTCCTGGCTCACCTCGGTCACGAAGGTATCGACAAGCGGCCGGCCTTTCGGCTTGGCGTAGACGGTCGCGAAATGCGCCTTGGGCAGCATTGCGCGCACCACGCCTGCTGTTTTGCCGGTATCGGTCAGATCGTCGATGATGAGGATGTTCTCGCCATCGTTCTCAAGCAGCGGCGGGCTGACCTCCTTCAAGACCTGCAATTGCCCCTGCGAGGTGTAGTCGTGGTAGGAGGCGACGCACACCGTCTCGATGATGCGGATACCAAGTTCGCGCGAAATGATTGCCGCCGGCACCAGGCCGCCGCGCGTGATGCAGACGATCGCCTTCCACTGCGCGTTCACCCCGGACAGCCGCCAGGCAAGCGCGCGCGCGTCTCGGTGGAACTGATCCCAGGAGACCGGGAAGGCTTTTTCGGGCAGGGACATTGATGGCGCACTCCGCAGCGCGCCTCGGCGCGCAGTTCATTGGGATGCGGGCGGAATTAGCCGGAAATCGATAGGCTTGGCAAGGTCGCAAAAGGATTGAGAGGCGTCAGTCAGCGTGACAGGAACGCCGCCACCGGGATCGAGCGCAATACGCTGCGCGTTACGCCGCCGAAAAGCAGCTCGCGCAGCCATGAATGGCTGTATGCGCCGAGCACGAGCAAGTCTGCTCCGCTCGCTGCCAGACGCTCCTGTATGATCTCCTCGACGGCTGTACCGTTGGATTTCTGGATCGAGACGCGAACGGAAACATCGTGCCGCGACAACGCCGCCGCTATTTCCGCGCCCGCCGCATGGGCGTCATGTTCGGGCACGTCGGGTGGGTCGATCACCAGCACGTCCGTTCTCTCGGCTTCGGCCATGAACGGGATGGCATCGAACGCAGCGCGCGCCGCCTCCTTCGAGCCGTTCCATGCCAGCAAGATGTGCTTGAAGCTGGTTACGAGCGCGCCGGAATGCGGCACCACCAGAACCGGGCGTCCGGCTTCATAGACAAGCGTGTCGACATCGGCGCCCTCGTCGCCGTCGATGTCGCGCTGGGCGGCAATCACCAGGTCCGCCGAGCGGACGCTTGCGATGCCGGTCAGCGCGCTGTCGCCGGAAAAGCTTTCGAGGCTGCGCCATTCGTAAGAAAGCTCCGCCTCTTCGGTGCGCTTGATGAAAGCGTCGTGCAGCTTGCGGGTGCGCTCCCGGTTCATCTCGGCCGATACCTGGATGAACTCCGTATCGGGAAATCCGGTTGCCGACGTATAGGGAACGGGCATCGCTTCGGCATGGATGCCGACCAGATGTCCCTGGAAGCGGCTTGCCAGCGGAATGGCGCAATCAAGCACGCGCTCCGCGTCGTGTTCGCTTTGAAGAACGGCGACGATTGTCTTGAAACGCATGTCCGGGCCTCCTCTTGGCGTCGTTGCCGACACGGCTGACAGGAAACGCGGCAAGCGCGAGCCAGGTTCCAGCTCGCAGGCTGCCGTCAGCCGGCCTTGGAAAAACCTGCGACCATATTTTCGACCTCCACGCGCGCCGCGTCCAGTGCTTCTTGCGAACGCGCGCGCACGACCAGCTCAGTCCAGAACTTGCCTTCGCCGAATTTCGGATAAGACCCGATGATGGTCTCGGGATGCCGCTTCTGGATATCGCCCAGCGGCCCGCCGATCAGACCCTCGCCATGCGGGCACTGCACCGTTGCCGACAGCATTTTCGTCCCGGTCTTCAGCGTCGGCATAACATTGTCGAGCATCGCCTGGAAAATCGCCGGCACGCCAGCCATCACATGCACGTTACCGATGCGGAAACCGGGCGCCATCGAAACGGGATTGTCGATGTGGCTCGCGCCGCGCGGCATGCGCGCCATGCGCTTGCGTGCCTCGGTGAACTCGACGCCGCGCTTCTGGTAGTTGTCCTCCATCATCGCATAGGCCTTGGCGTCGTATTCGCACGGCACGCCGAACGCCTTGGAGATTGAATCGGCGGTGATGTCGTCATGCGTCGGGCCGATCCCGCCCGTGGTGAAGACATAGGTGTAGCGGGCGCGCACGGCATTCACCGCCGCGACGATCTCGTCTTCCTCGTCTGGAACGATGCGCACTTCCTTCAGGTCGATGCCGACCGCCGTCATGATGTCGGCGAGGTGGCCGATGTTCTTGTCCTTGGTGCGGCCCGAGAGGATTTCATCGCCGATGACCAGCATCGCGGCGGTAACGATTTCTGACATGGCGGGCTCCGGGCAGAAGGCGGGACGCCTGTCACATAGCGCGAGCCCCGGCTGATCGCAAAGATATTATATTAGTGAACGATCTGTCTGCATCTGGGTATCTTTCGATGAACAGCCATTCGCCTAGATAAGCGATGACGGGCATGGCCCGAAACGCGGAATTCTTTGGAGATCGAAATGGCTAAGGTACTTGTTCTTTATTATTCGAGCTGGGGCCACATGGAGCAGATGGCCAAGGCCGCTGCCGAGGGCGCTCGCGAAGCCGGTGCGGACGTGACCATCAAGCGCGTTCCCGAACTGGTGCCGCTGGATGTCGCCAAGGCCGCCTACTACAAGCTCGACCAGGAAGCGGAAATCGCTACCCCTGCCGAACTCGAGAACTACGACGCCATCATCATCGGCTCGGCCACCCGCTACGGCGCGGTCGCTGCCCAGATGAAGAACTTCCTCGACCAGACCGGCCCGCTTTGGGCACGCGGCGCGCTGCTCAACAAGGTCGGCTCGGTCATGGTTTCGACCGCCACCCAGCACGGCGGCGCCGAGCTCGCGCTCCTCACCACGCAGGCCGCGCTCCAGCACCACGGCATGGTCATCGTGCCGCTGTCCTATGCCTACCAGGGCCAGATGGGCAACGACGTTGTGCGCGGCGGCGCGCCTTACGGCATGACCACCACCAGTGACGGTGACGGCTCGCGCCAGCCTTCGGCGCAGGAGCTCGAAGGCGCGCACTTCCAGGGCAAGCGCGTGGCCGAAATCGCCGAGAGGCTGCACGGCGCGTCCAGCAACCAGATCAAGGAAGCTGCCGAGTAAGGCCCGGCACTTTTGCCAGGACAAAGAAAAACCCCCGGTCGAGACCGGGGGTTTTTTGCATTTAGCGACTTTTTAAAAATTCAGCCGACGACTTCGGTGTCGGAGAACCAGTAGCGGATTTCCTGTGCGGCGGTTTCGGGCGCATCCGAGCCGTGCACCGAGTTTTCGCCGATCGACAGCGCGTGAACCTTGCGGATGGTGCCTTCCGCGGCCTGCGCCGGGTTGGTCGCGCCCATCACTTCGCGGTTCTTGGCAATGGCGTTCTCGCCTTCCAGAACCTGGACGATGGTCGGGGCAGACGACATGAACTCCACCAGTTCGCCGAAGAAGGGGCGATCCTTGTGCACGGCGTAGAAGCCTTCGGCCTCGCGGCGGCTCATCCACACGCGACGCGATGCGACGACGCGCAGGCCGGCATCTTCCAGCATCTTGGTGATGGCGCCGGTCAGGTTGCGCCGGGTAGCATCCGGCTTGATCATCGAAAAGGTGCGTTCGAGCGCCATTTGGTCGTCCTTGTGATTTTGGATTGATTGGTGGCGGCTCTATACAGGCCGCCCGCACCCTTGCCAAGGGGAGCCGCGATGCCTACGGGTTGCTGGATACCGTCATCGCGGCGGGCATATGCGGCGGGAAGATAGATGAAACGACACTTCATGATGTTTGCGGCCTACAACCAGTGGGCCAACAGCCGCATCTATGATGCTGCCGCCGATCTCAGCGAAGACGAGTTCAGCCGCGACACCGGCGCTTTCTTCGGCTCGCTCATGGGCACTCTCAACCATATCCTCGTTGCCGACCGCATCTGGATGAAGCGCTTCACCGGTGAGGGCGATGCCCCTGCCAAGCTGGACACGATCATCCACAAGGCGCTCCCGGCGCTGCGCGCCGCGCGCGAGACGGAAGACAAGCGCATCGTCGATTGGGTAGGTGGTCTGTCGGACAAGGCGCTGGCCGGTCGCTTTTCCTACATGACCGTCACCGACATGCGCACCATCTCGCAGCGCCTTTCGCCGGCGCTCGGCCATCTGTTCAACCACCAGACCCATCATCGCGGGCAGGCGCACATGATCCTGACCGTGCTTGGCCGCCCCTCGGTGTCGCTCGACCTCATCTATTTCCAGCGCACGGAAGAGGGCAGGGCGTTCGCCTGATCCGCCGCCTCGAAAGGCTTTGATGCCGGCAGGGCTTGCACTTCGGCTCAGGCTCGGCCAAAAGCGCGGCCATGCTGACCATCAACGATCTTTCGCTGCGTATTGCCGGGCGCCTGCTTCTCGACCACGCCTCGCTGGCCCTGCCGGCCGGCGCGAAGGCGGGGCTCGTCGGCCGCAACGGCACCGGCAAGACAACCCTGTTCAAGGCCATCACCGGCGACTTCCCGTCCGAGACCGGCTCCATCGACCTGCCGCGCAACACCCGCATCGGCCAGGTCGCGCAGGAAGCACCCGGCACTGAAGAACCGCTGATCGAGATCGTGCTGAAGGCCGACAAGGAGCGCGCAGCACTTCTGGAAGAAGAAAAGACAGCGACCGATCCCAATCGCATCGCCGAGATCCATATCCGTCTGGCCGACATCGATGCGCATTCGGCGGAGTCGCGCGCCGCCACAATCCTCGCCGGCCTCGGCTTTGACGATGAGGCCCAGCGGCGTCCGGCTTCGTCGTTCTCCGGCGGCTGGCGCATGCGCGTCGCACTTGCGGCGGTGCTGTTTTCCGAGCCCGATCTCCTGCTGCTCGACGAGCCGACCAACTATCTCGATCTCGAAGGCACGCTGTGGCTTGAGAACTATGTCGCGAAATATCCGCACACGGTTCTGCTCATCTCGCACGACCGCGACCTGTTGAACCGCGCCGTCAACTCCATCGTCCATCTCGACCAGAAGAAGCTCACCTTCTGGCGCGGCGGCTACGACCAGTTCGAACGGCAGTGGACCGAGCAGCGCGAGCTTCAGGAAAAGGGCCGCGTCAAACAGGAAGCCGCCCGCAAGCACCTGCAATCCTTCGTCGACCGTTTCCGCGCCAAGGCTTCGAAGGCGCGTCAGGCGCAGTCGCGCATCAAGGCGCTGGAAAAGATGAAGCCGATTGCGGCGCTGGTCGATGACAGCGTGCGCCCGTTCTCGTTCCCCGAACCGGTCAAGACGGTTGCGTCGCCCATCGTCGCGCTGTCTGGCGTCAATGTCGGCTACCAGCCGGGTACGCCGATTTTGAAGAAGATGACGCTGCGCATCGATGCCGATGACCGCATCGCCCTGCTTGGTGCCAACGGCAACGGCAAGTCCACTTTCGCCAAGCTGCTTTCGGGCCGCCTGAAGGCTGAAGCCGGCACCGTGACCGTTGCACCCGGCCTCAAGGTCGCGATCTTTGCCCAGCATCAGTTGGACGATCTACGTCCGGATGAGAATGCCTACGAGCATGTGCGCCGGCTGATGCCGGAAGCGCCGGAATCGAAGGTGAGGGCGCGTGTCGCCCAATTCGGCCTCGCCACCGAAAAGATGAACACGGTGGCGAAGGACCTGTCCGGCGGCGAAAAGGCGCGGCTTCTCATGGGCCTTGCCGCCTTCGACGGGCCAAACCTGTTCATCCTCGACGAGCCGACCAACCACCTCGACATTGATTCGCGTGAGGCGCTGGTCCATGCGCTGAACGAGTTTCCGGGCGCGGTCATCGTCATCTCGCACGACCGTCACTTGCTGGAAGCGACCGTCGACCGCCTCTGGCTGGTCAAGGAAGGCACCGTCAATCCCTATGACGGCGATCTTGACGACTACAAGACGCTGGTCACCGGCGTTTCCGCCAACAGCCGCGAACGGCGCGAAGCCGAAAAGGCGTCCAAGGCCGACAGGCGTCGCGAAGCTGCCGCCCGCCGCGCCGCGTTCGAGCCGCTGGCCAAGGAAATCCGCGCCACCGAGGCGCTGATGGACCGCCTGCGCAAGCGCGTCGATGCGATAGAGGACCAGCTTGCCGATCCGGCGCTTTACGAGAAAGACCCGGTTGGCGCGACACGGCTTGCCAAGGAACGGTCAGACCTCACCGGCCAGCTTGGCCGCCATGAGGAAAAGTGGCTGGAAATGTCTGCTGAATACGAAGAAGGCATCGCCGAGTAGGCCTGCGGCAGCTCTTGGATAAGTTGATCGACCCATTTGTGGTTCTAGTCCGATGTCACGGAATGGATCCCGGACAGCATCGTCTTCACTTCGTTCGCCTCGCTTCCGGGATGACGTGGTGTGTAAGTCTCGTCTCATTGGGGGCAAGACCGGCTAGTCAGACGTGATCCAAAAGCGCGTTGGGGTACACCCTCTCCGCTTCGTCATCCCGGAATTCGCTTTCGAGCGAAGCGAGAAAGGAATGTCCGGGATCCATTCCGTGACATTGCGGCAGTGCGTCGGCGACCCAGAACTGTGGATCAATCCATCCACGCACCTCGTCCAACCCCTTGTTCCCACTCACTTCCGTAAAAATCTTTCACCTCACTTATCCACGCCCTTCGCACCTCTCCCATAATCTGCTCACCGCCTACGCGGGAGACCTGGTCCGGACCGGGGATCAGGAGAGGGCGGCGGTGCCGGGCTGGTCGTCGTCGGTAGGCGGCTGGGTGATGAACCCCTAAGTTCGGCCCTCGAACCGGGCGCAGTGTTGCCCGCAGTTGTCGGCCATCGAGGCTGGAGCTGCGGCATGGCCGGTGCATCGGTTGAGGGAAGCCACCGGACGGGCGGCCGCAAGGCCGCACTAACTTACTAAACGAGCGACCGAACGGCCGCCCGTCCTCCCGACTTTCATCCACCCGGGCGTTTTGCGTCGCGGGAACAAGCAACCGTATCCAGAGGAAACGCGATGGGCAGCAAATCGAGAAACAAGAAACCTATGGTCGCTCCCAGTAAAGCCGCGCGGCAACCCCGCGACAGCGCCTATCGCTGCGCCATCGCCTTCATGGCGCGCAAGCTGGTCGCCGACATTTTCGACCAGCACGAAACCTGCCTGCGTCGCGAATGCCGTTCCGGCGGTTGCTGCCAGGCCTATGCGCAAGGTGGGTTCTGCCCGGCCGAGATGGACAGCCGGCAGGCCTTGCTGTTCGCAGGAATGATGGCATTCCACGATCTCCTGCGTGGCGAAATCGAAGGCTTCCAGCAGCACGCGGCGGGGGCTTAGGATCAAGGCCTTGAACTTATTGCCCCTACAAGGCTGCCCCGAACGGCGCTATACGGTGGCGCATGAACCAGCATATCAAACTTCGGTTGGGCCATTCGGCCTGCCCGCATGACTGTCCGTCCACTTGCGCACTCGACGTTGAATTGCTTGGCCCTGACCGTATCGGGCGCATTCATGGATCGAAGGACAACAGCTACACCGCTGGCGTCGTCTGCGCCAAGGTGGCGCGCTATGCCGACCGCATCCATCATCCCGACCGTCTTTTGAAGCCGCTGGTGCGCGCTGGTGCCAAGGGCGACGGAAGCTGGAAGGAAGCAAGCTGGGAAGCAGCTCTCGACCTCGTCGCCGAGAAGTTCGACGCGGCGGAAGCAAAGCACGGCTCGGAAACGGTGTGGCCCTATTTCTATGCCGGCACCATGGGGTTGGTGCAGCGTGACGGGATCGACCGGCTTCGTCATGCCAAGAAGTATTCCGGTTTCTTCGGTTCCATCTGCACCAATCTGGCGTGGACCGGCTGGATGATGGGTGCCGGCGCATTGCGTGGTCCCGACCCGCGTGAAATGGCCAAATCCGATTGCGTCGTCATCTGGGGCACCAACGCCGTGGTCACGCAGGTCAACGTGATGACCCACGCCATCAAGGCCCGCAAGGAACGCGGCGCGAAGATCGTGGTCATCGACGTCTACGAAAACGCGACCATGAAGCAGGCCGATGTCGGCCTCATCGTCAAGCCCGGCACCGATGCCGCGCTTGCCTGCGCGGTCATGCATGTCCTGTTCAGGGAAGGCATGGCCGACCGGCCATATCTGGAGCAATACACCGACGACCCCAAGGGGCTCGAGGCGCATCTTGCCACCCGCACGCCGGAATGGGCATCGGCGATTACCGGTCTGTCGGTTGAGGAGATCGTCTCCTTCGCACGGCTGGTCGGCACGACCAAGCGCACCTTTTTCCGCCTCGGCTACGGGTTTTCGCGGCAGCGCAACGGCTCGGTCAACATGCACGCCGCATCCTGCATCGCCGCCGTTACAGGTTGTTGGAAGTATGAGGGCGGTGGTGCGTTCCACGCCAATTCCGGCATCTACAAGCTCAACACGGAATTGCTGGAAGGAACGCGCATGCGCGACCCCGGCATCCGCCACCTCGACCATTCGCGCATCGGCCCGGTTCTGACCGGTGCCGCCGACGCGCTCTATGGCGGGCCCCCGGTCACGGCCATGCTGATCCAGAACACCAATCCGGCCAATGTCGCGCCGGAGCAGCGGCTGGTCAGGCGAGGCATGCTGCGCGACGACCTTTTCATGTGCGTGCATGAGCAGTTCATGACCGACACGGCCCAGCTTGCCGATGTCGTCCTGCCCGCCACCATGTTCCTCGAGCATGACGACATCTACAAGGGCGGCGGCAACCAGCACCTCACGCTTGGTCCCAAGCTTGTCGATCCGCCGCCCGGCCCACGCACCAATCACTTCGTCATCGAGGAATTGGCCAAGCGCCTCGGCGTTGCGGACCGGCCCGGCTTCGGTATGACCGAGCGCGAGCATATCGACGTTATCCTTTCCAAGCGGGGATTGGGCACTTTCGCCACCTTTCGGGAAGAGAAGTGGACCGATCTGCAACCGGCCTTCGAGGATGCGCATTTCCTCAACGGCTTCGGCCACGCGGACAAGAAGTTTCGGTTCAAGCCGAATTGGACGGGGCAGTCCGCTCCCAACAGGCCGCCACGTTCAATGGGCGTGTTCGGTCCGCATGAGCGCCTGCCTGAATTTCCCGACCATGTCGATCTGATCGAGGTCGCGGACGAGGAGCATCCGTTTCGGCTGGCCACCTCGCCGGCGCGCAACTTCCTAAATTCGAGCTTCACCGAAACGCCGGTGTCGAAGGCCAAGGAGGGGCGGCCGCAACTGCTCATCCACTCCGAGGACGCCGCACTGTTCGGTCTGTCGGACGGCGATCGCGTCGAGATCGGCAACAGGCGCGGCGAAGTCGTCCTTCACGCCAAGCTGTTCGACGGCGTCAGGCGGGGCGTCGTCATCGCCGAAGGCATCTGGCCGAACGGCGCGCATGAACGCGGCGAGGGCATCAACGTGCTCACCGGGTCGGATGCGCCAGCTCCCTATGGCGGCGCGCCGGTTCATGACAACAAGGTATGGGTGAGGGCGGCGGCCTAGCGCACAGGCAAGATCACTCGAAATCCTTGGGGCGCAGGAAATGCGTCAGTTCGGCTGAGCCGGCGTTCAGGTTTGCCCACCTCTCCGCCGTCTGGAAACGAGCCAGCGCCGCGGTCGGAAATTTTCGCGACATCGTCCGCAGCGCCGTCGCTTCCGAAGTTGCCGACGCCAGTTGCATGGCCAGCATCTCCAGTCCGGGGTTGTGGCCGATCACCAGAAGCGACTGGGTAGCGCTTCCGGTCTTGCGGATCTCGGCCAGTATCCGCTCAGGCTGCGCCTCGTAAATTGAATCGGAGAACTCGAAAACGCAAGAATTCTTCGGCCATTGCGAAACGACGCATTCCCAGGTCTGGCGGGTGCGTATCGCCGCCGAGACGATCGCCAGGTCCGGCACCCAGCCCCGGCTCGCCATTTCCTTGCCGATGCGTCGCGCGGCCTTCCTCCCGCGCATGGCCAGTGGCCGCGAGAAGTCAGGGAGCGCCGGATTGTCCCAACTCGACTTGCCGTGGCGGAGCAGGAACAATTGCCTCATCTGGTGACCGCTCAGGGAGTGAAACGAGCCAATGCTTCAAGATCGACATCGTCGCGCAGTGCCGCAGGCGACATGATGGCCTGGTCGCCATTCTCGACCATTCTGCTGGTGGCCGAAAATACGGACTTTCCGTCGACCATGCTGACCTTGCCTTCCGCCACCAGCTTCAGCGCGAGTGCATAGAGGCCATGCTCAGCCTTCAACACACGAGCCGCAAGCGATGTCTCATCGTCGCCAGTAAGCACTGGAACCGCCGCCTGTGCAATGATCGGCCCGTCGTCCATGTCGGGCGTCACGAAGTGCACCGTGCAGCCATGTATGCGCATCCCCGCATCCAACGCGCGGCTATGGGTGTCCAATCCCTTGAACGCGGGCAAAAGGGCAGGGTGGATGTTGATCATCCGGCCAGCCCATTTCTCCACAAACGGGGTCGTCAACAGCCGCATGTATCCCGCAAGTGCAACGATCTCTGCTCCGAACGAGGACAAAGCCTCGTCGATAGCGCCGTCATGCGCCTCCTTGCTAGCGTGTTCGGCGCGCGTGATCGTGCGTGTGGGAATGCCACGCGAAGCCGCGATACCAAGACCGGCCACATCAGGCTTGTCGGAGATCACGCCGACGATCTCGGCTGGATAGGCCGGGTCGGAAGCGGCTTCGATCAGCGCAGCCATGTTGGAGCCACGTCCGGAGATCAGAACAACGGTGCGTTTGCGCAGCAGGCTCATAGGTCAAGGGATCCGCGATATATTACGCCGGTGTCACGGCGCGGCACGATGCGTCCGATCGAGGTCACCGTTTCTCCCGCCTCTTGCAGCACGGCAGCGACTTGCGCCGCTTGGCCGGAAGCAACCACGATCACCATTCCGATGCCGCAGTTGAAGGTCCGCATCATTTCGTCCGGCGCGACACCGCCGGTCTTTGCCAGCCATGTGAAGACCGGCGGCACGTCAATTGCGTCCAGATCGAGTTCGGCCGAGAAATCTTTCGGCAGAACGCGCGGGATATTGTCGGGAAAGCCGCCGCCGGTGATATGGGCGAGCGCCTTGATGCCGTGTGTGCCGCGGATCGCTTTCAGGATCGACTTTACATATATGCGGGTGGGCT
The DNA here is from genome assembly GCF_057809835.1 of Mesorhizobium sp. FG116. Lineage (NCBI taxonomy): Bacteria > Pseudomonadati > Pseudomonadota > Alphaproteobacteria > Hyphomicrobiales > Phyllobacteriaceae > Mesorhizobium > Mesorhizobium sp. FG116. Next base: position 245,209 of record NZ_JBMDKS010000002.1, read on the forward strand.
CCAGCAACGCTTCGCCTAGCGTCTCGCCGTGTGCAAACGGTGCTTTGTCGGACCATGACAGGCCGCTTTTCTCCACGATCCTGCGCACGAGGGAGAAACCGTTGGAGTGGACCCCGGACGAGGCGAGACCGAGCAGCAGGTCACCCTCGATGATATCGTCTGTCGGAAGAAGCTGGTCGCGCTCGGCGGCGCCGACGGCGAATCCGGCGAGGTCGTAGTCGTTGCCATGATACATGCCCGGCATCTCGGCGGTTTCGCCACCGATGAGAGCGCATCCCGCCTGCCGGCAGCCGCGTGCGATGCCGCCGACAATTGCCGCACCCTGTTCGGGATCGAGCTTGCCAGTGGCAAAATAGTCGAGGAAGAACAGAGGCTCCGCGCCCTGGACGACGAGATCGTTGACGCACATGGCGACGAGATCGATGCCAATCGTGTCGTGCTTGCCGGCGTCGATGGCAATCTTGAGCTTGGTGCCAACGCCGTCGTTGGCCGCGACCAGGACCGGATCGGAGAAGCCTGCAGCCTTGAGGTCGAACAGGCCGCCAAAACCGCCGATCTCGCCATCCGCGCCCGGGCGGCGCGTGGCGCGCACGAGCGGCTTGATCTTTTCGACCATGAGATTGCCGGCGTCGATATCGACGCCTGCCTCGGCGTAGGTCAGCCCAGTTTTGTGCTCGGCCATCGCTTTTCCCTTAACAATGCGGGCTCATCGCATGAACGGGTTCGTCCTGCAAGGCAAGTGGGCTTTCACACTATCACCAGCATGGGAAAAGGTTGAGTGGTTGGTCCAAGTGCTTACCCGTCTTGCAGTTCAGCAACACCTCGACCATCTATCGTCGTGATGAACCGATGAGAGCGACTTGACGATCCCGAACCTGATCACGATCCTGCGCTTCCTGCTCGTTCCGGCAGTCGTATGGGCAATGCTGCTGGAACGCTGGGACTGGGCTTTTGCAGGCTTCGTTGTTGCCGGCGTTTCGGACGGCGTCGACGGCTTCATTGCACGGCAGTTCAACCAGCGCTCGGAGCTTGGGGCCTACCTTGATCCGATGGCCGACAAGATCCTGCTTGTAAGCGTCTTTGTCGTGCTTGGTTTCATCGGTGAGTTGCCACTCTGGCTGGTCATTGCCGCGGTGACGCGTGATGGGCTGATTATCTGTGCGGTACTTTTGTCCACGGTAATCGGCAATCCGGTCGAAATGAAACCATTGATGGTTTCAAAGGCGAACACTGCGATTCAGATTGTACTGGCAGCGGTCGTTCTGGCGGAATTGACGTTTTCAATGATTTTTGGACCGCTTCGTACGTCCCTTATATTCCTGTCCGGCCTCTTGACCGTGGCTTCCGCCGCGGCCTATCTCGTGGCTTGGCTGAGGCACATGAGCGGCTATGGCAAAAGCAGTACATCAGACAACTGACAATGGGGCTGCCGAAGCCGCCGCGTCGGCCGCGTTCCGGCGGCAATTGCGCTTCTGGCTCGTGGCCGCAATCGTACTTGCCATTTTTCTTTATGTTTTCAGCAGCATCCTGTTGCCGTTCGTCGCCGGTATGGTGCTTGCTTACTTCCTCGACCCTGTAGCTGACAGGCTTCAGAGGCTTGGCCTGACGCGTGTCATGGCAACGGTCGTCATTCTGTTCGCCTTCATTGTCGTACTGGTCCTCGCGCTGGTCCTGCTTATCCCGATACTGGCGTCGCAAATGGCGGATTTCGCCGGCAAGCTGCCGGAATACATGACGCGACTGCAGTCGCTGGTCACCAGCTTCGATCCGCAATGGCTGGAGCGGCGGTTCGGCGTTGATGCGGCCGGCCTCAAGGACGGGCTGAATTCATTGCTGACATCTGGGTTCGGACTGCTGACCACGGTATTCCAATCGATCTGGAGTTCCGGCGTAGCACTCGTATCTGTCGTCAGCTTGTTTGTCGTCACGCCAGTGGTCGCGTTCTACATGTTGCTTGACTGGGACCGGATGGTCGCGAAGGTCGATAGTTGGGTGCCCCGCGACCATGTTGAAACGGTTCGCGCAATCTTCGCCGATATCAACACGGCGACTGCCGGATTCGTGCGCGGCCAAGGCACACTGTGTCTGGTTCTAGGAGCGATCTATGCCGTCGGCCTGACAATTACGGGTCTGAATTTTGGCATTCTGATCGGCCTTTTTGCCGGTCTCATCAGCTTCATCCCCTACGTTGGGTCGCTGACCGGTCTGGTGCTTGCCGTTGGCGTGGCGTTTGTCCAATTCTGGCCGGACTGGCTGATGATCGTTGCCGTGGTTGGTGTCTTCTTCGTCGGCCAATTCATCGAAGGTAATATCCTGCAACCGAAATTGGTCGGCAAAAGCGTCGGCCTGCATCCAGTGTGGCTGATGTTTTCGCTGTTTGCCTTTGGTGCGCTATTTGGTTTCGTTGGTTTGCTGATCGCCGTGCCAGCCTCTGCTGCCATCGCCGTGATCGTTCGCTTTGTAATCTCCCGCTACCTCGACTCGCCCTTGTACAAGGGGCACAGAGTGGACCCTGCTGCCCCGAAGCCGGCCCGCAGCCGCCGAACACCCGACGTGAACGCCTGAGGCGGCATGGCTACCTCTTTGGAGAAACCCCGTCAGTTGCCGCTCGATCTCGGCCATGGGACTGGCTATTCGCGCGACGACCTCGTGGTCTCTCCCTCAAACGAGCAAGCGGTTGCGCTGGTTGATTGCTGGCCGGACTGGCCTTCGGCCGTAGTTGTCCTCGCTGGGCCTGCCGGTTCCGGAAAGACGCATCTGGCGGAAATCTGGCGAGGTGTGGCAAACGCGATGCCGATCGATGCGACGTGCATCGGTGACTCTATCTCGAAGCTTGATGGTCGACCGGCACTGATCGATAACGCCGACAGCGTTTCGATGGATGAGAATGGCATGTTCCATCTCATAAACGAGGTGCGGGCCGCTGGTTCGCATCTCCTGTTGACTGCGCGCCGGTTTCCGTCTGCCTGGAGCGTGAGCCTACCAGACCTCGTTTCGCGGCTGAAAGCTGCAGCAACAGTCGAGATACACGAGCCGGATGACCCGCTCCTGACGGGCGTCATCAGCAAGCTCTTTGCAGATCGCCAGGTCGAGGTGGAGCCGCATGTCGTGCAGTATCTAGTCCGCCGCATAGAGCGCTCGCTTGCAACTGCAATGCGTGTTGTTGACAGACTTGATCGCGTGGCGCTGGAACAACAAAGCCGCATCACCCGCGCCCTTGCAGCGGAAGCCATTAGCGCTATGGACGAAGGCCAGCGCGAGTTCGATCTTTAACGAAGCCGCATTTCTATGCTTGGTGGCTACCTTCTTCGAAATACATAAATCCGGGCGAACATCATGCGAGATGACGCTTGAACCACTCAATTGTTCGATCCCACGCAAGCTTGGCGGCTGCCTCGTCGTAGCGGGGCGTTGAATCGTTGTGAAATCCGTGGTTCACGCCGGGATAGATGTAGGCTTCGTATTCCTTGCCAGCCGCCTTGAGTGCCGTTTCGTATGCCGGCCACCCCTCATTGATGCGGGTGTCGAGTTCCGCATAGTGGATCAGAAGCGGTGCATGGATGCGCGACACATCTTCGGATCTCGGTTGGCGGCCGTAGAATGGAACGGCAGCACCCAATTCGGGATAGGCCACGGCTGCGGCATTGGCGACGCCTCCGCCGTAACAGAAGCCGGTGATGCCGACTTTGCCGGTGGTCGATTTGCTCTTCATCAGGAACTCAATAGCCGCGAAGAAATCATTCATCAGTTTTTCAGGGTCGACCTGTTGTTGTAGTTCACGTCCTTTGTCGTCGTTTCCCGGATAACCGCCAACTGAACTCAGGCCGTCGGGAGCAAGGGCAACAAAGCCAGCCTTTGCAACGCGGCGCGCAACATCTTCGGTGTATGGATTAAGACCTCTATTTTCGTGCACGACGACGACACCCGGTACGGGGCTGCTTGCGGCTGCAGGTTTCACCAAATACGCGCGGACCTTCCCGTTGCCTTTGGGTGAATCGAAAGTGATGTACTCCGCGATGATGTAAGGATCGGTGAATTCGACTTGTTGCGCCAACGCGTAGTCGGGGCTCAACGTACCAAGAATCATTGCCGCGGTGACGCCTCCTACGGCAAATTTCCCTGCGCGATCGAGAAATTCGCGCTTCGTGATCTTGCCGTGAGCGTAATAATCATAGAGCTCCAGCAATTCCTGCGGAAAATCCTTTGCAGTCAGCCGTGACATCGCTTCCTCCGTTTCCTGACGTGCCCAAGAAAACAGGATATGCCAGAGTGATCGCATGTCACGTTCACGATTTCGAAAGCTGGTTTTGTCGAAGAACAGGCGCCGGAGTCTCGAGACGGTATGACTTTGGAGGCATTTGCCGCGATCCGCGACAAAAAAGCCCCGCCGAAGCGGGGCAAAGATGAGAGTCTGAAGAATTGACCAACGAGCTTGGGGAGCCGGGAACGGCCAAGCCTTCAACTGTTCAACCGCTAGGTCGAGACAGCGCCGAAAAACTAGCGAAGTTGAACGCCCGCGGCACTAGGCCATGACAGGAAAAAGATTTTCTCCACAATAATGATGGGTTCGTCTGAACGTTTATGTCTTAATGAAACGCTCGACGTGAATTCGAGTTTCAGCCTTCATCAGGAATTTGCTGCAAGCCTTTGATTTATTCGCGATCCTTGCAGGATTTGAACCTGCGACCATCGGCTTGGAAGGCCATCAGAAGTTTTTTGGTATCAACGGTTGTTCCAAATTTTGATCCACCGCGAACGGGTGAACAAACGGCGAAAGTTGGAACTCATTTCTCCCTAATTTCGCATCCTGTGCTGGCTAACTCACCAAGCATTGTCAGCTTGGTTGACGGTGGTGAGAATATCCCACCACCGCCTCTAGGCGCTAAAGTGTGGCAGCGGCCAGTTTTGTCAAAAGTGTCTGCCGGTCTTCCACGGACTTCAGGCGAATGGTCATGGCCTCGCTCTTTACAGGGACTTGCGGCGGAAGGCTTACTTCCACATCGGGTGCATGTTCAGCGGCCCATCGTTTGAAACGAGGCAACTTGTTCGGGCCACTGATGGGGAAGGTGAAACTGTACTTGAAGGACATGGGTTCAATCCACAGTTATGCGCCGAGCCAAGCAGCCGCCGCGCAGACAAACCGCTGCGTGCCACTTGGTGGTCGTTGGAAATCAATTCGGTGAATAGAAGTTCGATCCTGGTGCCGCTCTTGCCATCGCAGGTAGGAGCACCAGGCGATCAGCCTATTTGAAGGCCGCCTTTGCAGATCGTATATCGAGCATTGGCCACAGGGGTCATGAGCGGCTTGTCGGCCATTGGTCGCCGGAAGTCAAATGCGGAGCTGGCGCGGGAACTGCCCGCATGGTGCGCGACCTAATCTAGACCTCCATTGGCCTGGTATTTGGCGTAGACGTTGTCGCAAAGGACCGGGCTTTCACCTAGATCAATCCAGTTGTCAGGATCGAGGGCATCCGTGGTCATCTTGCGGACCCTCGACTCTTTCATCCCGGAGCGGGTCAGCAGAGAGATGGCGTCGTGCTTGATTTTTCAAGACATTTCGATGTTGCCGCGAATGTTGGAACAACTCGAAAAGAAGGCCAGCAACGTTCGACCTTGAACTTCGTCCTTTGGGAGTTTGTTGGTGGCCTGCTGAGCTTGCGCCGACGATACCAGCAGGACAATTGAAATCAGTAACCAAACACGCATCGCTCATCCCCAATCCGACTGTCAATGTAGCAGGTCCCGTCGGCAACGGAAGCGAGCGCGATGCCTGTCAGTCTTACGCGATGGCAAAGATTTGGTATGAACGATCGTTCCAAGTTTTGAGCCATCGCGAATGGGTGAGCCAACAGAGAAGGCTGGAACTCATTTTTCCCGTGTTTCGCGTATCCTGCGCCGGTCGGTTCGCCTCGCTTCGTCGGTCTGCCGGACGGTGGTGAGGTCTGCGGGCTGATAGGTGCGATGAATGGCGTTGGCGGAGCCAATCGAATTCGCCATCTTGGCCTAATCATCGCTGGTTCGGCACCGCCGGCCTGCAACTCGATCGCGCCAGACCGACGCATGTCTGCCAGAGTGCGCTAGTCGTTAGGGAAGCAAAGCTCGCGCACCGCCGCGAAGTAATCAGGCATGGCGAAGCGCGAATATGGTGCGCCCTATCGGTTGCGCAGGATCGCACCAACCTCGGAGGTTGCTTTTCCAGGTAGGCTTACAGCAGCGTAAGCGAGAGCCGGCCGGGGGACTATGCTGGCACGTCCGGTCTTGGTGTGGTTCATCGGGAAATGACGGACCGGACCTTCGCCTACGACCATACCGATGGTCAGCGCGCGGAGATCGACAGGTGAAATTGGGTGTCCCATCCAAAGCCGGTGGCGACAGCGAGCTCATGATAGCCTGCGCGCCATATAGCCTTCGCCATCCGCAGAGTTTTCCTCTCATTCCATCGGCGTCGGAAACTGTGGGGTGAAGATCTGTAGTCTGGCGTCGATCGAGGTCAAACATGACGGTCTGGAAGGACGAATAGTTCAGTACATTGATCCGCTTTCAGCTTCCATTTCGGGACGGGAGAATGAACGTGCCGATCGCGGAAGTTGGAACTCGCTGCAGCATACAGGTGTAACATATTGAAATTATGGCGATCCCGGCAGGATTCGAACCTGCGACCATCGGCTTAGAAGGCCGGTGCTCTATCCAGCTGAGCTACGGGACCGCTAACCAGCTGCCTAGTGGCGGCCGGCGTTTGCCAAGGACACCTCAATGGGTCCAAGGCGTGCGGCGGTCATAGCGGAAATTGTCGGAATATGAAATCTGCCGACGCTTCGATTCCTTCGGTTCTTCAACCCGATATGCAAGACCTTGGCTTTCAGCGTAGGCAATGGCTTCTTCCCGTGTTTCGAATGACAGCCTGATCTGGCTCTTCATATCACCGGAAGTCGTGTAGCCCATCAGAGGGTCGATCTTGCGAGGCTGCTCGGGATCGAATTCCAGCAGCCAATAACCAGTTTTGCCTTTGCCCGATTGCATCGCGGTCTTTGCTGGGCTGAAAATGCGCGCGGACATAAAAACCTCGTTGCTGCTTCGGCGCTTGCCGTTCTCGCGATTTGCTTACTGTGCAATGTGGGTTCCGGCAAGAGGACACGCTTTTGCACTTGCCATGCCACATCTAAATCAATAGGCAACACACGGCCTCGGAGTGTAGCGCAGCCTGGTAGCGCACCTGATTTGGGATCAGGGGGTCGCAGGTTCGAATCCTGCCACTCCGACCACCAATCTTTCCCAGTGGATGTTTGCGCGCAACGACGATCGTTTTGCTGCCTGTGCCAGTGCCAAACCTGGCCGATATCAGACGAACACCATCAGAACGATTGCCCCGATGACGATGAGAACAAGGCCACCGATCAGCATCGGCAGAAGCGTGTTCCCGGATTCGGCTCCACTGGCGGCCTCTGAAGTGGTTGTTACCGCCAGCCTCTTGCCCTCGGGGGTAGCCATGTTCTTCTCCTCCAGCACAGGGAATTCGTATCTCGGATTTCCTGATATCCTCCTTGGAGGCTTGTTCTTTGCGCTGGAGCAAACTTAGGGGCCGCTGTGCCCGAAGCACGGATAGTGGTCAGATAGCGGCCGCGGCCTTGAGACCTCGCAGGATGTCTGCCTTCAGGTCCTCGATATCTTCCAGACCGATCTGCAAACGGATCACTGGCCCCTCGTAAGGCCCCTTGGCTACGACACGGTCTCCCAGGAAAACAGGCACGGCAAGGCTTTCATAGCCGCCCCAGGAGTAGCCCAGTCCAAAAATCTCGAGAGCATCGAGAAATGCATGCGCATGGCTTTGGCCACCGCCTGCAAGCACCACCGAAAAGATGCCGCTGGAGCCGCCGAAATCCCGCTTCCACAAGGCATGGTCAGGATGGCTTGGCAGCGCGGGGTGCAGAACGCGCGCAACCCCACTTTGCGTTTCCAGCCATTGGGCGATGGCAAGGGCACTGCGCTGATGGTGTTCCAACCGTACGCCCATTGTGCGCAAGCCGCGCAGCACCTGATAGACGTCGTCTGGCCCGGCGCAGCAGCCAAGTGTGATGAACGCATCATGCAGGCGTTGCCAATGAGCTTCGTTGGCCGAAACTGTTCCGAGCAGCACGTCGGAATGGCCCCCAGGATATTTCGTGGCTGCGTGGATCGAGATATCCACACCGTGATCCAGCGGTTTGAAATAGAGTGGCGTTGCCCATGTGTTGTCCATCATCACAAGCGCGCCAGCAGCATGCACAGCTTTCGCGATCGCAGAAATGTCCTGGATTTCAAAGGTGTTCGATGCGGGCGATTCGGTGAACACAATGCTGGTATTCGGCTTGATGAGCGCTGCGATCCCGGCGCTGATCCGCGGGTCGTAGTAGTCGACCTCCATTCCGAGCCGTTTGAGCATGGTGTCGGCGAAGTGGCGCGTCGGATGGTAAACCGAATCGACGATCAAGATATGCTTGCCCGCCTCGGCGAAGGCGAGCAACGGCACGGTAACCGCCGCAAGGCCTGACGGCACCAGGATGGTGCCCGCCGAACCTTCGAGCTCGTCAATAGCAGAGGCGAGTGCGTCTGTAGTCGGGGTCCCGCGGGTGCCATAGGTGTACTTCTGTGCCCGGGTCGCCAGTGTAGCTGCGTCAGGAAATAGGACGGTTGAGGCATGTACTACAGGCGGATTTACGAAGCCGTGATAGTCCCGTGGGTTGTGGCCGGAATGCGCGAGCCGCGTATTGATACCCAGTGTTTTGTCGTTTTTCGCCATTATCTCAATCACCTGACGGGAAAGCCCAACGCATAGAGGCGCAGCATCGGAGGTGCAACTGCCACCCGCGTGACAGGTGCATGGATTTGGTAGGCCAAATCGGTGCGACGATGCGTAGTGCTCGAATTGTATTCCGCTGCGGAAGGCTGTCAGCGGTTTGAATTTGGCATGCAGAAGACGGCATCTTGCAGCCGGGGAAAACTTTATTCCCCTTCCAGATATCATTGCATTTCAATGACTTGCTACAATGCTTTTCGAAACACGCCACCTTTCTGTCATTTTTCTTGACCTCACAGAAATAATCGCCTTCGATGCAGTTCGTGAATGGGAGAAAGGCTGCGCGTCGATCTCGATGCCATGTTCCGGAAGTGGGCCGGTACAGTGAGCCGCGTTCGCAAGAAAAAGGTCGGGTTAAGCCCCGAATAACAGAAAAGGGTTTTGGGTTATGAAGCAATTGGCATTGGGTATCTTGAGCGCGGCGGCCTTTGGCATCGTTGCCACGGCGGCGTCCGCCGGCACACTGGAAGACGTTAAGGCGAAGGGTTTTCTGCAGTGCGGCGTCAATACGGGTCTCGCAGGTTTTTCTGCGCCAAACGACAAGGGTGAGTGGACCGGCCTCGACGTCGATTTCTGCCGCGCGGTTGCCGCAGCGGTGTTTGGAGACGGCACCAAGGTGAAGTTCACCGGCCTGAGCGCGAAGGATCGCTTCACTGCGCTTCAGTCGGGCGAGGTCGACATCCTGTCCCGTAACACGACCTGGACGGTCAACCGCGATACGGCGCTCGGTCTCAACTTTGCCGGTGTCACCTACTATGACGGCCAAGGCTTCATGATCAACGCCAAGAAGCTGCCCGGCGTGAATTCGGCGCTGCAGCTTTCGGGTGCTGCGGTCTGCGTCCAGGCCGGCACGACCACGGAACTCAATCTTGCCGACTACTTCAAGGCCAACAAGATGGAGTACAACCCGGTCGTCTTCGAGAAGTTCGAAGAAGCCAACGCTGCCTATGACGCCGGTCGTTGCGACGCATACACGACCGACCAGTCAGGTCTCTACGCCGTGCGCCTGCAGATGTCGGCGCCGGATGATCACGTGGTTCTTCCCGAGATCATCTCGAAAGAGCCGCTTGGACCTTCTGTTCGCCAGGGCGACGACAAGTGGTTCGATATCGTCAAGTGGACCTACTACGCGCTTTTGAACACAGAAGAGGCAGGCGTGACGCAGGCCAACGTCGATGAAATGAAGAACAGCGACAATCCGGATATCAAGCGGCTGCTGGGCACGGAAGCTGAAACCAAGATCGGCACCGACCTCGGCTTGAGCAACGACTGGGTCGTCAACATCGTGAAGGCCACCGGCAACTACGGTGAAATCTTCGAGCGCAACGTTGGCACGGGTAGCCCGCTCAAGATTTCCCGTGGCATCAATGCCTTGTGGACCAAGGGCGGCTTGCAGTACGGAATGCCAATTCGCTGATCTCAAGCTGGGCCGGAGGATACGTCCTCCGGCCCTGATTGCCCTTCAAGCCACAACAAAAACAGGCTGGAGGGTTGAAGTCGCGGTAAGGGGAGCCATGTGGCACAAGAGGCAATTCACGAAGCGCCCGCAAGGGCGTCTTTGATCTATGACCCGAGGGTCCGCGGCATAGTCTTCCAGATAGTTCTGGTCGCGCTGCTGGCAGCGGGCATTTGGTGGATCGTAGACAATACGATCGAAAATCTGCGTCGCTCCAACATTACAACCGGCTTTGCATTCCTGCGAGGGAGGGCGGGTTTTGACATTTCCGATCGGTTGATCGAATACAGTTCAGACTCATCCTACGGTCGCGCGCTCATTGTCGGTGTGCTCAATACCGCTGCCGTCGCGGCGGCTGGTATTGTAACGGCTACGATCCTTGGGTTCCTTGTTGGTGTTGGGCGGTTGTCGAACAACTGGCTGATCCGCAAGCTGGCCACTGCCTATGTCGAGCTTTTCCGAAACATTCCGCCACTGCTGGTCATCTTGTTCTGGTACCAAGGCGTTTTGGCGCTTCTACCCAGCGTTCGCGACAGCGTTTCGCTTCCCTTAGGGTCTTATCTCAACAATCGTGGTTTTTACTTCCCACGTTTCGTGTGGGAGCAAGGAGCGTGGCTTGTCTTCGCAGGGTTGGTAACCGGCATTGCGCTAAGCTGGTTCGTAGCCCGACGTGCCAGGATGCGTCAGATGGCGACTGGCAAGCAGTTTCCGGTACTTCTTATCAGCATTGCGCTGATAGTTGGTCTTCCGTTGCTGGGTTTCTTGGTAGTGGGCTTGCCAGTATCGATCGATTTTCCGCAAAAGGGTACGTTTAATCTGACGGGCGGAATGAACGTCAAGCCGGAGTTCTTGTCGCTCTATCTGGCGCTGTCATTCTATACTGCTGCGTTTATCGCAGAAATCGTGCGCGCCGGCATCATGGGGGTGCCGCGCGGTCAAACGGAAGCGTACTCGGCTTTGGGCCTTCGCTCGAACCTCGGCCTGAGGCTTGTGGTCATTCCGCAAGCAATGCGCATCATCATTCCGCCGCTGACAAGCCAGTATCTTAATCTTACAAAGAATTCCTCGCTTGCCGTTGCGATTGGCTATCCTGATCTCTATGCGGTTGGTGGCACGATCCTCAATCAGACAGGACAGGCGATTGAGGTGGTGGTCATCTTCATGGTGGTCTACCTGAGCATCAGTATCCTCACTTCAATTCTCATGAATTGGTTCAATACCAAAATGGCGTTGAAGGAGAGGTGACCCATGCAAGAGCATGATATGTCATGGGTTCGCACCGAAATGGCTTTGGCTCAGGCAGCACCTGGCTCTCAGGTCGGGTTTGGGGCATGGATTCGCAAGAACCTGTTTTCGACCCCATTTGATGCTGCACTGTCGCTGCTTGCGATTCTTGCGCTTGCCTGGTCTGTTCCGCATATCCTGAACTGGCTCTTTTTCGATGCAGTCTGGACAGGTGCGGACAGGACAGCTTGCTTGACTACCGAACAGGGGGGGCAACTTCCTGCCGGATGGAGCGGGGCCTGCTGGCCATTTGTCAGCGGCCGCTTCGGTCAATTCATGTTCGGCCGATATCCGCTTGAAGAGCGCTGGCGGGTTATCCTGACCGGTATTCTGTTCATTGCTCTTTTGGCGCCTCTCCTTATTCCGAAAGTGCCCTACAAGGGGTTGAACGCCATCTTGTTTTTCGGCGTTTTCCCGTTCGTGGCATTCTTCCTGCTAGTCGGCGGCGCCTTCGGTCTCCGATATGTGGAAACGCCCCTCTGGGGCGGCCTCATGGTTACCTTGGTGATTTCTTACGTCGGCATCGTCGTATCATTGCCGCTTGGCGTATTGCTCGCCCTGGGGCGGCGCTCAAAAATGCCGATCGTCAAGCTTCTTTCGGTGATCTTCATCGAAGCTGTGCGCGGTGTCCCTCTCGTCACCGTTCTCTTTATGGCAAGCTTCATGCTTCCCCTGTTCGTGCCTCCCGGCATGACTTTCGACAAGCTTTTGCGTGCGCTTATCGGCGTGGCGCTGTTTGCGTCGGCGTATATGGCGGAGGTCGTGCGCGGCGGATTGCAGGCCATTCCGAAGGGGCAATACGAAGGCGCCGATTCACTGGGGCTCGGTTACTGGCAGAAGATGGGTTTTATCATCATGCCCCAGGCGTTGAAGCTCGTCATACCCGGCATCGTCAATACTTTCATCGGTATGTTCAAGGACACCACTCTGGTCCTCATCATCTCGATGTTCGATCTGCTTGGGGTGGTGAAGCAGAATATTTCTGGCGACCCGACCTGGGCAACACCCCAGACTGCCAAGACAGGCTACATCTTCGCGGCAGCTATTTTCTGGGTGTTCTGTTTCGGTATGTCTCGCTACTCCCAATATATGGAACGCCGGCTCGATACCGGCCATAAACGCTAGACAAAGGGGAATGGCTTATGGCCACCGAAAACGCAGTCAGCGCGGAAGAGATCAAGGTCAACACCAACAAAATGCAGGTTTCAGCTACCGATGTAGCGATCGAAATCATTGGCATGCATAAATGGTACGGCGAATTCCATGTGCTGAAGGACATTAACCTGAAGGTCATGCGCGGCGAGCGCATCGTCATTTGCGGCCCGTCCGGCTCAGGCAAGTCGACCATGATCAGGTGCATCAATCGGTTGGAAGAACACCAGAAGGGCAAGATCATTGTTGATGGCAAGGAACTGACCAACGATCTCAAGAAGATCGATGAGGTTCGCCGTGAGGTCGGCATGGTGTTCCAGCACTTCAACCTATTTCCGCATCTGACCATCCTCGAGAATTGCACGCTTGCTCCAATCTGGGTTCGCAAGATTCCGAAGAAGCAGGCTGAGGAAACGGCCATGCATTTCTTGGCGCGGGTCAAGATTCCGGAACAGGCGCACAAGTATCCCGGCCAGCTCTCGGGCGGACAGCAGCAGCGCGTCGCAATCGCGCGTTCGCTTTGCATGAACCCGCGCATCATGCTGTTCGATGAGCCGACTTCGGCGCTCGATCCGGAAATGATCAAAGAGGTTCTGGAAACCATGGTCGGCCTTGCGGAAGAAGGCATGACCATGCTGTGCGTAACGCATGAAATGGGGTTTGCGCGCAAGGTCGCGAACCGGGTCATCTTCATGGATGCCGGCCAGATCGTGGAACAGAACACGCCTGCGGAGTTCTTCGATCACCCTCGGCATGAGCGCACAAAGCTGTTCCTGTCGCAGATTCTCCACTGATCGTTCTGTAGCCTCTATGAAAACGGCCCGGTCATTTTATGGCCGGGCTTTTTTATCAGTTAATGCAGTGGTTTATGCGGTGTCGTTGACGGAACTGGAGTCCGGTAGTCGCCAACCATAAAGCCAGTCGAGATCAGCGGCGAGCTGCTCGGGCGAACGCAATTTCAAGACGAGATTACGGGCGAGCGCGACTGGCCCCGCCGCATGCCACGCGAGATGATTGAGCGCACCGCGCCGAACAACTTTGTTGACGCGATCCTTGCGCTGCTGTTCCCATGCAGAAAGTGCCGTTGCGAGTTCATCGTCAATGGCGATGCAGTCGGCCAACAGGGCGGCATCCTCGATTGCCATCGCGGCTCCCTGGGCGGCGAATGGTGTCATGGCGTGAGCAGCATCGCCGATGAGCGCGGTGGCTTTTGCAGTCCATGCCCCGTTCGGATCAACGCTGTGCAGCGGCCAGGCCGCCCAGCCTTTTGACAAATGCACAAGCTCTCGGAGTTTCGGCGAAGTGTTGCGCATGGCTTGCGCGAGGATTTTGATATCTGCGTTGCCGAACCAGCTGTCGGCAATTCGCTCACCTTTGGTGAAAGCAACGAGATTGATCTTCGTGCCGGCACTAATTGGATAGGCGATCAGGTGGAAACGGCTGTGGAGGAAAGCCGTCACGGCGTCAGCATTTGCGATACCTGCAAATGCCTTTCCGGCGGGCCCGTCGAGCGCGATCGTGGTGCGCCATGCCAATTCTCCGGTGAACTGGCTGGGGGCAGTCGTTCTTACCGCGCTGCGAACCACCGACCAGACACCGTCGGCTCCAACAAGCAGTCCTGCGCCGACTTTCGAAACTTCGCCAGCGCAATTCAGCGAAGCTTCAACACGGTTCGCGTGTTGCTGCACGTCGGTTACTCGTGCGCCTGTCGTGAGTTCGATCCGGTTGCTTCGGCTGGCTGTAGCCAACAAGGCGGTTTGGAGATCCGCCCGATGGACAACGAGGTAAGGGGCCTTCCAGCGCCTCTCGGCCGCGCCACCGAGTAGTATGGCCGTGAGTGTCTTGAGGGTGCCTGCGTCCCTTAGTTCGACTGCGCGAGGTTGCACGGCATAAGGCAGCAATTCCGGAAGAACGCCCAGTTCACGCAAGATGTGTGTGGCATTGGGTGAAAGCTGCAGGCCTGCGCCGAAAGCTTCCAGTTGCGATGCCTGTTCACAAATCCTGACTGAAAAACCTCGTCTTGCGAAAGCGATGGACGCCGTAAGGCCGGCTATTCCAGCGCCCGCAATGATGACCGACCGGGATCGTTCATCGATCAAGATGCCGGCTTTCAGGCAGCGCGATCGACATAGGCGCAGTTCGGCGGCAACGTCTCGCCAGCCTTTAATCCTGCGTTGTAGCGATACAGCGTCGAGCAATAGGGGCAGACCTTTTCGTTGTCTGCACCCAGGTCGAGAAAGACGTGCGGATGGTCGAAAGGCGGGTTGGCGCCGACGCACATGAATTCTTTCACGCCGATCTCGATTGCCGCATGGCCTTGATCGTTCTGGAAATGGGGAATGGAACCGCCGGCCATGATCGTCTCCTTCGGGCTCGTGCCACTTGCGTTTGGAGCATAACCCGGCTCTTTGCAAGATCGATGAAATGAAACTGTCGCAAAACCCTGTCAGAGGATAAATTGAGCCGGATAACCGGCGTTCAGGGCTGGAGAAAACAGGGACATGAGCGAGTTGAAGCCGGTTCAAGCCGAATTCGTCACCACCGAAGCCCCGCCGATGGAAAGCGGTAACCCGGACCGGTTCGTCAACCGCGAGTTTTCCTGGTTGCAGTTCAATCGTCGGGTGCTCGAGGAGTCGCAAAATCCGAGACATCCATTGCTTGAGCGGATCCGCTTTTTGTCGATTTCCGCGGCGAACCTGGATGAGTTCTTCATGGTGCGTGTTGCCGGCCTGGCCGGTCAGGTGCGCGAGAAGATTGCACTGAAAAGCCCCGACGGTCGTACTCCGGAACAGCAGCTCGAACAAATCCTGCGGGAGGTCGAGCGCCTTCAGGAAGATCAGCAGAAAAGCCTTTCGGCATTGATGGAACTGCTGAACGAGGAAGGTATCGAGACCATCACCAGCGATGCGTTGACCAAGGAAGAACGCGTTTGGCTCGAGGAGCATTTCCGTGAGCAGGTGTTTCCGGTCTTGACGCCTCTTTCGATTGATCCGGCACATCCATTTCCCTTCATTCCCAATCTCGGCTTCTCGATGGCCTTGCAGCTTCGCCACCGCAAGGAAGGCGAGGAAATGAGTGCTCTTTTGAGGCTTCCGCCCGCGCTGAAGCGCTATGTTCGCTTGCCCGATCGCAAGAACCATGTTCGCTTCATTCCACTGGAAGAGGTGGTTGCGATTTACATCGGCAAGCTGTTCCCAGGCTATGAGGTCAAGGGATCGGGCACTTTCCAGATCATTCGCGACAGCGATATCGAGGTCGAGGAGGAATCGGAAGATCTGGTCCGCCTGTTTGAGACGGCTCTGAAGCGCCGGCGGCGTGGGTCGGTGATCCGTATCGAGTTCGACAGCAAGATGCCGGAAGAGCTGCGCGATTTCGTGGCTGGCGAACTGGGTGTTGCTGCCAACCGAATCAGCGTGCTCAACGGTCCGCTGGCACTCAGCCAGATTGCGGAGATCGTTGCGGTTGCCCGCGACGATCTCAAGTTCACCCCTTACAACCCGCGCTTTCCAGAGCGGATTCGCGAGCATGGCGGAGACTGTTTCGCGGCTATCCGTGAAAAAGATATCGTCGTCCACCACCCCTACGAATCGTTCGATGTGGTCGTTCAGTTCCTGAGGCAAGCAGCCGCGGACCCTGAAGTCGTAGCTATCAAGCAAACGCTTTATCGCACCTCCAATGACAGCCCGATCGTGCGCGCATTGATAGATGCCGCCGAGGCGGGGAAGTCGGTCACTGCGCTGGTGGAACTCAAGGCGCGCTTTGACGAGGAGGCGAATATCCGCTGGGCGCGCGACCTTGAGCGCGCTGGCGTGCAGGTCGTGTTCGGCTTTCTGGAACTGAAGACCCACGCGAAGATGTCGCTCGTGGTGCGGCGCGAGGACGGACGCTTGCGCAACTACGTGCACCTTGGAACGGGCAACTATCACCCGATTACGGCGCGCATCTATACCGATCTGTCGTTCTTTACGACCGATCCGCAGATTGCGCGCGACGTGGCTCAGATATTCAATTTCATCACCGGCTATGCGGAACCGGCGGAGGAGATGACCATCGCATTGTCGCCCTACACGTTGCGCAGCCGCATCCTTGGCCATATCGCCACCGAGGTCGAGCATGCACGCAATGGACGGCCGGCGCGCATCTGGATGAAAATGAACTCCCTCGTAGATCCCTCCGTTATCGATGCGCTCTATGAGGCCAGTCGTGCGGGAGTGGAAATCGACCTTGTTGTACGCGGCATATGTTGCCTGCGACCTCAGGTTCCCGGCCTTTCGGAAAATATCCGCGTCAAGTCGATCGTCGGCCGTTTCCTGGAGCACAGCCGAATTTACTGCTTCGGCAACGGGCATGGCCTGCCATCCGACGAAGCGATCATCTACATCAGCTCGGCAGACCTGATGCCGCGCAATCTCGACCGCCGCGTCGAGTGCATGGTGCCGATCACGAACCCGACTGTGCATGAACAGGTGCTTGGCCAGATCATGCTGGGCAACCTTGTGGACAATCAGCAAAGTTTCGAAGTATTGGCAGATGGAACCTCCAGGCGCGTGTCGCTGGAAGAGGGCGAGGAGCCGTTCAACGCGCAGGAATATTTCATGACGAATCCGAGCCTGTCGGGACGGGGCGACGCACTGAAATCGCACGCGCCCAAGCGCATTGCACAGTTCAAGCGCCGCAAAAAACTCGACGTAGCGACGGGCGGATGATTTCAGCATCCCAGGGGCGCCTTCAGGACCGCAAGCCGGTTTCGATCATCGACATTGGATCGAATTCGATCCGACTTGTCGTTTATGAAGGCCTGGCGCGTTCGCCGACTATCCTGTTCAACGAAAAGATGCTGGCCGGGCTTGGGCGCGGCATCGTTTCGACAGGTAAGCTCGATCCGGAGGCGGTCACCCGCTCGATGGAAGAGTTCAGGCGATTTCGTGGCCTTTCCGATCAGGCGGGTGCCGAGGAAATCTATGTGCTGGCGACTGCGGCCGCGCGAGAAGCCGGAAACGGCCCGGACTTTATCCGCCGCGCGGAGGACGTTCTCAAGACCGAAGTTCGGGTGCTGAGCGGGAGGCAAGAGGCCTATTACTCCGCTCTCGGCGTGATTTCGGGTTTCCATCCGGCAAATGGCATTGCCGGTGACCTTGGCGGCGGCAGCCTTGAACTTATCGACGTCAACAGCGAGGTGATCGGCGATGGCATCACCTTGCCGCTGGGTGGCCTGCGTTTGCAGGACATGGCGAAAAATTCGCTGACACAGGCGGTGAAGATCGCGCGGCTGGAAGTGGCGCGAGCAAAGCTGCTCAAGGCCGGGCAGGGGCGCGTCTTCTATGCCGTGGGCGGGACCTGGCGAAACCTGGCCCGCCTGCATATGGAGACGACGAACTATCCGCTCGGCGTCATGCACCATTACGAGATCAGCGCAGATAGTGCCGCTGCATTTCTCAAACAGGTCGCCAAAGGCGACATCGACAAGTTCAAGGGGATCGAAGGCGTGTCGAAGGCTCGACGCGCCTTGTTGCCCTATGGCGCAATCGTGCAACAGGAAATCCTTGCAGCGATGAAACCGGCAAAGATTGTGATCTCTGCGGTTGGTGTGCGCGAAGGCTTTCTTTATTCGCTGCTGAAAGGAGCCGACCAGAAAGCCGATCCGCTGCTTTCGGCTTGCGAAGAATTGGCCAGGTTGCGTTCGCGTTCGTTCACTCACGCGCAGGAACTGGCCGAATGGACAGACAAGGCCTTCGCTGCCTATGGGGTCGATGAGACCGAGGACGAGGTGCGGTATCGAAAGGCCGCCTGCCTTCTGGCCGATATCGGCTGGCGGGCGCATCCTGAATATCGCGGCACGCAATCGCTCAACATCATTGCGCATGCGTCGTTCATCGGCGTGGACCATCCGGGACGAGCCTATCTGGCGCTGACCAGCCTGTTTCGCCATGAAGGGCTGTTCAAGGAATCGTCGCCTGAAATCCGCTCGCTGGCGACGCCCCGCCTTTTGGAGCGGGCACGTATTTTGGCGGCGACGATGCGGGTTGTTTACCTGCTTTCGGCGGCTATGCCCGGCGCCATCCCGAGGCTCAAATGGGAAAACCGTGGCAACGGGGTTCTGGCGTTGGTCATTCCGGCTTCGCTGGGTGACCTTTATGGCGAGCGTCCCATCGGACGGTTGGCGCAACTGGCGAAAACTCTCAATCGCAAGCTGATCCTGGCCGTCGAGGATGGTCCGAGCGTTGCGGTCAAGTAGCACGCAACCCGCGCCAAGAATCCACCGAAAAGGCTCCGGCCCCAGCCATTGCAAGGGCTAGGAACCCGCCGGCGATGGCTATGTCCTTCATCAACATCTGCTTGTGCATGAACATCAGTACGGGGTCGCCGGCGCCCTGACCGTAGTGACCCATAAATGCGGCGCTCAGGCAAAACAGGGCCAAGGCGAGGGAAGCGATACGGGTTTGAAACCCGATCAGGATGAGCAAGCCGGAAATCAATTCGAAAAGACCCACGCCCCACGCCATGATTGATGGCGCTGGCAAGCCTAGGCCGGCAAAGTAGCCGGTCGAGCCACTGATGTTACCCAGCGTTTGAAAACCGGCGGGGATGAACAGGGCGGCGAAGAGGAGACGTGCCAGAAGAAGCGTAAGGTTTCGTGACATGTTGCTGCCTCCATGATCACGCGGACAGCGTGACGACCTTCAGCTCATGCTATCAGCAGTCCAACTGGTGTGGACAAATTCACAACGAAAAAGGGGCACGGAAACTTCCGTGCCCCTCTCCAGGTTGGGATCGGTAGGAATTTTTAGCTGCGACGTCCATCGATCGAGATGGAGCCGGCACCGACTGCAGCGAGCAGCAGGAAGCCGCCGACGAGGCCGAGGTTCTTCTGCAGCATCAGGACCTGCATCTGATCGGCGAAGTCGAGGTGGGCGATTGCAGTGGCCGCAAGCGTGAAGACGGCGAGCAGGATGGCAGCGATGCGGGTCTTGAAGCCGACGAGGATGGCGAGGCCACCCAGGAGTTCAACAAGGCCGACGACGACTGCGGTGACGGTCGGCAGCGGCAGGCCGATGGAACCGAACCATCCGGCGGTGCCGGAAATCGCGGTCAGCTTGGCAAAGCCGGACAGGATGAAGAGGATGGAAAGCAGGATGCGACCGACGAGGATCGCGACCGAGGAATTGGAAGCGGCGGGAGCGCCGGCGGTGGAAGTGTTGATGGACATGGCAAAGTCTCCGGGGGGATGATCGATGCCGCCTACATAGACGGAATCGATCGTTCACCAAAGATGCCTATCCGGCGACACATTGTTCACCGATGAGAATTGTCAGCCGGGATGCGTCATGTCCTCCGGCCTAACGAGACGGTCGAAATCGGCCTCGCTGACGTAACCGCCGCCAACGGCTTCCTCGCGCAAAGTGGTGCCTTTCTTGTGGGCGGTCTTGGCGATCTTGGCCGCGTTGTCGTAGCCGATGGTGGGGGCAAGGGCGGTTACGAGCATCAGCGAACGTTCGAGTGCTGCCTTGATGTTGTCTTCGCGAGCCTCGATGCCGACGACGCAGTTGTCGGTAAACGAGATGGCGGCGTCGGCGAGCAGCTTGACCGACTGGAGGAAGTTGTAGGCCATCAGCGGATTGTAGACGTTGAGTTCGAAATGGCCTTGGCTGCCGGCAAAGGTGAGCGCGGCATTGTTGCCGAACACCTGCACGCAGACCTGAGTGAGCGCTTCGCACTGGGTCGGGTTGACCTTGCCCGGCATGATCGACGAGCCGGGCTCGTTCTCGGGCAGGGACAGCTCGCCAAGGCCGGAGCGGGGGCCGGAGCCGAGGAAGCGGATGTCATTGGCGATCTTGAACAGCGCGGCGGCGGTGGCGTTGATGGCGCCGTGCGAGAACACCATGGAATCGTGTGCGGCCAGCGCTTCGAACTTGTTGGGCGCGGTCTTGAAGTCGATGCCGGTGATGGCCGCGATGCGGTCGGCCACCTTCTCAGCAAAGCCGACAGGTGCGTTGAGGCCGGTGCCGACGGCGGTGCCGCCCTGCGCCAGTTCGCACAGGCCGGGCAGGGTGAGCTCGATGCGCTTGATCGAGGAGGCGACCTGCGCGGCGTAGCCCGAGAATTCCTGGCCGAGGGTAAGTGGGGTCGCATCCTGCGTGTGGGTGCGGCCGATCTTGACGATGTGGTCGAAGGCCTTGGCCTTGGCATCGAGCGCGGCGTGCAGATGCTTCAGCGCGGGCAGCAGGTCATGAACGATGCGCTCCGCGGCGGCGACGTGCATGGCCGTTGGATAGGTATCGTTGGACGACTGGCTCATATTGACGTGATCGTTGGGATGCACGGGCTTCTTGGAGCCCATGACGCCGCCGAGCAGTTCGATGGCGCGGTTGGAGATCACCTCGTTGGCGTTCATGTTGGACTGGGTGCCGGAACCGGTCTGCCAGACCACCAGCGGAAAGTGGTCGTCGAGCTTGCCGTCGATGACTTCCTGGGCGGCGGTGACGATGGTTTCACCGAGCTTGGGGTCGAGGCGATTGAGCGCCATGTTGGCTTCGGCGGCGGCACGCTTGACGATGCCAAGCGCGCGGACGATGGAGGCAGGCTGCTTTTCCCAGCCGATCCTGAAGTTGCCGAGCGAACGCTGCGCCTGCGCGCCCCAATAGCGGTCCGAGGCCACTTCGATCGGGCCGAATGTATCGGTTTCGGTTCTGGTCTTTTCAGCGCTCACTGTGCCGGTCTCCTGCATGTGTCCAACAGTTGCGAGGGGCGTATCGTGTTGCCCCACGCGCTTCAAGCGAAGATTGAGGGGCAAAGCCAACCAAATCGGTTGAAGGCCGGACACGGCTTTTCTTGCCACGCTGCCTGTCGGCCCTGGCTGTTGAGAGGTCGGGAGGACGGGCGGCCGTTCGGTCGCTCGTTTAGTAGATTAGTGCGGCCTTGCGGCCGCCCGTCCGGTGGCTTCCCTCAACCGGTGCAACGGCCATGCGGCGAGTAACCGCCGGCAACACGATGCCCGGTTCGAGGGCCGAACTTAGGGGTTCATCACCCAGCCGCACACCGTTATGCGACCAATCCGGCACCGTCGCCCCTCCCTGATACCCGGTGCGCACCAGGTCTCCCGCAAGGGCGATGGGGCTGAGTATGGGGGAGGTGGGGAGGGTGGGGAAAAGTGGAGTGCGAGTTTTTTGCGAAGGTGAGTGGGAACAAGGGGTTGGGTTAATATCGGTTCCAAACCAATCCACATTCTGAGGCGTTTTTGCACTGCCCCGATGTCACGGAATGGATCCCGGACATTCCTTTCTCGCTTTGCTCGAAAGAGAATTCCGGGATGACGAAGCGGAGAGGTTGCGTGTTGGTTGAGCGGACGGCGAAGTGCCTTGCACAAGTGGTGAATGACGAAGTTGAGACGGTGCTTGAACCGTTCTGGACGAGTTGGCTGCGGGTGTGTTGAACTGCCGGTCATGATGGACCCGAAGACCAGAGCATGGGCGACGCGGCGGCGGGTACTTGCCGGAATGGCAAGCCTTGGCGCGGTCGGTGGGCTTGGCCGCTACGCAAGAGCGCAGCAGGCAACAGTGGCGGTTGCGCCGATAGATGCGACGTTTCTGTTCGTCTGCGACGTTCACGCTTGCCGGATGGCGAGCGGGCTAAGTCCCAACTGCCAGCAGGAGGGCAAGACTGACGCTGCCCTGCTACGCAATATCGCAGCGCTGAACGGCCTGGGCGACAAGGACTGGCCGGCCGAGATCGGTGGCGTCGCGACCGCGCTTCGCTCCGCCGGCAAGCGTGTCGGAACGCCGCTCGGGCTTGTGGTCGGCGGCGACATGACCGACGACGGCGGCGGGCAGGTGACGCAGCCCAGCGAAGGCACGCAACTGCTGCAATTCAGCCAGCGCTACCAGCAAGGCATGGGGCCGGACCGCGTGCATGTTCCGGTCTATGCGGGGCTCGGCAATCACGATCTCGACCAGAACGGGCCGCCGCCGCATGTCGATTGGTATCGACGCGAGCTGCGCGATTATATCGAGGTCAACCACCGCCCCGGCGTGTTCTTCAAGCCGGCGGTGCCGGCAACGAACTATGATGCCGATTCAGATTGCTATTCATGGGATTGGGGTGGCCTTCACCTCGTGCAGACGCATCGTTTTGCCGGCGACATCGGGCATGGCGCGGTCAGCGGGCTGCCGTGGCTGAAGCAGGATCTGGCGACCTGCGCCGGCGACGGCAAGCCGGTGGTTCTGTTCCAGCACTATGGCTGGGACACGTTTTCAATCGAGAATTGGGACCCGGCCAAGAAGACCTTTGACGATGAGGGCAGCGGCGCGCCGCATTGGTGGCGCGAAGCCGAGCGGGAGGCGCTCATCGACACGCTGAGCGGCTACAATGTGGTTGGGATATTCCACGGCCACCAGCATGAAACACCGATGATCTACCGCCGGGGCAAACTCGACCTGTTCAAGCCCAAGGCCGCCTACATGGGTGGCTTCGCAATGGTGCGGATAACCAACGAAGCGATGGACGTGGTGCTGGGCGAGGCGGCTGACGACAAGGGCGGGGTTAACTTCACCACCGCCTTCAGCAAGCCGCTGGCATGAAAAAGGCGGCCTGAGCCGCCTTTTTGATCAGGCTAAAGCGCCTTCTTCACTTTTTCCTTCACGTCGCCATAGGCCTTCTGAACCTTGCCGGCGACCTTTTCCGCCGTGCCTTCCGCCTGCGTGCGCTTGTTGCCGGTTGCCTTCCCGGCGGCTTCCTTGACCGAACCCTTCACCTGCTTGGCCACGCCGGCCACCTGATCCTTGTTCACCATGTCGCGCATCTCCTGGGTTGAACGTGCCAAGACAAACGGGGCGGGGCGGCTTCGGTTCCGCCGATTTTCAAAACCTGGAGACGAAGCACGGACACTGGACAAAGCGTCAAAAAAGAACGCCTCCCGCACCGCTTAATGTGTGGGAGGCGTCCTTGTTGTCGTCAGCTCTTCTTCGGATTGCTCCGTCGAAATGCTTCGACACCGGGATAATGCGGCAAGGAAGGAATGGTTCCGCAGAAAAATGAACTTTTTTTTCGGCCGCTTCGCTGCCAAGAAAAAGGGCGCCTCAGGCGCCCTTGTCCGTGATTAGAACCAATCAGCGCTTGGCGATCGGAACGTAATCGCGATCGGTTGCGCCGGTATAGAGCTGGCGCGGGCGGCCGATCTTCTGGTGCGGATCCTCGATCATTTCCTTCCACTGTGCGATCCAGCCGACCGTGCGCGCAACGGCGAACAGAACGGTGAACATGGTGGTGGGGAAGCCGAGGGCCTTGAGCGTGATGCCCGAATAGAAATCGACGTTCGGGTAAAGCTTCTTTTCGATGAAATATTCGTCGGTCAGCGCGATCTTCTCAAGTTCCATCGCGATGTCGAGCAGCGGATCGTCCTTGATGCCGAGTTCGCCGAGAACCTCGTGCGCCGTCTTCTGCATGATCTTGGCGCGCGGATCGTAGTTCTTGTAGACGCGGTGGCCGAAGCCCATGAGGCGGAACGGATCGTTCTTGTCCTTGGCGCGGGCGATGAATTCGGGAATGTGATCGACATGGCCGATTTCGCTCAACATGTTGAGCGCGGCCTCGTTGGCGCCGCCATGCGCCGGGCCCCAGAGGCAGGCAATGCCGGCCGCGATGCAGGCGAACGGGTTGGCGCCCGACGAACCGGCAAGGCGCACGGTCGAGGTCGAGGCGTTCTGCTCATGGTCGGCATGCAGGATGAAGATGCGTTCCATGGCGCGCGCCAGAACCGGGTTGACCTTATATTCCTCGCACGGCACCGCAAAGCACATGTGCAGGAAGTTGGCCGCGAAGTTGAGGTCGTTCTTCGGGTAAATGAACGGCTGGCCGATGTGGTACTTGAAGGCCATGGCGGCGAGGGTCGGCATCTTGGCGATGAGGCGCATGGAGGCGACCATGCGCTGGTACGGGTCCGAGATGTCGGTGGAGTCGTGGTAGAATGCCGACATCGCGCCGACGACGCCGCACATGACGGCCATCGGGTGGGCGTCGCGGCGGAAACCGGAGAAGAATTTCGACATCTGCTCGTGCACCATGGTGTGGCGCGTGATGCGGTAGTCGAAATCGTCCTTCTGGGCCTTGGTGGGCAGCTCGCCGTAGAGAAGAAGGTAGCAGACTTCGAGGAAGTCGCCGTGTTCGGCAAGCTGGTCGATCGGGTAGCCGCGATGGAGCAGGACGCCGGCATCGCCGTCAATGAAGGTAATGCCGGATTCGCAAGATGCGGTAGAAGTGAAGCCCGGGTCGTAGGTGAAGGCGCCGGTGGTGGCATAAAGCGCACCTATATCCACGACGTCTGGACCGACCGAGCCACTTCGCACCTTGAGTTCGTGAGTTTTGCCACCAAGCTCCAGTTTTGCGGTCGATCCGGTCATTGCAAACTCCTTATTATTCCTCGTGCCCGTACGGCAAAAATCATCCTGCGACGCAATATCCGAAAACAGGGGGGTGTTCGAAATTGCAGCCTTGACGCGGGGTCAGGCCAATTAGTCCAGTTGCTAATGTTGCACCGCAAAACGACGCTTTCAATGCCATTCTTCTTGGTCCAGAAATCCTAATCGATTTGATCGGCGATGCGCGCCAGGCTCTCGTCGCGTCCGAGCACGGCCAGCACGTCGAAGACGCCCGGAGAGGTGCTTCTGCCGGTCAAAGCAGCGCGCAGCGGTTGTGCAACCTTGCCCAATTTCAACCCTTGCTCCTCCGCGTAGATGCGAACCGCACCCTCGGTCGAGGACGCGCTCCACTCCGTCAGCGCCTTGAACAGGGGAAGGATGTCTCCAAGGACCTTCTTGGCGCCGGCGTCGAGAATGGACGCAGCCTTTTCATCGAATTGCAGCGGACGATCCGCTATCAAGAAATAGGTGCTGTCGGCAAGTTCAATCAAGGTCTTGGCCCGCTCTTTCAGGCCGGACATAGCGGCGAGCAGCCTTGACTTGGCGGCATCGTCGAAACGGCCTGCAAGTGCTTCGCCATCCGGCAGATGCGGCAGGGTGGCGAGGAAGATTTCGGTCAGCCTGGCATCGTCCATGGCGCGCATGTGGGTGCCGTTCAGGGCCTCCAGCTTGGCGAAATCGAAGCGGGCCGCACCCTTGTTGACGTCCTTGATGTCGAACCAGGAAATCATGTCGGCAATCGACATCACCTCGTCGTCGCCATGGCTCCAGCCGAGACGGGCAAGGTAGTTGAGCAGGGCCTCGGGCAGGTAGCCCATGGCGCGGTAGGCCTCGACGCCGAGCGCGCCATGGCGCTTGGAGAGTTTTGCACCATCGGCACCATGGATGAGGGGGATATGCGCCATTTTCGGCACGGCCCAGCCCATGGCGTTGTAGATGACGGTCTGGCGCGCGGCGTTGGTGAGGTGGTCGTCGCCGCGGATGATGTTGGTGACGCCCATGTCGTGATCGTCCACCACCACGGCATGCATGTAGGTGGGATTGCCGTCGGAGCGCAGGATGATGAAATCGTCGAGATCCTTGTTGGGGAAGCGCACTTCGCCCTGCACGAGATCGTGAACGATGGTTTCGCCCTCGGAAGGAGCCTTGATGCGGATGGCGCCGGCAACGCCTTTCGGCGCTTCGGACGGATCGCGATCGCGCCAGCGGCCGTCATAGCGCGGCGGACGGCCTTCGGCGCGGGCCTTCTCGCGCATTTCTTCAAGCTCGGCAGGGGTGGCGTAGCAGTAGTAGGCCTTGCCGAGACGGACCAGTTCTTCCGCGACTTCGCGATGGCGCGGCGCGCGCTCGAACTGCGAGACCGGCTCGCCCTGCCAGGTCATGCCGAGCCAGGTGAGACCTTCGATGATGGCGGCGGTGGCGGCCTCGGTGGAGCGCTCGCGGTCGGTGTCTTCGATGCGCAAAAGCATCGTTCCGCCGGTGTGCTGCGAATAGAGCCAGTTGAACAGCGCCGTGCGCGCGCCACCGATGTGCAGGAAGCCGGTGGGCGAGGGGGCGAAGCGAGTGACGACCTTTTCGGACATGAAACTCTCAAGGAACAGACGGCCCGCTGCGGCGCAGGCTTTTATGGTTGGCGCGTTCATGTACCATAGGAGCCTTGGGTGCAAGGGGCAGACCCGATGGCTGGATCAGCTCGGGGCGAGAAAGACGTTGCAAGTGCATTGAGTGAGGTCAGTGAGCGCTCGTTTTTTGCCTCGCACGCGCCTGCCCAGCTTCCCTCAATTTCCGTTGAACACCTGCCTGGCGTGGCTGAGTCGGGTGTTCCATCTCGAGTGGCGGTCGAGCTGGGTGCGAGGTCCACTGCCGGCTGGTGGTTTCGGGGGATGCGCAGGCTCTCGCTGGCTGGGCTGCGAGCGGAAACGGTCAAGGCAATGGCCACCGAGCTGGATCGCGGCATGGCCTTCCTGCTGGTGCCGGTGTTTCTCGCGGTTGGCGTGATCTTCTACTTCACGCTGGAGGCGGAACCGGACTGGTTGCCGCTGCTAGCGGCGGCGGGTGCGCTTGCGGTCTTGTCGTGGAGCGTGCGCGCCCGGCATACGGCTCTGCTCGGTGCTTTGGCGCTTTTGCTTTGCAGCGCAGGCATGCTTGCCGGGAAGCTCGAAACCTGGCGGGCGGACACGCATATGCTGGGTTCGGAGGTCACGACGCGGCTGATGGGCAGGGTGGTGTCCATCGACGACATGGCCAATGGGCGCACGCGGCTGACGGTCGATGTCGTTTCGACGGAGCGGCCTGCGCTTAGATACCAGCCGGAGCGGGTGCGCCTGACCGCGCGCAAGGTGCCGCAAGGGCTGGCGGCGGGGTCGGCGGTTACGGGTCTGGTGCGGCTTTTGCCGCCGACGGGGCCGGTGCGACCGGGCAGCTACGACTACTCGTTCGAAAGCTATTTCGACGGCATCGGCGGCAGCGGTTTTTTCCTTTCGGATATCGAGGTGAGTACCGACGCGCCGATGCCGCTGGGAACCCGGATAGCTACGGCGATAGAGAGGGCGCGCGACGCCATCGCCGACCACGTGCGCGGGAGCATCGGAGGACCGGAAGGCGAGATCGCCGCGGCGCTGATCGTGGGCGTTCGGGCCGGCATTCCCGAGACGATCAACGAGGCGATGCGCAAGATCGGCATCTATCACATTATTTCGATTTCCGGGCTGCACATGGCGCTGGTGGCGGGCACGGTGATGAGCCTGATGCGCGGCGCGTTCGCGCTTTTTCCGGACTTTGCCTCGCGGCGGTCCACAAAGAAATACGCGGCGGCGGCTGCGCTGTTTGCGATTGCCGCCTATCTGCTGATCTCAGGCATGGTGGTTGCGGCGGAGCGCAGCTTCATCATGCTTGCGGTGATGTTGACAGCGGTTTTGTTCGACCGCGCGGCGCTGACCATGCGCAACCTTGCCATCTCGGCAATCGTGGTCATCGCGCTGTCGCCACACGAAGTGGTTGGGCCAAGCTTCCAGCTTTCATTCGCTGCGACGGCGGCACTGGTTGGAGCCTATGCCGGCTGGGCCGACTACCGTGCCTCACGTCCGGTTGCGCCCTCGGCTCAAAAGCGATCCTTGCCGGGTGCGTTGATGAACCGGTTTGCCATGATGATGGTGGCGTTGGCGGCGACTTCGATCATAGCCGGCAGCGCCACGACGCTGTTCGCAATGTGGCATTTCCAGCGGGTTGCGCCGCTTAGCCTGTTCGCCAATCTGGCCGTGATGCCGATCGTGTCGGTTATCGTCATGCCCTTTGCGGTATTCGCATCGCTTTTCATGCCGTTCGGTCTGGATGGCCCGTTCCTGTACGTGATGGGCAAGGGGCTGTCAGCGATGATCGGCATGTCGGAATGGATCGCGGCGCTTTCGCCACTCGATGCCGTCGGGCTGGTTTCCGCTTCATCGGTGGTGTTGGTGACGATTGCGCTGGTGATCGCGACGATCACGACAACGTGGCTGAGGCTTGCCGCAATTCCCCTGGCGATTGCGGGGTTGTTTATGGTGGCGCAGGTGCGCACGCCCGATTTGCTGATCTCGGAGGATGCACGGCTGGTGGCCGTGCCAATCGGCGAGGAACAACTGGCGGTCAACCGCTCGCGTCCGAATGCGTTCACGATCGACAATTGGCGGCGCGCGCTCGATGCGGAAACGGTTGTCAAACCGCACACGGGTAGCGATCAGACGCTTGTTTCGGTGGCTGATGCGCCGGGGGCTGGCGAGTTCCACTGCGCGAACGATCTTTGTGTGGCGAGGCACATGTCAGGAAAAGTGGTTGCGCTGGCGAAGTCCGAAGCCGCGGCAAGGCCTGCCTGCAAGTTGGCGGCTGTGATCGTAATCGACGATGCGACCGCCTCCGATCCATGCGACCTGCCGTCGGTGGCGATCATCACCAAGCGGCAGCTCGCGAGGCTTGGCAGCGCCGCCGTCTTCCTACCGGACCAGGCGGAGGGCGGGCGTGCACAAGTCAGTTTTGCCGTTGAAGCCGACTATCGGCCGTGGCATGTCCAGCGCCGGTTTTCGCGCGAAGCGCGGGGGCTCGCTCCTTACGAGAAAAAGGAACGCAAAACCCCAGATCACCCCGAGCCGGAACCGATTGCAGAAGACTAGCGGATTTCAACCAAAGCCCTGCCTAAAGCGCGTCGCGATCTTTCAGATTCGCATAACACGCTTTGGCTCTTTGATTTTGTGCATGTCTTTGCCCGAAACCGGGCCCACCTTCGGGAGACATGCACTAGTCCGTTTCAACATGGGTTTTGGATGGCTTCCTCTCACCGCGAAGAACTCCGAACAGATGCTCTGGCTGGCCGTGCATCGTATCGTAGCTGCGCTGACACCAAGGGCATCGAACGGCGGCGCGTGGGCGGGGTCCTGCGCATGAGTGACAGAACCGAGGGGCAGGCATCGGAAACTCCTTCCACCCCGGTCATTTCCCAGAGTGCGTTAAACAGTGACATTGGATGGCGTAGAAGCCATCTGCCAAATTCATAATGAATGTCACGAAATTGTGGCGCTAGGCCTTTGTCTCAAAAGACAAAATGCCTCATTGCCAAATATGGGGTGACCGGGGCGAAGCCGGGAGAAATCAGTTGTTTATCCCATCAAAAAATCGACCGGGCGCGTCAACGCCCGGTCGATATGATGCAACTATGGTTGGTTCAGTAGCGCCGGATCAATCCGACCAGCTTGCCCTGTACCTTGACACGGTCAGGACCAAAAATTCGGGTTTCATAGGCTGGGTTGGCTGCTTCGAGCGCAATCGATGCGCCCTTGCGGCGGAAGCGCTTCAAAGTGGCCTCTTCTTCGTCCACCAGGGCAACGATGATTTCGCCCGGCGTCGCCGAATTGGCATTGCGGATGATGACCGTATCGCCGTCGAAAATGCCGGCCTCGATCATCGAATCGCCCTTGACCTCGAGCGCGTAGTGCTCCCCGCCCGAAATCATGTCCGGCGGCACGGAAATCGAATGGGTCTTGTGCTGGATGGCGTCGATGGGAACACCGGCCGCGATGCGGCCCATGACGGGAATGGAAACCGCCGATGCCGCATCGTCGTCATTGCTGGCGGATTGCAGCCGGGAAGGTTCCTTGACCGGTCGTCCGAGACTACCCTGGATGACGCTTGGCGAGAATTTCCTCGCCGCATTGAGGCCAGGCGCAATCGAATCCGGCAGGCGCAACACTTCAAGCGCGCGGGCCCTGTTCGGAAGCCTGCGGATGAAACCGCGCTCCTCAAGTGCCGTTATCAGCCGATGGATGCCGGACTTGGAGGCAAGGTCGAGCGCCTCCTTCATCTCGTCAAAAGACGGCGGGATTCCGCTCTCTTTCAGTCTCTCGTGGATGAAGAGAAGAAGTTCATGTTGCTTGCGCGTCAGCATTGCGGCCCCCGGTCGCGGTAGAGTCCAGAATCGGAAAACAAACCCGGAACAAACACTATCTGTTCCAGTTGTGTTCCGCAACCGTTTAAAGTTTAATGAATGCGTTGACGATTTGTTCAGCTTAGGCAGAGGATGCGACAGGGTGTACCTGCCTCGGCTGCCGGCGCGAAGGGCTCGCGCACGATGAGGCAACCGGCTGTCGCCATGGTGCGCAGCATCGAGGAATCCTGAACATTGAACGGCGTTGCAATCAGCGCGCTGCCTTGCCGGCTGAGAGTGGCGCGGACGTAGTCCTGACGCAGATCGTTTGCTGCCATCGGTGTGCCCAGGAGTCCCTCGCGAACGTTCTGGCGGAACGGGCGACCGCCGAGGCGAGCGAGCAGAGGTTTGAGGAAAAGCTGGGAGCAGACCAGGCTGGCCACTGGGTTGCCGGGCAGGCCGATGCAACGGATGTTGCCCAAGCGCCCGAACATCAACGGCTTGCCGGGGCGCATGGCGATTTTCCAGAAATCGAGTTTCATGCCTTCGCCGGTGAGAACGCCGTGCACGAGATCGTGGTCGCCGACAGATGCGCCGCCCATCGTAACGATGACATCGGCTTTGGCCGCAACAGCCTGTTTTACCAACGCGGCTATAGCTTCCTTGCGGTCGGCCGCGATGCCGAGATCAAGCGCGCGTGCGCCGACCGACAGGGCGGCCCCCATGACGCCATAGGCGTTCGAGGAAATGATCTGGCCGGGGCCCGGTTCGCTGCCGGGGACAAGCAGTTCGTCACCCGTGGCAATGATGGCGACGACAGGTTGGCGCACGACATCGAGGTGCGATCGATTTGCCGATGCGGCAAGCGACAGTGCTCTTGCGCCAAGCAGGTGGCCCTGTTCCAGCAAGGTGTCGCCTGCGACAAAATCAAGCCCGGCACGCCTGACATTTGCACCGCTGCGGGTCGGTTCGGCGATTTCGATACGGCCGTCCGCCAGACCGCTGACGTTTTCCTGGATGACGACGGTGTCTGTTCCGTCAGGCAATGGCGCGCCGGTGAAAATGCGGGCCGCTTCGCCGTTTCCGACCGTGCCTGCGAAATTGTGACCGGCGGCTATTTCTCCGATAACCTTGAGCCGGGCGGGTGCTTTTGCCACGTCGACGCCGCGCACCGCGTATCCGTCCATGGCGGAAGCTGCGAAGGGCGGCTGGGTGCGCAAGGCGATGACCGGCTTGGCCAGCACCCTGTCATAGGCATCCGCCAGTGCGACGCTTTCGGACGGCAGCGTCTCGACGTCGTCGAGCAAACGCTTGAGAGCCTGGTCGACGGGCAGCAGGGCCATGTCACGCCTCCGATTTGTAATCGCCTGACTTGCCGCCGGTCTTTTCCACCAACCGGATGCCGGAGATGACCATGCCGCGGTCCACCGCCTTGGCCATATCGTAGATGGTCAGGCAGGTGACGGATGCGGCGGTGAGCGCTTCCATCTCGACGCCCGTCTTGCCCGTGACGCGCGCGAGCGCCGTGACCTTCAGACCGGGCAAAGCGTGGTCGGGCTCGATGTCTACCGAAACCTTGGTGAGCAGGAGCGGATGGCAGAGCGGAATCAGTTCATGCGCCTTTTTCGCGGCCATGATGCCGGCGATGCGCGCGGTGCCAAGCACGTCGCCCTTCTTGGCATTGCCTGCGAGGATCATTGCCAGCGTGTCGGCCTGCATGGCGACGGAGCCTTCGGCAATCGCCGTGCGCACCGTTTCGGCCTTGTCACCAACATCGACCATATGCGCTTCGCCGGATGCGCCGATATGGGTGAGCTTGGGCCCAGTGCTCATAGCCGCGCTGCTTCCGCTGGAACAGATAGGCCGAGCAGCGTGCGCGTTGCGCTGGCAACATCGTCCTGCCGCATCAGGCTTTCGCCGACGAGGAATGTGCCGATGCCGCTATTGGCGAGCCGCCTGCAGTCGGCATTGGTGAAGATGCCGCTTTCGCCAACCAGCAGCCGGTCGGCGGGAACCATGGGCGCAAGCCGCTCGGAGGTTTCGAGCGTCGTCTCGAAAGTGCGCAGATTGCGGTTGTTGATGCCGATGAGGCGTGAGGAGAGCCTCAGCGCGCGCTCCATTTCAGGCTCGTCGTGAACTTCGACCAGCGCGTCCATGCCGAGCGAGAATGCCGTGTCTTCCAGTTCGCGCGCCATCGCGTCGTCAACGCTTGCCATGATGATGAGGATGGCGTCGGCACCCCAGGCGCGAGCTTCGTGGACCTGATAGGGGTCGAACAGGAAATCCTTGCGCAGCGCTGGCAGGGCTACCGCCTTGCGGGCGTTGACCAGATATTCAGGCGCGCCCTGGAAGGATGGCGCATCGGTCAGCACTGACAGGCAGGCCGCGCCGCCTTCGGCATAGGCTTTCGCCAGCGCCGGAGGATCGAAATCCGCGCGGATCAGGCCCTTTGACGGGCTGGCCTTCTTGATTTCCGCAATCAGTGCGTATTGGCCCGAGGCGGTCTTTGCCTCGAGGGTTGCTAGAAAGCCGCGCGGAGCGGCTTCGTCGCGGGCGCGCGCCTTTAGTTCGGCAAGCGGGATACGCGCCTTGGCGGCGGCGATCTCGTCGCGCTTGTAGGCTTCGATCTTGCGCAGGATGTCGGCCATCGCCCTATCCGTTGGAAACCTTGATGAGCTTGTCCAGGACCTGCAGCGCGCGGCCGCTGTCGATGGCTTCGGCAGCCTTGGCAACGCCGTCGCCAAGCGTCGTGACCTTGCCGGCAACGACCAGTCCGGCCCCGGCGTTCATCAGCACGGTGTCGCGATAGGCCCCGGGAGCGCTGGAGAGCATGTCGCGCAGCGCCTTGGCATTGTAGGCGGCGTCGCCGCCGCGCAGGGCTTCCTTGGTGTGCCGCTTCAGGCCGACGCTTTCGGGCGTGAGCGTGAAGGTGCGGATTTCGCCGCCGACCAGTTCCGCTACCTCGGTTTCGCCGGTCGTGGTGATCTCGTCGTAGCCGTCGCCATGCGCGACCCATGCGTGTTCGGCGCCAAGCGTCTTGAGCGCCTCGGCAACGGGCACGACCCATTCAGGCGAGAACACGCCGACCATCTGGCGCTTGACACCGGCCGGATTGGACAGCGGCCCGAGCAGGTTGAAGATGGTGCGCGTGCCAAGCTCGACGCGCGTCGGGCCGACATGCTTCATCGCCGGATGGTGGGCGGGCGCGAACATGAAGCCGACGCCGCTTTGCTCGATGCAGCGGGCGATGATTTCCGGCGTCACGTCGATCTTGATGCCGAGGCCCATCAAAACGTCTGCCGCGCCTGTCTGTGAGGACAGGCCGCGATTGCCATGCTTGGCAACCGGAACGCCGGAGGCTGCGATGACGAAGGCGGAGGCGCTGGAGATGTTGACGCTGTGCGAGCCGTCGCCGCCGGTGCCGACGATGTCGATGGCGTTTGCCGGGGCCTCAACGCGCAGCATCTTGTCGCGCATGGTGGCGACCGCGCCGGAAATCTCGCTGACCGTCTCGCCGCGCACGCGCAGCGCCATCAGGAAGCCGCCGATCTGGCCGGGCGTTGCATCGCCCGACATGATGATGTCGAAGGCCTCGCGCGCTTCTTCGAAAGTGAGCGCGCCGCCGGCTGCTACCTTGGCGATATGAGGCTTCAGGCCGTTCATCTGGCGAGCGCCTGCGAAATCGCGACCTGGTCGACATCGACCTTGTACTGCGTCTGTAGCTGGGCGACGAGCTGGTCGAGCAGGTCATCGCTCATGCCCGAGGCAAAGGCCTTGCGGGCGTCTTCCTCTATTGAGCTTGCCTCCGCGCCTGCCGGCTCGAAGACCTGCACGACCTTGAACAGGATCTGGCTGTCGTCGGTGGGCGAGGGAACGACACCGGTGCCGCCCTCGGCAACGCCGAACATGGCGGCTGCGCCTTCCTTGCCGAAATCGGCGTCGTCGGCAGCGCGCTTAAGGCCGCGCTTGGTCTGCTTTTCAAGCGACATCTCGGTTGCGATGGCATCGAGGTCGGTGCCGGCCTTGAGGCGCTGCTCCAGCTCGGTTGCCTTCGCGCCAAGCCGCTTGGCGGTTTCGGCCGCGGTCCAGTCGGCGACGGCCTTTTGGCGAACTTCGTCCAGCGTGCGGTCTCGGGCCGGCGTGATGCCGTTGACTTCGTAGAACAGGTAGCCGTTGTCCGCCGTGGTCAGGCTTTCGTTCTCGACGCCGGTTTCGGCTTCGAAGACAGCCCTGATCAGTTGCGCCGACTCCGGCAGGTCCTTGATGACCGTTCCATCCGGCGCCTGACCGGCGCGGTCGATCGCTTCCACGGTCACGACCTTGAGCTTCTGCTTCGATGCTGCTTCTTCCATGCTGTCGCCGCCGGCGCGGGCGTCTTCATAGGCGTCGTGGGCATCGAGAAGGACGCGGCTGGCTTCGCCGATGGCGATGTCCTTGCGGATCTGCTCGGAGACCTCGGCCAGCGGCTTTACCACTTCAGGCTTGATCTCGCTGACGCGCAGCAGGACGGGGCCGAAAGCACCCTTCACGACCTGGCTGACCTGGTTGAGGCCGAGTGCAAAGGCGGCGTCCGCGACAGCCTGGTCGCCGATCTTGTCCTTGGAAAGCGTGCCGAGCAGCATGTCTGCCTCGGTCTTGCCCTCGGAGGCCGCGATCTTGTCGAAGGTCGCGCCGGTGTTGAGGGAATCGTGCGCCGCCTTGGCCGCATCCTCGGACTTGAAGACAAGCTGCTCGATCTTGCGCGTCTCGGGCGTCGTATAACGCTCCTTGTTCTTGGTGTAGTCCTCCTCGACCTGCTGATCGGTCACGGAGGTGAGGTCCATGATGTCTTCCGGCTCAAGGCGAATATAGGAGAACTTGCGGTATTCCGGCGCGGCGTAGGTCTTCTTGTTTGCCTCGAAATAGGTCGAAAGATCGGTGTCGGACGGTGCCGGTATCGGTTCGACGAGCGACTTCGGCAGCACCAGATAATCGACGGTGCGATCCTCGCCCTGGTAGAGCGCGACGGCCTTGAGGAAGGTATCCGGCGCTTTCAGGCCATCCGAGACGGCCTCGACGATCTGCTGGCGCTTGGCGACCTGCGAGCGATTGAGGAGGTAGTCGTCGGGACGCATGCCGATCTGGCGCAGCACGTAGTCGAAGGTCTGGCGGTCGAACTGGCCGCCGGGTCCCTGGAATGCCGGGTCCTCACGGGTCAACTGGGCAAGCCGATCCTTGGAGATGCCGAGGCCCATCTTGCGGGCCTGCTCGTCAAGCAATGCACCGGAGACGAGTTGCGACAGGACCTGGTTGCCGAGACCGAAGGCGTTTGCCTGTTCCTGCGTCAACCGCTGGCCGAACTGCTGCGACATGAGGTTGACCTGACGGTCGTAGGCGAGGCGGTAGTCGTTGACGGAAACCGTGGTGCCGCCGACCGTGACGACGGACTCGTGACCGCCGATGACGCCCGAAATCTGGCCCGAGATACCCCAGACGGCGAAGCTCAGCACCAAGACAAGAAGCAGAGCCTTGGAGACCCAGGTGTTCGCTGCATTTCTTAAGCTAGTGAGCATGATCACGTCCGGTTTCAGCTGTTGGAAGGGCAATAGCGTCCTTCTCCGCCAGTGTCGATTGCTTTGTGGTTTGATTTTGGTACTGAGTGTGCGCATCACGGATCCGTCGGAGAATGAACGCCATGACGCCAGGAATTCGCCCGCTTGTGGCCGGCAACTGGAAAATGAACGGCACCAGCGCCTCGCTGAATGAGCTGAGGATGATCGGCAACGGCTTCATGGGCGGACTGGATGCGCAGACCGAAGCGCTGATCTGCGTGCCGGCAACGCTGTTGACGCGCGCCGCCGAAATCCTGTCGCGGACGCCGGTTCATACAGGCGCGGAAGATTGCCACGCCAAGGAGAGCGGCGCGCATACCGGCGACATCTCTGCCGAAATGATCAAGGACGCCGGCGCCAGCCATGTGATCGTCGGTCATTCCGAGCGGCGCACCGATCACGGCGAGGACGACGCCACCGTTGAGGCAAAGGCAGTCGCCGCCTGGCGCGCCGGTCTCGTCGCCGTCATCTGCATCGGCGAGACGCGGGCCGAGCGCGAGGCCGGAGCCACGCTCGACGTGCTGTCACGCCAGATCGAGGGATCGGTGCCGGCCAGTGCCACCGCGGCTAACACCGTTGTCGCTTACGAGCCCGTCTGGGCGATCGGAACCGGCCTGACGCCAACAGTGGACGATGTCGCCAAGGCGCATGCCCACATTCGCGCAAGGCTGGCCGACAGGCTGGGTGAGATTGCCGGCGGCGTACGCATTCTCTATGGCGGCTCGGTCAAGCCTTCCAATGCGGTCGAGCTTCTCGGCGTGGAGAATGTCGACGGCGCACTTGTCGGCGGTGCGAGCCTCAAGGCTGCTGATTTTCTCGGCATCGCCGAAGCCTACAACCAGATGTGATCGGCATTTACGCAGGGTAACGCCAACCTCTGCTCCGATATCCATGCCCTCGCCAATGCTTGCAAAGCGGGGGCGGGGCACCATATTCCGGGCGCGGGCTTGGAAATGCCATCAAAGCATTGTATTGAGCCGCCTCCAAAGAGCAGCCGCATCGTAAGGCTGACAGGCATTGCCAAGGTAGATTATGGAAACCGTACTTATTGTCGTCCACCTGATGATCGTGCTCGCCCTTGTCGGCGTCGTGCTGGTGCAGCGCTCAGAAGGTGGCGGCCTCGATATCGGCGGCGGTTCGGGTTTCATGACGGCGCGCGGTGCGGCCAACGCTCTGACGCGCGCGACGGCGATCCTTGCCGCGGCGTTCTTCGCGACCTCGCTGCTGCTTTCGATCATCGCCCGTTATGGCGACAAGCCGACCGACATTCTCGATCGCGCGCCCGCTACGCAAGGCACAACCCAGGGCAATGGCGTTCTCGACCAGCTTCCGGGTACGACCGCTCCGGCTGCCCCGGCGGCACCTTCGTCGACGAACGGTGCAGCGGCTCCGGCTCCTGCCGAAGCTCCGGCAAGCGGCGCTGCGCCGGCAACTGATTCGGCAACGACGCCTGCTCCGGCAGAGCCTGCCCAGCCGACAACGCCGCAGGTTCCGAATAACTAATAGCCGTCTTTCTTATTTAGGTTTGCGGCAACTGTTGTTCTTTGAACACAGTTGCCGCAAATGCGTTCGGGGGCAGGCGATCGCCGGGCTGGACTGGTTTGTGCCGCTTGAGAAAACCACGTCTATTCGATTATAGCAGGGCTGCGGTGGATGCGGTGCCTGCGGGGTGCCGAGCAGGGCCGTGGGCAACAAGCTTTTCTTTGATCGGATTTTCGCCATGCAGCTTCGCAGCTTCATTTTAGCTGGCCTGTGCGCCGCATTTTGCATGGGGGCTCCCGCCTATGCAGCGTCGCCGGCTTCCACCGCGGCAGCACCTGCCGTAGCGACGACGGATGTCGTCACGGTCGCGGCCAAGAGCCCGACCGCTGAATTGCGCGCGCTGAAGAAGAAAAAGAAGCCGACCGACGAGGATCTGGCGCGAATCAAGGAACTTGAGGCCAAGATCAAGGCAGACCAGGCGGCCGCCAAGGTGAAGATGCTTGAAGCCAAGAAGCAGGCCATGCGCGACTCGGCCAAGGCCAAGGCAGATGCTTCGCGGCAAGCCTTCCTCGACAAGAAGGGCCAGAAGCCCGCCGCCAAGGTTGCGGAAGCCAAGCCGGCGAAGCCGGCCAAGGTTGTCGAGCCGGTGGAGCCGATCCAGCAGGCTGAAGAGCCTATCCCCGCCGAGGCGATGAATGTTGCGCTCACCGGCAACAATGGTGAGCTGCGCAGCGAGCCGAAGCCGGGCGAAAAGCAGGTGAGAAGCAGCGGCGGCCTGTTTGCCGGCCTCTTTGGCGGGACAACGTCCTCGATGAGCATGTTGCCGGAGACACGCGCACTGGACTCGGTGTTGCGCCAGCAGCAGGCCAAGAAGCAGTTCAAGGTGAAGTCCGAGTTCGAGCCGCAGGAAGTGAGCTTTACCGGCTACAAGGCTGGCACGATCGTCATCGATACCAACGAACGCCGTCTCTACCTCGTGGAGTCGGCCTTTACCGCCCGTCGCTATGCGATTGCGGTTGGCCGCGAGGGCTTGCAGTTCAAGGGCTCGACCACCGTCGGAGACAAGCAGGAGTGGCCACGCTGGATCCCCACCAAGGAGATGCAGGAGCGCGAGCCCAAGAAGTACGGCCAGTACAAGGACGGCATGGCAGGCGGACCGGAGAACCCGTTGGGTGCCCGCGCCATCTACCTTTACGAGGGCAGGAAGGACACGCATCTGCGCATCCACGGCACCAACCAGCCGCAGAGCATCGGAACGAGCGCCTCGAACGGCTGCTTCCGCATGATCAACGACCACGTGATGGATCTGTACCGTCGCGTGAAAATGGGTACCCAGGTCGTCATTCTCTGACGTCCTGATCGATCAAGGCTCAAGGGCCGGCGGCCAGCCGGCCCTTTTGTTTTGAGAACAGTCTTGGCCGGGAAAAACCACGCGCGGCGGTTTTTCCACTGGCGGAATCAGTCCGGCCGCGCTAAGCGATGGTTCCCATGGCGCGATATGTATTCATCACCGGCGGCGTGGTCTCCTCCCTTGGAAAAGGCATTGCATCAGCAGCTCTCGGCGCGCTGTTGCAGGCGCGCGGCTACCGCGTGCGGCTCAAGAAGCTCGACCCGTATCTCAACGTAGACCCCGGCACGATGTCGCCGTACCAGCACGGCGAAGTGTTCGTGACCGACGACGGGGCCGAGACCGATCTCGATCTTGGCCACTACGAACGCTTTACGGGGCGGTCCGCCAACAGCCACGACAACATCACGACGGGTCGCATCTACAAGAACATCATCGAGAAGGAGCGCCGCGGCGACTATCTCGGCGCGACCGTTCAGGTGATTCCGCACGTGACGGACGAGATCAAGAACTTCATTACCGACGGCAATGAGGACTACGACTTCGTGCTGTGCGAAATCGGCGGCACGGCCGGCGACATCGAGGCGATGCCGTTCCTCGAAGCGATCCGTCAGCTCGGCAATGACCTGCCGCGCAACAACGCGGTCTATGTGCATCTGACCTTGATGCCGTATATTCCGACCGCTGGTGAACTGAAGACCAAGCCGACGCAGCATTCCGTCAAGGAATTGCGCGGCATCGGCATCGCGCCGGATATCCTGCTCGTGCGCGCCGACCGGCCGATCCCGAAGGAAGAGCGCCGCAAGCTTTCGCTGTTCTGCAACGTGCGGGAATCGGCGGTGATCCAGGCGCTGGATGTCGGCCATATCTATGATGTGCCGATGGCCTATCACAAGGAAGGTCTCGATTCCGAAGTGCTGGCGGCATTCGGCATCGACCCGGCACCGAAGCCGCGCATGGAGCCGTGGCAGGGCGTTTCGGAGCGCATCCACAATCCGGAAGGCGAAGTGACCATTGCCATCGTCGGCAAGTATACCGGCCTCAAGGATGCCTATAAGTCGCTGATCGAGGCGCTGTCGCATGGCGGCCTCGCCAATCGCGTCAAGGTTAAGCTGGACTGGATCGAGAGCGAGATTTTCGAGAAGGAAGACCCTTCGCCTTGGCTGGAAAAGGTGCACGGCATTCTGGTGCCCGGCGGCTTCGGCGAACGCGGTTCGGAAGGCAAGATCATGGCCGCGAAGTTCGCACGCGAACGCAAGGTGCCTTATTTCGGCATCTGCTTCGGCATGCAGATGGCTTGCATCGAGGCAGCCCGTTCGTTGGCCGGCGTGGAACACGCGTCCTCGACGGAGTTCGGCCCGACCAAGGAGCCGGTCGTCGGCCTGATGACGGAATGGCTGAAGGGCAACATGCTGGAAAAACGCAAGGAAACCGAGGATCTCGGCGGCACGATGCGGCTGGGCGCCTATGACGCCCGGCTGGCACCGGAATCCAAGATTGCGGCGATCTATGGCAGCAGCGAGATTTCAGAGCGCCACCGCCACCGCTACGAGGTCAACATCGACTACAAGCAGCGGCTGGAAGATTGCGGGCTGGTGTTCGCCGGCATGTCACCGGATGGCGTGCTGCCGGAAACCGTCGAATA
Source organism: Mesorhizobium sp. FG116 (assembly GCF_057809835.1). Taxonomy (NCBI): domain Bacteria; kingdom Pseudomonadati; phylum Pseudomonadota; class Alphaproteobacteria; order Hyphomicrobiales; family Phyllobacteriaceae; genus Mesorhizobium; species Mesorhizobium sp. FG116. The sequence continues at coordinate 285,802 of NZ_JBMDKS010000002.1, forward strand.
TCCGGACCATCCGTGGTTCATCGGCGTGCAGTATCACCCTGAGCTGAAGAGCCGTCCGCTTGAGCCGCATCCGCTTTTTGCTTCGTTCATCGAGGCGGCGGTGGAGCAGAGCCGGCTGGTTTAAGCCAAGACTGCAGAGGGTGGGATCATTTTCGATCCCACGCGGTATTGTCCATGGATACGGCGACACGAAAGCCGACTATGTTCTCGCGCACGTCCAGTGACTGTTCCTTCGGCCATATGAGGTCATCGTTTCCGGGACCTTCCACGTGGCCCATGAACAGGCGATCCGAAGCGCGCATGTTGAAGTGCATCAATTCATAGTCGCCGCCGCGTGTGACGAATGTCAGGCAACCGTCTTCGGCCCACGGAGAGCCGTCCGATGGCGCACCATTATAGCTATCATGCATACAGTCTTCGACCAGTTCCTGAACATTCCCGGCCATGTCGTAGAGGCCCCATGGATTGGCCTTGTAGCTGCCGGCATCAGCACTCCACAGAGGCCGAATCTTTTCGGAGCAGGGGGCAGCCATACCCGCCTGATAACCTGACTTGCGGTCGCCGAAATTGGCGTATTCGCAGGTCTTCTTGAAACTGTCTCCCCAAAACGACATTGTGTCGGTGTTGGCCCGGTAAGCATATTCCCACTCTGCTTCCGTTGGAAATCGGTAGTGTTTGCCGGTTTTTGTGCCCAGCCAATCGAGATAGCCGCTCATTTCATGTCGAGAGACGCAGACAGCCGGCTGTTTGAGGTCGACCGGCAGGCCGGGTTGGGCATAGGAGCCATCCGTAATGAACACCATTAGAGGACTTTCGGCATCCTTGCCGCTGTTGGGGTGAAGTGTTCCCGTGTACTTGAACGCAAGGTCGCCTTGCTCAGCCAAGCGTATTCCACAAGCGCCGCCGACCTTTGCACCGGTCTCCTTTACATAGGAGTCGAACTCTTCGACTGTGACCTCAACCCGCCCGATGGCGAAGGAGTAAGCAATGTCCACCTCGTGTTGGGGCAGTGAAGCATCGACATATTTGAGGGCTCGAACTTCTTTCTGGCTTGCCCCCATCAGGAATTTGCCCGGCGGAAGGACAACCATTTCCGGACAGTGTTCGCAGTCCTTGAAAGTCGCTGGAGGAGCGGCCTCAGCAAACGTCAAGCATAGCCCAAGAAGACTTGTCGCAAGAACCGCGCGAGCAAAGGCCATCCTTCTCCTCCAAGAGTACAGACGCACGCCGCAACGATCCAACGTCCCACAAAGAGTCCGGGCAAGCCAAGCCCACCAATCAGCGGATGGCGGGATATTGGACCGTAGTTCTTTTGGGTGGCTGGCGAGGTTTTAGAGGGCCGGGCGAACCAATGGGAAGCAGGCCCTGCATAACTTAAAATTTCAGCAAAAAGAGCCGGAAACTCGTTTCAGCTTCCGGCTCTTCATGTTTCAGGTTTGCCTGCTTGGCGTGGATGGCTCGTCAGGCAGCGCGGGCTGCCGGACGCTTGCCACCGAAACGGCGCTTGTTGTTGCCCTTGAACGGCTTTGCGCCTTCAGGCTTGCGCTCGCCGTTCGGCTTGCCGGCAAATGGCTTGTCGCCGAACGACTTGGCACCGGCTGGCTTGCCGCCGAAACGCTTCTTGCCGAAGCCGTTGTTCGGCTTGGCCCCACCCGGCCGCCTGTTCTCGTTGCGGTCATTGGCCGGTTCGAAGGTGCGTTCGTTCTTCTCGCGCGGGTCGCGCTGCGGATCGGGGCTGTCCAGATGATCGGCGATCACCGGCAGCTTGGTGCGGATGATGCGTTCGACCTGACGCAGCTTGGCGTTCTCCGAGGGGTCGACCAGTGTGACGGCGACGCCGTCCTGACCGTTGCGGCCGGTGCGGCCGATGCGGTGGACGTAGCTTTCGGCCTCGTCCGGCAGGTCGAAATTGACAACGTGGCTGATGCCGGGAACGTCAATGCCGCGCGCGGCGATGTCGGTGGCAACGAGGATGCGCACCGAGCCGGCACGAAACTCGTTGAGCGCCTTCTGGCGGGCGTTCTGGCTCTTGTTGCCGTGGATGACGGCAGCGTTGAAGCCGTCGCGCTCCAGATCGCGCACGACGCGATCGGCGCCATGCTTGGTGCGGGCGAACACGATGACGGAGCGCATCGCATCGTCGGCCAGCATCTTGGAAAGGACCTGCCGCTTCTGCTTGGTGCGGGCAAAGACGACGCCCTGCACGATTTCCGCGGCAGCGGTGCTTTGCGGGGCGACTTCGACCCGAACCGGGTTCTTCAAGAGGCCCTTCGCCAGATCGGCGATTTCGTCCGGCATGGTGGCGGAGAACAGGGCAGTCTGGCGGTCCGGCGCGGTTGCCTTGGCAATGCGCTTGACGTCGTTGATGAAGCCCATGTCGAGCATACGGTCGCCTTCATCGAGCACCAGCCATTTGGTGTCGGCGAGGTTGAGATCGCCTTCGCGCACCAGATCGGTGAGGCGGCCGGGAGTTGCAACCAGAACGTCGACGCCGGGCCCGATCTTCTTGACCTGGCTGAAGCGGGAGACGCCGCCGAGAACCAGCGCTGTCGAAACATGCGCGCCCTTGGCGAGCAGCTTGATGGTGTCCTCGATCTGGACGGCGAGTTCGCGCGTCGGGGCGAGGATCAGCGCACGCGCCGTCTTCGGCCGGCGCTTGGTGCCGAGCGCAATGATCTTGGAGAGGATCGGCAGGGCAAAGGCCGCGGTCTTGCCGGAGCCGGTCTGGGCGATGCCGAGGATGTCGCGGCCTTCGAGCTGGGCGGGAATGGCCTGCTCCTGGATCGGCTTCGGATCGGTGAAGCCGGCGCCGTGGGTGGCCTTCAAAAGCTGGCCGGAAATTCCGAGTTTGGCGAAGCCGGTAAGCTCCGCAGTGTTTTCAATGGTCAAAACAATCTTCTTTCACGCGGCGCATTGGCCGCAAAGGGTTTGGCGACAGGGCGCAACCTGTCGCCGGTAGAATCTTCGTGGAACGACAAGGCGGCGGACGTGACCGTCCGCGCGGCTGCGCTGTCGTGCCCGCAAGTGTTGTCTCGCGGGGCTTTTCGCCGCTTTGCCGAAAGCCGGAAAAGGGAGAAACAGACGCAACCAGTCTCATTCGAGGAGAAAGCCGGCGTATCCGGCCCAAGCGCCTATGGCAGCGCATATGGAGGAGTTCGCCTCAAAATGCAAGGGCTTTCATGTTGCAGTGCAACAAAACCGCTCAAAGGGCAGGGTCGGTACTCGACCAAAGCCACGCTTGCGCTTGGACGGCGGCACCGATACCAACACGGCAGATTTGCCGAAGGGAGTGCCGCGATGAAGGATGTGCTGAAGGAACTTGAACGCCGCCGCGAGATTGCGCGCGCAGGCGGTGGGCCGGCACGCATCGAGGCGCAGCACAAGAAGGGCAAGCTGACGGCACGCGAGCGCATTGAGATTTTTCTCGATGAAGGCTCGTTCGAGGAGTTCGACATGTATGTCGAGCATCGCTCGACCGATTTCGGCATGGAGAAGTCGAAGGTTGCCGGCGACGGCGTGGTGACGGGCTGGGGCACGATCAACGGCCGCCCGGTCTATCTGTTCGCCAAGGATTTCACCGTGTTCGGCGGCTCGCTTTCCGAAGCGCATGCCGAAAAGGTGGTGAAGGTGCAGGAAATGGCGCTGCGCAACCGCGCGCCGATCATCGGACTTTACGATGCGGGCGGCGCGCGCATCCAGGAGGGCGTGGCAGCACTTGGCGGTTACGCTGAAATCTTCCAGCGCAACGTGCTGGCATCGGGGGTGATTCCGCAGATTTCGGTGATCATGGGGCCGTGCGCGGGCGGCGACGTCTATTCGCCGGCGATGACCGACTTCATCTTCATGGTGCGCGACACTTCCTACATGTTCGTGACCGGGCCTGACGTGGTCAAGACGGTGACCAACGAGACGGTAACGGCGGAGGAACTTGGTGGTGCTTCGGTGCACACCACCAAGTCGTCGATTGCCGACGGCGCCTATGACAACGATGTCGAGGCGCTGTTGCAGATGCGCCGGCTGATCGACCTATTGCCCGCCTCCAACACCGCCGAGACGCCGGAGATCGAATGCTTCCAGTCGGTGACGGAGCATGATTTGTCGCTCGACCGGCTCATCCCGGACAATGCGAACAAGCCCTACGACATCAAGGAACTGATCCTGAAGACGATCGATGAGGGCGATTTCTTCGAAATCCAGCCGAGCTTTGCGAAGAACATCGTGACCGGCTTTGGGCGGGTGGAAGGGCGCACGGTCGGCTTCGTCGCCAACCAGCCGATGGTGCTGGCCGGCGTGCTCGATTCGGATGCCAGCCGCAAGGCGGCGCGGTTCGTGCGCTTCTGCGACTGTTTCAATATTCCGATCGTCACTTTCGTCGATGTGCCGGGGTTCCTGCCGGGTACGGCGCAGGAATATGGCGGCTTGATCAAGCATGGCGCCAAGCTCTTGTTCGCCTATGCCGAGGCAACCGTGCCGAAGATCACCGTCATTACGCGCAAGGCCTATGGCGGGGCCTATGACGTGATGGCCTCGAAGCATCTGCGCGGCGACATGAACTACGCCTGGCCGACGGCTCAGATTGCGGTGATGGGTGCAAAGGGTGCGGTCGAGATCATCTACCGCAAGGATATTGGCGATGCCGACAAGATCGCGGCGCATACGGCGGCCTACGAGGACCGCTTCCTGTCGCCGTTCGTTGCGGCCGAGCGCGGATATGTGGACGAGGTGATCATGCCGCACTCGACCCGCCGACGCGTGGCGCGAGCGCTGAGAATGCTTCGCAACAAGGATCTGAGCAACCCCTGGAAGAAGCACGACAACATTCCACTTTAGGATTCAGATGATCGCGGCCTGCGAACGGCACCTTCCTGCGCTTCCGGTACTCGTGTACTTTTGTGTACACTGCGCTCCGGTTCTCGGAAGGCACCATTCTCGGCACGCGCTGACCTCAATCCCGGCGCATTGCAATCTGCGAAAGGCGCGGGCCTGCTAGCGATCAGCGGTCTCAGCTTTTTTGCGAGGGACTTTGCGGCCGAAGCTCAAGGGGCGTGACTTCCAGCCTGTCAGCGTGGAAATCAGCCAGTGCCTCACAGGCTGCGGCATGATGCTGGCAGATTTCAATCCCCATACCAGCCGGCGCGGAAAGGCGATCTCGAAACCGCCCGAGTTGATGCCCTTGAACAGGCGGCGTGCCGCTTCTCCGGCAGGCATCATGGCAGGCAGCGAGGGGGCGGTCTGCTTGAGCAGCGGCGTGTCGACAAAGCCGGGATTGGCGACCTGGATGCGGATGTTGATCTTGTCGAAGTCGTATTTCAGCGCCTGCGCCATGACGTTGAGCGCTGCCTTGGAGGCACCGTAGGCGGCAGTGGTCGGCCAGCCGAACCACGAACTGATCGAGCCGACGAGGAGCACGTGGCCCTTTCCGCGCGCCTGCATGGCCCGGACCGTGGGAACGAGGCCGTTGACCACGCCCAGCACATTGACTTCAAACGTGCGGCGGAACTTGCGCACCGACATGTTTTCGCCAGCCATCGGGATGTAGGCGCCCGCGTTGAAGATGGCGAGCGTGATCGGGCCGACGCGGCCTTCGATGGCGGCCACTGTGTCGGCCATGCGGACTTCATCGGCAACGTCGCAAGGGAAAGAGAGGATCTTGCCCGGCAATTGTGCCGCCTCGGCGATCAGCATGTCGATGGGGTCGCCCTCGCGTGCTGTGACCGCGACGGTGTAGCCTGCGCTGGCGAGTTCCTTGGCGAGAGCCCTGCCTATTCCTGAACTGCCGCCGGTAATCCAGGCGACGCCGTCCTGGGAGCTGGCCCGATAAAGTTTCATTCAACTTCCCGTTGCTTGCTGGGCGAAGGTCTAAACAGGCGAATGTGGAAAGGGAAGGGCGCGACGCGGGAAATCCCGATCACGGTATCGACTTTTGGCTACTGGACGCCGGCAAAGCCGGAATGCGACTGGTCCAGGCAAAATCGTGCCTTGAAACGTGGCGTTCACATTTCTAGGGTTTGGCCGCACGCAGACAATGAGGAATTCCAATGCACCGTTCGGTGATCGAGGCTATCGGCAACACTCCCTTGATAAAGCTGAGGCGCGCCTCCGAGGAGACGGGTTGCGAAATCCTGGGCAAGGCCGAGTTCATGAATCCCGGCCAGTCGGTCAAGGACCGTGCCGGCCTGTTCATCATCCGCGATGCGGAAAAGCGCGGACTGCTCCAGCCGGGTGGCGTGATCGTCGAGGGGACGGCTGGTAACACAGGTATTGGCCTTACGCTGGTGGCCAAGGCGCTTGGCTATCGCACGGTGATCGTGATCCCCGAAACGCAAAGCCAGGAAAAGAAGGATACGATCCGCCTGCTCGGCGCCGAACTGATCGAAGTGCCGGCAGTACCCTACAAGAACCCCAACAACTACGTGAAGCTTTCGGGGCGGCTGGCCGAACAGGTGGCAAAGACGGAAGCGAACGGTGCGATCTGGGCAAACCAGTTCGACAACGTTGCCAACCGTGACGGGCATGTCGTTACGACCGCCAAGGAAATCTGGGAGCAGACCGGCGGCAAGGTGGATGGGTTCGTTTCGGCCGTGGGCTCGGGCGGCACGCTGGCGGGCATCGCCGAGGGCTTGAGGAAGCGCGGCAAGAACGTGAAGATCGCGCTGGCCGATCCGCTGGGCGCAGCACTTTATTCGTACTACACCGACGGCGTGTTGAAGTCGGAAGGCAGTTCTATCACGGAGGGTATCGGGCAGGGCCGCATTACCGCCAACCTGGAAGGCTTTGCGCCCGATCTCTCCTATCAGATTCCTGATGAGGAGGCGCTGCCGATCGTCTTCGACCTTATCCAGGAAGAGGGCCTGTGCGTGGGTGGCTCGACCGGCATCAATATTGCGGGTGCGATCCGGTTGGCGAAGGAAATGGGTCCGGGGCACACGATTGTAACAATCCTCGCGGACTTCGGTACGCGCTACCAGTCGAAGCTGTTCAATCCGGAATTCCTGCGCGGCAAGAACCTTCCTGTGCCCGGTTGGATGGAAGGAAAAAGCGACATCAGCGTGCCGTATGAACAGGTCGCATGATGGGGCGTAAGACCGAGACGCTGTTTCGAGCCGATTCCTATCTAACCGAGGCCGCAGCCAGCGTTGTAGCCGTCAACGAACGTGGCGGCATCATTCTCGACAAGACGATTTTCTATGCGACTTCGGGCGGGCAGCCGGGCGATACCGGCTATCTCGAACGGGCAGACGGCAGCCGTATCGCGATTGCCGCGACAATCACCGGTGAGACCAAGGACGAAATCATCCATGTTCCAGCGCCGGAACAGCCGCTGGCGACGATCGGTGAGCGGCTGAAACTGGTTATCGACTGGCCGCGACGGCATTTGCTGATGCGGATGCACACGGCCTGCCATCTGCTTACTGTTGTCTGTCCCTATCCGATCACTGGCGCTGCGGTGTCGGAGGATGATTCCCGCGTCGATTTCGATATTCCGGACACGGGGTTCAGCAAGGAACACGTGACGGCCAAGCTGATGGAACTGGTTCATGCCGATCATCCGGTTTTCATCCGGGAGATCAGCGACGAAGAACTGGCGGCCAATCCGGGACTGGTGAAGTCGAAGAACGTCAGGCCGCCGAGCGGGACGGGCAGGATAAGACTGGTGTGCATAGGCAAGGACGGCGCCATCGACAGCCAGCCTTGCGGCGGTACGCATGTCAAAAGCACGGCGGAAGTGGGCGAGATCCACATCGGCAAGATCGAAAAGAAGGGCCGTGAGAACCGGCGTTTCCGCATCCGTTTCGGGCCGCAGCCTGCTACTTGACCACAAACCCATTCCGCGCACAGTTTCTTGCGACAAGAGGAGACCACATGGCCGAGGACAGCCCGTTCACCGTTGACGCCGATTGGTTGCAGGAGCGGCTTGGCGAGCCCGGCATAACCATTGTCGATGCCTCGTGGTACTTGCCGGCTCAAAAGCGCAATGCGCGTGGCGAATATGAAGCCGGGCACATTCCGGGCGCGGTGTTCTTCGACCAGGATGCGGTGTCGGACAATTCGTCCAACCTGCCGCATACGCTGCCTTCGCCGCAGGACTTCGCCCGCTTCGTCGGCACGCTGGGCATTTCGGCGGACGACACCATCGTCGTCTATGACGGACCCGGTTTCTTTTCAGCACCTCGGGCATGGTGGATGTTCAGGGTGATGGGCGTGTTCCAGGTCTATGTGCTGGACGGCGGGTTCGACGGCTGGAAAGCTTCGGGGCGGCCAGTCACCGCAGACATCACCAAGATCGCGCCTTGCATCTTCCACGCCGAATTCGACGAGGCCCGTGTTGCCAGCCTTGCCGACATGCGCCGCATCGTCGAGACCAAGGAAAGCCAGATCGCCGACGCGCGCGGGGCGGGGCGTTTTGCCGGCACCGAGCCGGAGCCGCGGGCCGGCATACGCTCCGGCCATATGCCGGGTGCGCGCAATGTTCCGGTGTCGGTGCTGTCGGAGAACGGCCAATTGCTGCCCAAGGCGCGCCTGCGCGAGATATTCGAGGGAGCCGGCATCGACCTTTCGAAACCGGTCGTGACGTCGTGCGGTTCCGGTGTAACGGCGGCGGCGATCACCCTTGCGCTGGAGACGCTCGGCCACACCGACAATCGTCTCTACGACGGTTCCTGGACCGAATGGGGCGGGTTGGCAGATACGCCAGTCGCAACCGGCAAGGATTGATCTTCATGGATGAAGGCGTTCCTGACAGCATCGAAGTGACGGTTACGTTCCTTGAAATGGATGCTCCGCCGGCGTACCCGCCATCGCTGCCCTACAACAGGCAGATCGCCTTGCTGAAGGCAAAGGAGATGCCGCTGCATTTCTATCGCTACCTGGCGGACCGGGTGGGCAGGAAATGGCACTGGGTGAATATCCTGCGCATGAGCGACGAGGAACTGGCCGCCGGCATTCACCATGAAGACCGCGAGATCAGCGTACTTTACCTCGACGGATCGCCGGCCGGATTCTTCGACCTCAAGCCGCATCTGCCCGACGAGGTGGAGCTTGCCTATTTCGGCATGATGGACCATGCGACCGGACAAGGACTGGGGCGTTGGTTTCTTGGCACCGCGATCTCCGCCTGCTGGGCGCTGGGGCCGAAGCGGGTGACGGTGCAGACGTGCACGCTGGACCATCCAGCCGCGCTACCACTCTACCAGAAGCTGGGGTTCAAGCCGGTGGGGCAGAAGAAGGAGATTGTGCATCCGATGCCCTTTGCCGAGCGCTCGGCAAGCGTGATGCGACCCTGAACGAGCCGTTCATTCCTGTTTCAGATTTGCTTTGCAATGTTGTCCGCATGAACGAACCGGCGGGGTGCCGGGGTGACGAGAAGGAGAACATCATGCTGAATCGCCGTACCGTTGCGACTGGACTGCTTGCTGCGCTGATGATGCCGGGCTTTGCCTTTGCGCAGGCGACCACGCCTTCTGCGACGCAGATCGAACGCCAGCTCGAAGTAGCGCCGCGCATCCAGTTGCAGCCCAATAAGCGGGTGACGGTGCGCGAGTTCAAGCGCCGCCCGGACCTGCGGCGCGCGGCACCTTCAATCGACATCCAGTCGATCAATTTCGAATTCGGTTCGGCGGAAATTCCGTTTTCCCAATACCGCAAGGTCGAGAATATCGCGGATGGGCTGAACCGCATTCTGCGGCGCGACCGGCGCGCAACGATATTGATCGAGGGGCATACGGATGCGGTGGGCTCATTCGCCTCCAACCAGGTGCTTTCCGAGCGCCGCGCCGACTCGCTGAAGCGTGTGCTGGTTCGCGAGTTCGGTGTTCCATCGAGGTCGCTGGAGACGGTCGGATACGGCGAGGAATTCCTGCTGGTGCCGACGCAGAACGAAAACTGGCGCAACCGCCGCGTGACCTTGCGGCGCATCGACAGCTTCCTGCGCTGACAGAGCATTCTTTCTGGCACAATAATCTACCATGGGCCCGGCTTGACTAGCCGGGCCCTATTGGTTTCCCGTTCCGGCAAATTCGCAGGAAACGAAAGGAACGGGAATGACGATCCGGGTGGTCATGGCTGGAGCGACGGGGTGGGTCGGCAAGGCGCTTATTCCCGCCATCATTGCGCAAAAGGACTTTACGCTAGCCGGGGCTGTCTCACGCAGCGCCGCGGGCCAGGATGCGGGCAGCGCAGTGGGAATAGACGCAAACGGCGTCGTCGTGGCTGCTTCGCTTGACGAAGCGCTTGCCGCTCCTTCCGATGTGGTGGTCGACTACACCAAGCCGAACGTCGTGAAGGCAAATACCATGCTGGCGATTTCAAGGGGCCGGCATGTGGTGATCGGCACCTCAGGATTGGGGGCGTCGGATTACGCGGAGATCGATGCGGCGGCACGCGCCAACGGCGTCGGCGTGCTGGCGGCCGGCAATTTCTCGATTACCGCCACGCTGATGAAGCGGTTTGCCTTGATGGCGGCGAAATATGTGCCCGATGTCGAGGTGATCGACTATGCCAGCGCCAAGAAGCCGGATGCTCCTTCCGGCACGGCACGCGAATTGGCCGAGGCATTGGCCGAGGTTCGCGGAAAATCATCCGCGCGGCCCAAGTCGGAAGTGTCCGGCGTACCGGAAACGCGCGGCGGTACGGTAGGCGCCAGCGAGGGCGTGCAGGTACATGCGCTGAGGCTGCCGTCCTACATCCTTTCCTGCGAAGCGCTGTTCGGCCTCCCGGATGAGCGGCTGACGATCCGCCACGATGCCGGTTCGTCGGCTGCGCCTTATGTGGCGGGCACGCTGCTCGCCATCCGGCGCGTCGGCAGCATCAAGGGACTGGTGCGCGGACTGGATGCGCTGATGGACTGAGGGTGCGAGGAAACGAATCGTTAACCATCGCGGTCCCAGTATGACATTGCCTGTCGTATTGCCGTAACATTGCTTCGGTAGAACGCAGGTGTCGACTGGATGCCGACCGCGGATGGACCGGCGGCAGACCTCGACAGACGAGGAAGCGGGGCGTTTGCTCCGCTTTTTTGTTTCTGACCCTTGGAGTGGCTGCATCACGCAAGCCCGGTCGCTGAGCCAGCCACCGCGGAATGTGGTTTCTGCGTTACGTGGTGCGCGGAATCACGTAATGAGGGGCAAAACCCTCCGCGAGACCGACATGCCACGCATTTCCTACGTGAACGGGCGCTATGTCGCCCATAGAGACGCTTCGGTGCATATCGAGGATCGCGGCTATCAGTTCGGCGACGGCGTCTACGAAGTCTGCGAGATTTCGCGGGGTTTCATCGTCGACATGACCCGGCATCTCGACCGGCTGAACCGCTCGCTGACTGAGCTTTCCATCGCCTGGCCGATGACGCGGAACGCGCTCACGGTCGTCATACGCGAGGTCATTCGGCGCAACCGTGTGGTGAACGGCCTTGTCTATGTGCAGGTGACGCGCGGCGTTGCGGGCCGCGACTTTGTTTTCCCGCCGTCTGACCTGCAGCCTTCGCTGGTGGTGATCGCGCGCAATGTGGACGTGGCCACTGTTGCGAAGAAGGTCGAGAACGGCCTCAAGGTCATTACCGTGCCGGAGAATCGCTGGGACCGTGTCGATATCAAATCCACCGGGCTGTTGCCCAACGTGCTTGCCAAGCAGAAGGCCAAGGAAGCCGGATGCCAGGAAGCCTGGTTCGTCGATACCGAGGGCAAGGTGAAAGAAGGCGGCTCGTCCAACGCCTGGATTGTTACCAAGGATGGCGTGCTTGTGACCCGGCCGGCCGATCATGGCATTTTGCGTGGCATCACGCGCACGACGCTTTTCGATGTCGCAACCAAGCTTGGCTACAAGATAGAAGAACGCGGATTTAGCGTGGCCGAGGCCAAAGCTGCGCGTGAGGTGTTCCTGTCTTCAGCCACCACAATTGCGATGCCGATAGTTGAAATCGACGGCCAACCGGTTGCGAATGGCCATCCTGGCACTATAACACTTTCATTGCGGCAGGCATTTTTTGACATTGCGGAAAAAAGTCCGGCCTGATAACCGCAAAGGTGGAAACAACAGAAATATATCTCGTTCTGCTTGTCGTCCCAGACGGCAAGGGCGTTTGCGAGCTTGACATGCGCTTCTTATTTTGGCGCACTGACTTGCAAATGGAAGGGGATCCGGCGGGAAGATAAGAACAATGGCGGAACGTTCGCAAAATCTCCAGGACCTGTTCCTGAATTCTGTTCGCAAGAGCAAAAACCCACTTACCATTTTCCTGATAAACGGCGTGAAGCTGACCGGTGTGGTGACCTCGTTCGACAATTTCTGCGTCCTTCTGCGGCGCGACGGTCACTCCCAGCTCGTTTACAAGCACGCCATTTCCACGATCATGCCGAGCCAGCCGGTTCAGATGTTCGATGGCGAGGAAAGCCAGGGCGGCTGATTGGCACGTACTGACGACGCGGCGGGCAAATCCGGAACGCGACCTGACAGCAATGGCGGGGATGGCAAGAAGGCGCCAACCCGCGCCGTTGTCATTGTGCCCGTGGTCACCCGCGCTACCGCGGACGACGGCGGCCGGCCACGCTTGAGCAGATCGCCGGAGGCCCGTCACGACGAAGCAGTTGGGCTGACGCGGGCCATCGATCTTGAGCCGGTTCATTCCGCTGTGGTCACCGTCAACGACCCGCGCCCGGCGACATTGCTCGGCAGCGGCAAGGTGGCCGAGTTCGCCGACATCGTGAAGGACAAGCACGCGGAACTGGTCATCGTCGACCATCCGCTGACGCCGGTGCAGCAGCGCAATCTCGAGAAGGAAATGAACGTCAAGGTGCTCGACCGCACCGGACTTATCCTCGAGATTTTTGGCGAGCGTGCGCGCACCAAGGAAGGCACGCTGCAGGTCGAACTGGCGCACCTGAACTACCAGAAGGGTCGGTTGGTGCGGAGCTGGACCCACCTTGAACGGCAGCGCGGCGGCGCGGGTTTCCTTGGCGGTCCGGGCGAAACGCAGATCGAGGCCGACCGGCGCGTGCTGCAGGACAAGATCGTAAAGCTGAAGCGCGAACTGGAGACGGTGCGGCGCACGCGCGACCTGCACCGCGCCAAGCGCAAGAAGGTGCCGTTTCCGGTGGTTGCCATCGTCGGCTACACCAATGCCGGCAAGTCAACGCTGTTCAACAAGCTGACCGGGGCAGGGGTGCTTGCCGAGGACATGCTATTTGCAACGCTCGACCCGACGCTGCGGCGCTTGCGGCTACCGCACGGCACGCCGGTGATACTATCCGATACGGTCGGTTTCATCTCGGACCTGCCGACGCATCTCATCGCGGCTTTTCGGGCGACGCTGGAAGAAGTGGTGGAAGCGGACCTCGTCATCCACCTGCGCGACATTTCCGATCCCGATACGGCAGCGCAGGCGGAAGACGTCGAGCGCATTCTCGACGATCTCGGTGTCGATGCGAACGACGACCGGCGGGTGATCGAGGTCTGGAACAAGATTGACCTTCTGGACGAAGGCAACCGCTCGCGGCTTCTGGAAGAGGCGCAGGTTCGCGAAGGCACCAAGCCGATAGCGATCTCGGCCATCACCGGCGAAGGCTTCGAGGCGCTCAAGGAAACGATCGAAGCTCGGGTCTCCGGTGAACTGGCGTCGCTCACCGTTACACTAGCTCCAGGCCGGTTCGGAATGGTCGATTGGCTTTACCGCAATGGTGAAGTGACGGCGAGGACGGACAATGAGGACGGCAGCGTGACGATTTCTCTGAGGGCGACCAAGAGCGCTCGCGACGAAATCCAGAACCGGCTGCTCCAGGGCAGTTCCAGGAACCAGTAGGTCAGGCCTTGCCCTTGGCCTGCTGCCAAAGGGCTTCCATTTCCTCCAGCGTCGCCGCTTCCAGGGAATGGCCGTTGTCCTTCAACGCCTGCTCGACGTGATGAAAGCGCTGGCGGAACTTGTCATTGGTGCCGCTGAGCGCCGCTTCCGAATCGATTTTCAGGTGACGGCCAAGGTTGACGAGCGCAAACAGCGTGTCGCCGAATTCATCCTTGATCGAAGCTGTGTCCCCGCTGGCCAGCGCTTCGCGCAATTCTGCGATCTCTTCCTCGATCTTGTCGAGGATCGGCGCTGCCTCGCCCCAGTCGAAGCCGACGCGCGAAGCCTTTTCCTGCAGCTTCAGGGCGCGGGTCAGGGCGGGCAGGTTGACAGGCACGCTGTCGAGATAGCCTTTGCCGTGATCTTCGGGATCGAAGCCGCGCGCAAGCCGCGCCTGGCGCTTTTCGGCCTTTTCCTCGGCCTTGATCTTTTCCCACATGCCCTTGGCCATGCCGGCGCTGCGGGCCTTCTCGTCGCCGAAGACGTGAGGATGGCGGCGGATCATCTTGGTGGTGATGGCCTCGACGACATCGGGAAAGGCGAACTCGTTGGCTTCCTCGGCCATTTGGGCGTGATAGACGACCTGCAACAACAGGTCGCCGAGTTCCTCACGCAGGTCATCGAGATCGCCACGCTGGATGGCGTCAGCCACCTCGTAGGCTTCCTCGATGGTGTAGGGTGCGATGGTGTTGAAATCCTGCTCGATATCCCAGGGACAGCCGGTCTTGGGCGCACGAAGCGCGGCCATGATCTCGATAAGCCGGGAAATATCCTTCGAGGGTTTCATCGCCAGGACCTTGTCTAATCCAGTACCGACACGATGGCCTTGGCCAACCAGTCCAGCTTGTCTTCCGGCAGGCCGGCGACGTTGATGCGGCTGTCGCCGACCATATAGACGCCGTGCTCGGTGCGCAGCCGGTCGACCTGGGCTTCGGTCAGGCCGAGGCGCGAGAACATGCCGCGATGGCTGGCGACGAAGTCGAAGCGGTCCGAATTCGACTGGCGGCGCAGCGCTTCGGAAAAAGCAACGCGCAGCCGCAGCATGCGCAGGCGCATTTCCTCGAGTTCTGCCTGCCAGTCCGAACGCAGTTCAGGGTCGGAAACCACGATGCGCACGGCCGCAGCGCCGTGGTCCGGCGGCATGGAGTACATGGTGCGGGCCGCAGACAACACCTGGCTCATGGCAATGTCTGCCTCGGCTCCGGTCTTGCCCATGACGATGGCTGCGCCGACACGGTCGCGGTAAACGGCGAAATTCTTCGAGCAACTTGCCGCGACGACCATTTCAGGCACCTTGACGGCAAGGATGCGCAAGCCTTCGGCATCGGCGTCGAGGCCTTCTCCGAAGCCCTGATAGGCAATGTCCACAAAGGGCAGCAGGCTGCGCTTGACCAGCAAATCCGCGACCGACTGCCATTGCGCGGCTGAAAGGTTCGCGCCGGTCGGGTTGTGGCAGCACCCATGCAGCAGCACGATGTCGCCGCTGTTTGCCTGCCCCAACGCTTCCAGCATCGCCTCGAAGCGCACGGTGCCGGAGGCCGCGTCGAAGTAGGGGTATTCGCGAATTTGCAGGCCTGCGCCACGCATCATGGGGATGTGGTTCGGCCATGTCGGATTCGAAATCCAAACGGTGGCGTCCGCCTTGGTGCGCTTCAGCAGTTCCGCGACGAGGCGCAGCGCGCCCGAACCGCCCGGTGCCTGTGCGGCGCGTATACGTGAAAAGTCGGCCTGATCGCCGAAAACCAACTTCGCAATTGCAGCGTCGAATTCGACATCGCCTGCAAGCCCAAGATATGTCTTTGATTTTTGCTCGTTCAGCAGCCGCTTCTCAGCCTCGCGCACAGCGCGCATGACTGGCGTTGCGCCATCGCGATCCTTGTAGACGCCAACGCCCAGATCAACCTTGTCGGTTCGTGGGTCGGCACGATAGGCGCTGATCAACGCCAGGATCTTGTCGGCTGGAGCAGCTTGCAGGTCTTCGAACATAATGTGGATTCCGTTCACTCGGCGCGGGAGTGATACGCAAATCACCGGGCAACCGCCAGCGCTTTTCGCTGATCCCTCGGCTTGGGCTACAGTGAAGCCGGGCGTGGCATCGCTGAGCGCGATCAATATGAACGTCTCTATCAGTGATTGCGAATATACAGTATAGTTGCGGGCGTTCCGTGAGGGCTGCGTTCTACGGACGGGACTAGCAATCGAACATGATCAAAGCCGCCTGAAGCCGCTTCAGACGCTTGGGAAGATAGTGACTACTTTCGCTATTTGAGAGGGGATCGCCATGCGCGCGAAATTCCTTGTCAAGTTGGCGGCAATATCTGTTGTTGCCGCTGGCTCGACGGCTGAAGCTGGGAATGTCGATGTCGCCATCGTGTTTGCGGTCGATGTTTCGGCATCGGTCGGACCTGCGACTGCCTACTTGCAACGCGAGGGGCATGCGGAGGCGCTGAGTTCGTCTGAAACCATGGCTGCCATCGAGATCAACCCTGTCGGCTGCATTGCCGTGACTTATTTCGAGTGGTCAGGCCCCGGCGAGTTGCGCACCATCGTGCCATGGTCAACCATTTGCAACGCCGGTGATGCCGAACCCATTGCCGCCGAAATACGCAAGAACGGCTATCAGGGGTTGGGTTGCAAACATAAATGCTCGACGTCGATCTCCTTCGCGATCGACGCGGCCAGAATAATTCTCGACCGTTACACGGGAACCGCGCCGCGCAAGGTCATCGATATTTCCGCAAATGGCACCAACAACGACGGCCTTTCCGTAGAAGTCAGCCGGCAGGAAGTGGTCGATCAGGGCCATACGATAAACGCCATCGCGATCCCGGAACGGACCTATGGGGTGAAGGAAGACCTCTTCGGCTATTTTGCCGAGAAGGTCATTGGCGGTCCTGGCGCATTCGTCATCGAGCCGACAGGTTTGGAGGACTACGGAACGGCATTGCGCCGCAAGCTCGTGCTTGAAATAGCGGATGCGCACGATGCTATGGGAGAGGCAAGGTTGAGCTACAGGCTCAGGAGGGGCGGCGTCGGGCGACGCCTGACCTATTCGCTGACGCCTATGCTTGTGGCAAAGGCGCGGTATCGTCCGATTATGGCTCGCAACCGGGCTCGCGGATAGGGCTGTTGGTCGCGTCGGGAATTTACCGGACGGCTGCTACCACTCGGCAAGCGAGCCGTCGGCGTGCCGCCATATCGGGTTGCGCCAGCGGTGGCCTTCCCTGGCGCGTTCCTTGACATAGTCCTCGTCGACATCGACGCCGAGGCCCGGCCCCTGCGGGATGGCAACGAAGCCATCTTCATAGCGGAACACGTCCTTGTTCTTTGCGTAGTCGATGAGGTCGTTGCCCTTGTTGTAGTGGATGCCGAGGCTCTGTTCCTGGATGAAGGCGTTGTAGGTGACGGCATCGAGCTGCAGGCAGGCGGAAAGGGCGATGGGGCCAAGCGGGCAGTGCGGTGCAACAGCCACGTCGTAGGCTTCCGCCATCGCGGCGATCTTGCGGCATTCGGTGATGCCGCCGGCGTGCGAAAGGTCAGGCTGGATGATGTCGGCCACGCCTTCTTCCAGCACGCTCTTGAAATCCCAACGGCTGTAGAGGCGTTCGCCAAGCGCAATCGGAACCGGCGAAAAGGCTGCGATTTCCTTCAACGCCTCGCGGCTTTCGCTGAGCACCGGCTCTTCGATGAACATCAGGCGATAAGGTTCGAGTTCCTTGACGAGGATGCGGGCCATCGGCCGATGGACGCGGCCATGGAAATCGACGGCGATGCCGATATGCGGACCGACGGCTTCGCGCACGGTAGCGACACGCTCTACGGCGGCATCGATCTTGTCGTAGCTGTCGACGATCTGGAGTTCCTCCGTGCCGTTCATCTTGAGCGCGGAGAAACCGCGCGCGACGACATCCTTGGCACCCGCCGCGACTTCGGAGGGGCGGTCGCCACCGATCCACGAATAGACCTTGATGCGATCGCGGCAACGACCCCCGAGCAGCTCATGCACCGGCACGCCCAATGCGCGGCCCTTGATGTCCCACAGCGCCTGATCGATGCCGGCGATGGCGCTCATCAGGATCGGGCCGCCGCGGTAGAAGCCGCCACGATACATGACGTTCCAGTGGTCTTCGATGAGGCGAGGGTCCTTGCCGACGAGATAGTCGGCGAATTCATGGACGGCCGCCTCGACGGTCAGCGCGCGGCCTTCGACAACAGGTTCGCCCCAGCCGCTGACGCCTTCATCGGTTTCGATCTTGAGGAACAGCCAGCGCGGCGGGACGATGTAAGTCTTGAGGGCGGTGATCTTCATTTGATCGTATTTCTCCGCAACTTCAGCTCTGCTTGCGGCTTTTGGCCCGCGCAAGGTCGCGGGCGGCCAGATCGAGGATCTCGACGGAGGCTTTGCGCGCCGCGACGCCATCACGCATGCGCAGGGCCTCCACGACGCCGAAGTGAGCCTTCACGGCCTCGTCCCGGCGATCGACGGAATTCGCCGTTGCCTCCAGGGCAAAGTTCAACGCCGTTTCGATCAGGCCGCCGATCTGGCGGAAAATCGGATTGTGGCATGCGCCATAGAGAACCTGGTGGAAGATGGCGTCCGAACGGGCAAAGCGGCTGACGTCGCTGCCGGCATCGGCCATGCCTTTCCATGCCGCTTCCAGATCGGCGATCTCTTGCAGGGAAGCGCGGGTGGCGGCGAGTTCGGCCACCAGCGGCTCGATGGCACGACGTGTCTCGAGAATGGAATCGAACAGCTTTGGATCGAGCGTGTTCGGCGCATGCCATTCGAGCACTTGCGGATCGATGATGTTCCAGTTGTCGCGCTCGCAGACGACAGTGCCGATGCGCGGACGGCTTAGAACCAGACCCTTGGCGGCGAGCATCTTCAAGGCTTCGCGGATGACGGTGCGGCTGACGCCGTATTCGCCGCCCAGATCGTTTTCGCTGGGCAAGGTGGCGGCGGGCGGATAACGGCCGGACAAGATGTCGGCGGCAATGGCGCGAACCACGTCGGGCATCACGCGAGGGCGGCGCGATTTCGGCGCGGTCCCGACGTTAGCCATATCGCTGGCCATCCTTGTTCTCCCCCAAACTTGTTCTGCTCGTTCTTATGCGTGCTGTGTGCACCGGGCAATGTCTCGGCCATCACGGCCGACATCGTCCCGCTCCTCTGTTTGGGGAAACTAGCTCATTTATCATACAAGTGCAATTGACTGGTATGATAAAAGACGGTACTAACGGATTGTCACACTGGGCTAGCTGCCCGGCGCATTCTGGGAGGAAATCATGCGATTGTTGAATAAGGCGCTCATTGCTGGCGCCCTTGCCGTGCTGTCCGTCACCACCATCGCTTCTGCCTATGCGCAGGAGACCAAGATCGGCTTCATCGTGAAGCAGCCCGAAGAGCCGTGGTTCCAGGACGAGTGGAAGTTTGCCGACCAGGCGGCCAAGGAAAAGGGCTTCACGCTGGTGAAGATCGGCGCCGAGGATGGCGAAAAGCTGATGTCGGCTATCGATAACCTTGGCGCGCAGGGTGCGCAGGGCTTCGTTGTCTGCACGCCGGATGTGAAACTCGGACCTGGTATTGTTGCCAAGGCTGCCGCCAACAACCTGAAGCTCATGACCGTTGACGACCGGCTGGTCGGCGCGGACGGCAAGCCGATCGAGGAAGTGCCGCATATGGGTATCTCCGCTACCAAGATCGGCGAAGCGGTGGGTCAGGCGATTGTCGACGAGATGAAGGCGCGCGGTTGGAATGCCGACGAAGTTGGCGCGATCCGCGTTTCCTATGACCAGCTGCCGACGGCGGTTGATCGTGTCGAGGGCGCGATTTCGGTGCTGAAGGCAAACGGCTTCAAGGCCGAGAACATCTTCGACGCTCCGCAGGCCAAGACCGACACGGAAGCAGCACTCAACGCTGCGACGGTTGTTCTCAACAAGAACGCCAACATCAAGAAGTGGGTGGCGTTCGGCCTTAACGACGAGGCTGTGCTGGGTGCAGTGCGCGCTTCCGAAAGCGTCGGCATTCCGGCAGACGGCATGATCGGCGTCGGCATCGGTGGTGCGGACTCGGCGATCAACGAATTCAAGAAGCCGACCGCTACCGGCTTCGTCGGTTCGGTGATCATCTCGCCGAAGCGCCACGGCTACGAAACCGCGCTCAACATGTATGACTGGGTCGCCAACAACAAGGAGCCGGAGAAGCTGATCCTGACCGCCGGCGCCCTTGCGAAGCGTGGCGACTACGAAGCGGTGCGCAAAGACCTCGGCATCGAGTAAGCTTCTACATTGAACGGTGTCCGGCGGCGGGTTTGCCAATTCCCGCTGCCGGATATGTCGGAGGACCGTCGATGTCGTTTCTCGAATTTTCCCATATTTCCAAAACATATCCCGGCGTCAAAGCCCTGTCCGATGTCTCGTTTAGCGTCGAGAAGGGCGCAGTCCACGGTTTGATGGGCGAAAACGGGGCCGGCAAATCTACTCTGATCCGCGTGCTTTCCGGCGATCAGCAGGCCGATAGCGGCGACATCAGCATAGACGGCCAAGCGCAGAAATATGCGTCCACGCGTGACGCTTTTCATGCTGGCGTGATCGTCATCCACCAGGAACTGCAGCTCGTCCCCGAACTCACGGTGGCGGAGAATTTGCGGCTCGGCCGGTTCCCTGCCAATGCGGGTGTCATCCAGGCCCGACAGATGTTTTCCGAAGTTGGCGAGAAGCTGAAGTCCGCCGGCATCGACATCGATCCGCGACGGAAGGTCAAGACGCTTTCCATCGGCGAGCGCCAGATGGTCGAGATCGCCAAGGCGATCATGCTCGATGCGCGGGTGATCGCGCTCGATGAGCCGACGTCATCGCTGTCTTCGCGCGAAAGCGAAATCCTCTTTGCCCTGATCGAGCGCCTGCGCGCCGAGGGTAAGGTCATTCTCTATATCTCGCATCGCCTCGACGAGGTGTTCCGGCTTTGCGACAGCCTGACTGTACTGCGCGACGGCAAGCTTGCGGCTCATCATGCAAGCCTCAAGGACGTCACCCGCGAGCAGGTGGTGGCGGAGATGGTGGGTCGCGAGATCTCCAACGTGTGGGGATGGCGACCGCGCAAGTTGGGCGAGGTTCGGCTCAAGGTTGACGGAATATCAGGCGAGAAGCTCAGGCAGCCGGCGAGCTTCGACGTTCATGCCGGCGAAATACTCGGCTTCTTCGGGCTGATCGGAGCGGGGCGTTCGGAGCTGATGCGCCTCGTATACGCCGCCGACGCGGCCAATGCCGGCAAGATCACGGTGGATGGCAAGCCGGTGCGCAGCGCCGACCCGCATCAGGCGATCCGGTCCGGCATCGTGCTGTGTTCGGAAGACCGCAAGCACGACGGCATCATCCAGGGGCGTTCGCTGGAGGAGAACATCAACATTTCCTCGCGCCGTCACCATACGCGCTTCGGCATCCTCAACCCGCAAAAGGAGATCGAGGTTGCCGAGACCTTCATCAAGAAGCTGAAGGTGCGAACGCCTTCGCGCAAGCAGGACATCGTCAATCTCTCCGGCGGCAACCAGCAAAAAGTCATTCTTGGCCGCTGGCTTTCGGAAGAGGGGATCAGGGTGCTGATCGTGGATGAGCCAACACGCGGCATCGACGTCGGCGCCAAGTCCGAGATCTACGATATCCTCTATCAACTGGCCGAAGACGGCATGGCCATCGTGGTCGTCTCCAGCGAGCTGCCGGAAGTGATGGGGATTTGCGACCGCATACTCGTCATGTGCGGCGGGCGCATTTCCGGAGAGCTCAAGCGCGACCAGTTTGCGGAGCAGGCGATCCTGGCCGCGGCCTTACCCGACAAGAAGACCCCAACAGCAATCGCATCTTGAGGATTTCAGGCATGACCAATCAGCTCAAGCGAATCCTGCTCGGCGATCAGGGCCTTGTCGTCATTTTCGTGGTGGCCTTTGCGCTGGTCGCCCTTCTGGTTCCGAATTTCCTGACCGAACGCAATATACTTGGCCTGCTGCAATCGGTTGTGACGGTCGGCATCGTTGCCTGCACGATGATGTTTTGCCTGGCAGCGCGTGACTTCGATCTGTCGGTCGGCTCAATCGTTGCCTTTGCCGGCATGGTGGCTGTGATGGCATCCAACGCCACCGGGTCGATTTTTGCCGGTGTGCTGGCCGCGCTGCTTTGCGGCTCGATTGTCGGGCTGTTCAATGGACTGGTCATCGCCAAGTTTCGCATCAACGCGCTGATCACCACGCTTGCGACGATGCAGATCGTGCGCGGACTGGCGCTGATTTCGTCGGATGGCCGCGCCGTCGGCATCAACGATCCGAACTTCTATCAGCTTGCGCTCTCCAAGCTGGTTGGTATTCCAACGCCGATCTGGGTGCTCGCGGTTCTGTTCCTGATCTTCGGCTTCGTGCTGAACCGCACCGTCTTCGGCAAGAACACACTGGCCATTGGCGGCAATCCCGAAGCGTCGCGTCTTGCCGGCGTCAATGTCGATCGTACCCGCATCTGGATCTTCGCGTTGCAAGGGCTGGTCTGCGGTGTTGCGGGCATATTGCTTGCCTCGCGCATTACGTCTGGCCAGCCAAACGCAGCCGTCGGGCTGGAACTCTCGGTCATCTCGGCCTGTGTTCTGGGTGGCGTCTCGTTGGCCGGTGGCCGCGCCACCATGGCGGGCGTGATCGTCGGTGTGATGATTATGGGCATCGCGGAAAATGTCATGAACCTGCTCAACATTCCGGCCTTCTACCAGTACATCGTGCGCGGCGTGATCCTGTTGCTGGCGGTGCTGCTCGACAACCTGCGGTCCAGTGCGCTCGGACGCCGCTGAGCCGTGAGATGGTGCAACTCCTTAAACTTGCCAATGAGCGCCTGTCGCTGCGCGTGAGCGAACAGGGCGGGGCGGTCGTTGATGGCCATACCAGCGATGGCCGTCCGTTCCTGCGACCGTATCGTGGTGCTGAAGATGCCTTCGATGTTCTGCAATGTGCCTGCTTTCCACTCGTACCGCTTGGCAACCGTGTCGAGGGAAACGGCTTTGACATGGGCGGGAGGCGTTACCGCTTCGAGCCGAACACCGAAGAACCCTTCTATATTCATGGTGACGGCTGGCTTGGCCGATGGAAGGTAGAGGAAAAATCCGGGGCGGGGATTACGTTGTCTTTCGTCCAGGAGCAGCCGGGTCAGTCGCCGCATGTTTACCGGGCTATGCAGTCGATCACGCTTGATGGCGCGACCTTGCGCACAGAGCTGTCGGTGCTGAATTGCGGGACCGAGCCGCTGCCGTTCGGGATCGGCTTCCATCCCTATTTTCCGCGTAGCGCGGGTACGAAGCTTTCCGCTCCTGCCTCCTCGTGGTGGACCGAGGGTGCCGACTATCTGCCGAAAGTGCACGAGCCCGTTCCGGAGACAGCTGATTTTTCGCGGCTGCGGGAACTGCCTGTCCACCGGTTGAACAACTGTTTTGAAGGCTGGACGGGTAGGGCGGAGATCGTTTGGCCGGAGACAGGGCTTGGCGTGACGATCGCGGCCGATCCGGTATTTTCCAGATATATGCTCTATGCTCCGGACGATGATCCTACATTCTTCTGTCTGGAGCCGATGTCGCATGCGCCCAATGCACTCGCCATGGCCGGTCCTGAAGGACTTCATGTGCTTGCGCCGGGTGAAACGCTTTTCGGCGGCTTTTCAATTTCGGTCTTCAATCACGGTGAAGCGCAATGACTGATCGTCTGGCCGGCAAGCGGATTTTCCTGACGGGTGCGGCGCAAGGCATCGGGCTGGCCATTGCCGAGGAATGCCTGAAGGAGGGCGCGAGGCTTTTCGTCATCGACCGTGACGGGCCGATGCTGCGCGAGGCTGTGGCGGGGTTGGGAGCGGGCGAGGGCGCGCTGGCCTCGGCGCAAGCCGACATATCCGATGCGCAGGCAATTGCCGCTGCGATGGCCGAGGCAGGAAAAACCATCGGGCCGATCAACGCGCTGATCAACAATGCCGGCATCAATGTCTTCAATGCGCCGCTGGAAACGACGGATGAAGAATGGCAGCGCTGCTTCGACGTCAACCTGAAAGGCGCGTGGAACTGCTGCAAGGCGGCGCTTCCAGGGATGATTTCGGCCGGCGGCGGTGCAATCCTCAACATTGCCTCGACGCACTCTTTCACGATCATCCCGCACACATTTCCCTATCCGCTGGCCAAGCATGCGCTGCTCGGCATGACAAAGTCGCTGGCGCTCGAATATGCGGCGGCCGGGGTGCGGGTGAACGCGCTGGCGCCAGGCTATGTGGAGACGCAAAAGAACATCGACTACTGGAACAGCTTTCCCGACCCGATAAAGGCGAAAGCCGAAACGCTGGCGCTACATCCGGGCAAGCGGATCGCTCAACCTTCTGAGATTGCCAAAGCGGCTGTCTTCATGATCTCGGACGAATGCCCGTTTATGAATGCCGCTTGCCTGGTGGTTGATGGCGGGCTGAGTGTGCTGCAGCATGCCGTTTGATTGCCCAGCCGGCCAATACTGAAGGCGGCGCGACACCGCCGTACGAACTAAAAACAGGATAGACAAAGTGACACGGAAATTGCGTTCCCAAGCCTGGTTCGGCGGTATCGGCAAGGATGCCTTCATCCACCGCAGTTGGATGAAGAACAATGGATTGCCGGATGATGCCTTTGACGGGCGTCCGGTGATCGGCATCTGCAACACATTCTCCGAACTCACGCCCTGCAACGCTCATTTCCGCGGCTTGGTGGAACATGTGAAGGCGGGCGTTCTGGAAGCAGGTGGGTTGCCGCTTGAGTTTCCGGTGTTTTCGTGTGGCGAATCCAATTTGAGGCCCACGGCCATGCTGTTCCGCAACCTTGCCTCGATGGACGTCGAGGAATCCATACGCGGCAATCCGATGGATGGCGTCGTGCTGATGGCAGGATGCGACAAGACCACGCCTTCGCTGGTGATGGGCGCGGCGTCCTGCGATGTGCCGGCTATCGTCGTTTCAGGTGGGCCGATGCTGAACGGCCGCTTTCGCGGCAAGGCGATCGGCTCGGGCACGGATGTGTGGAAGTTCTCCGAGGACGTTCGCGCCGGCGTCATGAGCGAACAGGAATTTGCCGCAGCCGAAAGTGCGATGTCGCGTTCGCCTGGGCACTGCATGACCATGGGCACTGCCTCGACCATGGCTTCCATGGTGGAAGCGCTGGGGTTGGCCCTGCCGGGTAACGCCGCTTATCCGGCAGTCGATGCTCACCGCGCACGGCTGGCAAGGTTGTCGGGGCGGCGCATTGTCGAGATGGTGAAGGAGGATTTGCGCCTCTCGAAAATCCTCACGCGCAAGGCCTTCGCCAATGCGATCCGCGTCAATGGCGCGGTTGGCGGTTCGACCAATGCGGTGGTGCACCTGCTGGCGATTGCCGGGCGTATCGGCACCGAATTGTCGCTGGAGGATTGGGATCATTTCGGGCGCGATATTCCGACCATCCTCAACCTGATGCCTTCCGGAAAATTCCTGATGGAAGAGTTCTGCTACGCCGGCGGTCTTCCGGCGGTTATGAAGGAAGTCGCCGACCTGCTCGACCTCGACGCCTTGACCGTTACCGGCAAGACGGTTGGCGAGAACATTGCCGGTGCCGAGAACTTCAACGATGAAGTGATCCTGCCGCGGGCCAAGGCGCTGACGCAGCAAGGCGGCATTGCGGTGCTGCGCGGCAATCTCGCGCCTGACGGCGCGATCCTGAAGCCGTCCGCTGCATCGCCGGAACTGATGCGCCATCGTGGAAGAGCCGTGGTGTTCGAGAACATCGAGCACTACAAGGCGCGGGTCGATCAACCGGATCTCGATATCGACGAGACATGCGTGATGGTGCTCAAGAACAGCGGCCCCAAGGGGTATCCCGGCATGGCCGAGGTGGGCAATATGGCGCTGCCGCAGAAGCTGCTGCAAAAGGGCGTGCGCGACATGGTGCGCATATCGGACGCGCGCATGTCCGGCACGGCCTTCGGCACGGTCGTGCTGCATGCGGCCCCCGAAGCGGCGATAGGCGGTCCGCTGGCGCTGGTCGAAGACGGCGACATGATCGAGCTGGACGTCGAGAACCGCCGGCTCCATCTCGACGTGTCGGATGAGGAACTGGCTCGCCGCCGTGCGTGCTGGAGTGCACCGCAAGCTGCCGTGCAGGGTGGCTACCAGAGCCTTTATGTCGAGCGCGTGATGCAGGCGGACCGTGGTGCGGACCTGGACTTTCTTGTCGGTTGCCGCGGCCATGAAGTTCCGCGCGAAAGCCACTAATGAGCGGGGCGGCTTCGAGGTTCAACGTGGCCGACTTGCATGGCATTCACGCCATTCTCTACGCGCTTTTCGATGAACGCGAACAACTCGACCGCGTGGCGATGCGCCGGCAGGTCGAGCTTTGCATTTCTGTCGGCGTACACGGCATGGCAGCGCTTGGCCTTGCCACGGAAGTGTCGAAGCTGACCGAGGCCGAGCGGCGGACGGTGATGGACTGGATCGCTGAAGATACAGGCGGACGGGTGCCGCTGGCGTCGACCATCTACGGTTCGTCGGTCTCCGAGCAGGTGGCGCAAGTGCGCCATGCCGAAAGCGTTGGTGCGGACTGGCTGATCCTGCAGCCGCCAATGGTCGGCCAGTTCGGTGCGGCGGAATATATCCGCTTCTTCGGCCGCGTGGCGGAAACCACCAGCCTGCCCGTCGCAATACAAAATGCCCCGGCGTTCATGGGGCGTGGGCTCACTTCCGCCGAAATCGCCGACCTAGTGCGCCAACACCCCAATATCCAACTGGTGAAGGGCGAGGGACCGGTGGTCGAGATTGCCGGCTTGATCGAGGCAACGAATAACCGCCTGCCGGTTTTCAATGGCCGCGCCGGTCTCGAAATGCTCGACAATCTTCGCATTGGCTGTCGCGGGCTGATCCTTGCGCCGGACTGCATTGACTATGCGGTGGCAGCCTACGAGGCCTTTCGTGCGGGCGATGAAGAAGGCGCACAGGAAATCTATCGCAAGATGCTGCCGGCGGTCGTTTCGACCATGCAGGGTCTCGAGAACCTGATCTGCTACGGCAAGCGGCTATTTGCCTTGCGCGGTGGGCTCGTTGTCAGCGACCGCGCGCCCGCCATGCGGCCCAACGCAACAGGGCTAGCGATGACGGAGCGCTTTGCGGCTGATCTGGGACCGTTAAAGCGGCAGGCGATTTCCTGAACTCAGATGTTATGATCTTGGCTCATTATATTGATATTACTACATAATGACTTGATCTAACTTGCTCCGAGCAACGCTCTGCGTATCTCTTCCTGATCGATTGCACCGGCATTTCTGTCGAAGTGACGGGCAATGCGACCATGGGCCAGAATGTAGGCCCGCGACGCGACATCGATGGTCTGCAGGAAGCTCTGCTCCGCCATCAATATGGTCAGGTTGCTCTCCCGCTGCAGGGTCCGGATCGCTTCGATGACCTGACTGACCACGATTGGCGCGAGGCCGACTGACGGCTCATCGACGACGACGATCTTCGGAACGGTCATCAGCGAGCGGGCGATTGCCAGCAATTGCTGCTGGCCACCACTCATCGTGCCGGCCAGTTGTGTCTTGCGCTCAAGCAGGAGCGGGAAAGTGCGGTAGCAGTAGGCGAGATTTTCGTTCAGACGGTCGCGCACGACCGGGTTGCTGCCGGCCAGCTTCAGATTGTCTTCGACGGAGAGGCTGGGCACGAGCCTGCGGCCTTCCGGTACCATCGAAAGACCACGACGGACGATTTCGTGCGGAGGCAGTGCTGTTAGGTCGAGTGCGTGGCCATCCCGCTCGAACACGATGCGGCCGCTGGTGGGTTTGATGAAGCCCATGATGCAGTTGAGCAGCGTGCTCTTGCCGTTGCCGTTGGTGCCGAGCAGGGCGACGAATTCCCCTTCGGAGACTTCAATCGACACCTGGTGGAGGACAGACACCGCGCCATATCCGGCGCTCAGATTTTCAATGATGAGCCTGTTCACCGAAATACACCTTCTGCACCTTGGGGTCCCTGGTCACTTCCTCGGCCGTGCCGGAAGCGATCAACTGCCCCATTTCAAAGCACACGATGCGCTGGGAGAAGCGCATGACGGCGTGCATTATGTGCTCGATCATGATGACCGCGACGCCTTGCTGGTTGAGCCTCATCAGGATTGCCAGAACCTCGTCGATCTCGGCTTCCGACAGGCCGGCCATCGCTTCGTCGGCGATCAGCACCTTGGGATTGCCGACGAGTGCCCGGGCCAGCTCGAGCTTGCGCAGTTCGAGCTGGGACAGGTCTTCCGAAGGATGCGCGGCGCGGGCCGACAATCCGACCGAGTCCAGCACTTCGGCGGCGCGCCGATGCTTGTTTGTGGTGCCGTGAAGATAGTCCAGCGGAACGAGCAGGTTTTCGGTGACCGTCATGCCCCTGAATGGCTGTGGAATCTGGAAGGTACGCGAGATGCCGAGGCGCGCGCGCTTGAAGCTGGGCTGGGCGGTGATGTCGGCACCCTCGAATTTCACCGAGCCGCTGTCTGGCTTCAAGACGCCGGTGATGCAGTTGATGAGCGTGGTCTTGCCGGCGCCGTTTGGCCCGATGATGCCGAGCCGCTCTTGCGGCATGAGATCGAGATCGACTGGCCCGAGCGCCCGGAACAGGCCGAAGGACTTTTCGACGCCGTGCATGGAAAGGACCGGGCTGCTCATCGCGGTGTCTCCCTTGAACGACGAGCGACAAGGCCCAGAATGCCATTCGGCGCCAGCGCGACGAACGCGATCAGGACGATGCCGACGAAAAGTATGTTCAGTTCGGACGATATTGTGATGGTGGCGATCTGTTGGGTGGAGGCCAGGAGCAGGGCGCCGATGACAGGGCCGAGCCAGGTTCGCGTGCCGCCGATCAACGGCATGGCAATGGCGTTGAGGCCGATGAGCAGGCTGAACACCGTGACCGGTTCGACGAAGGAAGTGTAGAATGGATAGGGGGCACCCGCTGCAGCCAGGACCGCACCGCTGGCGGCACAGGCAAGCAGCTTCAGCCGCAATGTCGGCACGCCGGAGCATTCCGCTGCGTTCTCGCTGGCGCGAACGGCACGCAGACCGCGCCCGACCCAGGATATCTGCATCCAGCGCGCCAACGACACGCTGGCGACGGCAATGAGCAACATGAGGAAGAACATGTATTGCGAAGGGCCTGCCGCCCATGCAGGTGGCGGAGGGCCGTAGACGACTATTCCGCGGGCTCCGCCGAGTGCGGGAATGTTATGGATGATCGTTTCAAGAATGATGACCAGCCCCAAGGTGGCGATGGCAAAGTAAACGCCCTGAATGCGCAGCGTCAGGTAGCCCATCAGGACGCCCAGCAGTGCGCCGATCAGGCAGGCGGCGACGAGGCCGCCCCACAACGGAATGTCGAAGGTGTTGAACAGGAACGCGGATGCGTAGGCCCCTGCGCCGAAGAACCCGGCAGCTCCGAAATTGATGTAGCCGGCATAGCCTCCAAGGATGTTCCAGCCTGTGGCAATGACGACGTATTGCAAGATGACGTAACCGGCGAAGAAATAGAAAGGGTTCTTCAGCACATGCGGAGCGAGAAGGCCTACGAGCAAGACGGCCAGTGCCGCTGCGAGAAAAATCTTGCTGTTGCGTGTCATCGCGCTGCTCCAAACAGCCCTTGGGGACGCAATGCGAGTGCCGCGAGCAGGATGGCGAAGGCAACGCCGGGGGACCAGGCTGGGTTGAGGTAAGAGGATACGAGGGACTCGGCGATGCCGAGCATTATCGCCACGACCAGCGTGCCCGGGATTGAGCCCATCCCGGCAAGGACGACAATGGCGAAGACGCGCCCGATCTGGAAACGGCCACCGAACGGGTCGATCGGCCCGATCAGTACAAGGGCTGCGCCACCGATGACGGCAGTGGCCGTGGCCAGCCCAAAGGCCCGGCGCTTGACCGCAGCCGGGTCCAGTCCGGCGATGGAAAGCGCGCGTTCGTCATGGGCAACCGCGCGGATGGCGGTGCCGGAATTGGTGTATTTGAAATAGAGCCAGAGCAGGCCGATGGTGACAGGCCCAAGCAAGGCCGGGACGAGCAGCCGACCGGGAATGGTGATCTGGCCGAGCTTCAGGCTGGTTCCGATGTAGGGCGCGCTGACTGATTGCAGTTCGGACCCAAAGACCAGAACGAGAAAGATTTCTATGACAAGTGACAGCCCGAAGAAGAGCGTGAGGCTTTGCAACACCTCGGCGCGCCCGCGCCGTTCAAAGGTGTTGGCATAGAAAGTGTATAGCAGCATACCGAGCAGATAGAAAGGGACGATGCCGAGGGCCGCCGCTATCAACGGGTCGATGCCGAACCGGTTCGCCTGAACGACGAAATATCCGCCCATGATGACCAGTGCAGGATGAGCGATGTTCGGGATGTGCAGGATGCCGAATGTGATTGCCAGCCCGAGCGCGACGACGGCGTAAATGCTGCCGAAGAGCACGCCGGAAACCAGCACGTTCAGAAGGATGTCCAGTGTTGTCATATCGCCTCGTCCGAAGCCGGGCGTTGGCTTGCCCGGCTTCGCCGTCTCGTGCGTGGTGGCGGCTAGCTGGCGCGAGCCTTGTTGTAGGGATGGATAAACTCGCCGGACTTTAGTTCCGGAGGATCAAGGATGACCTGGTGGCCCGGTTCGCGGAACTGGGCGAGATCATTGCCCTTTACATTCTGGATCTGAACCATCAGGACGCGGCGCTTCGTCCAGTCGCCGATGTCGTTGAATGTGGCTGGGCCAACAATGGTTTCGACGGTATTGCCGTGAAGCCAGGCGGCCATCGCGGCCTGATCGAGCGAACCCGCGCCGGTGATTGCGGCAGCCGCAAGTTGGCCGGCGACATAGTAGAACGGCGGCACGTAATAGCCGAGCGGATCGACGCCCTGCTTCTCGGCGATAGGCACGTAACGATCGAAGAATTTCTTGATCTCAGGCGTTTGCATCGTCGGCTCAGGGGCAAACAAGTGGCTGTTCACCACTCCGTTCAGTTCCGGACCAAGCGAACTCAGAAGCGACCCGTATTGCGGGCCGATCATGGCGCCGCCGAATATCTGGACGCTGTCGGGAAGGCCGATCTCGCGAATACCGTGGATGATCGCCGTGCTGTCGGCGGGATATGAGCCGACGAATACCGCATCGGGATTGGCGGCACTTATGTTGCGCAGGATCGATGAGAAATCGGAGGTATTCGGCGGGTAGCTCTGGTTGAAGACGATCTCCATGCCATATTCTTCCGCGACCTTGGCTCCGCCGACCGCGGCGTTCTTGGAGAACTCAAGGTCATTGGCGAGAATGGCGACGCGTTTTACGCCGACCGATTTGGCAAGGTCGAAGAAACCGCGCGCCCAATCCGTTCCGGAATTCGGACCCCATGCGGCGCTATGGAAGAACTTGTCGTGGCGGGCCTTTTCGTTAGCCGCAAGCGGGAACATGCCGATCATGAACAGGTCGCGCTGCTTGATGAAGGGCATTACGGGAGCCGTGAGGCTGGCACCGTAAGGTCCAAACAGAACGTCGCATTTTTCGACATCGGCGAGCGCGGAATAGATGGCCGGGATGTTCGACGCCGAGCTCTGGTCATCGAGTAGCACGAGCTCGACCTGTCTTCCGAGCAAGCCGCCTGCCGCATTGACGTCATCGCGCCAAAGTTCATAACCGATCTGGCCGTTCTTGGTGCCGGAAAGCGGGCCGGTGAGCGATATGCTGGCGCCGAAGCGAATTGGCTTGTCCTGTCCGAAAGCCCTGCCGCTCAATACCGATGGCATGGCGATGCTGGTAGCGGCTACGGCTGCCAGCCTGTTGAAATTCCGTCTCGTAATCACAGTTTGCTCCTCCATATATTTCGCTAAGCGAAATCTTTTTCGTTATTGGAGAGTAACTGCGGACTTATGCTTGTCAATGCTACTTGCGAGGGAGAGGGTGTGCCTCGCGAGTATTTTACTTGGGGCAGAGGAAGAGATTTTCATTGAGTGGAAAAATCGCAAGCAGACGCAGCGCTTCTGCGATCATTGAGACGCAGCCTATGCTTGCGGTGCACATGCTTGCACGCGCTGACGTTTGCGCACCGAGCCGCTATCCGTCGGGCGTTGCTCGACAGGACTGATTTCGCATCAGGTTTGCGGGCATGCAGCAGTTCGGTTTGCTGCCGTTACAGCAAAAGACCGAAGGACAGGGCGGCCATCAGGAGTGGAAACTGCATGCGCAGCCATTCCCGCGTCTTGCTGAGCGAGAAGACCACTCCAGCCAGCACCACAAGAGAGAGCAGGGCGCCATAGTCGCGCGTCGATGCAAAGAGCAGCGCGCCTGCCGAAAGCAGTTCCGCAACGCCGACCGCAATTGGTAACCACGTTGGATAGCCCCAATGGGCGAACTCTTCCGTCACAAAATCCGGCCGAGTGAGGTTGAGATAGGCCGATCCGGCGAAGATGAGTGCGAGCGACCACACGACTATCTGTTCAAGCACGCCCATCCCCTCTGAGTTTGGAAAGTAGCGGGTTTCCGCTCCGACTAGCAGGCCGTTGCGCGATAGACGGCATTTCCTGCACAGCCCGGACATTGAGGGGCGAGGATGCCACCGGCGGCCGTGCGGATACGCATGGCGGACTTGCCTGCATTGCCCACAATAGCCGGCACATCCGCGCCCACGAGCTTGCCGCCACGCTTGAGGATGCGG
This sequence comes from Mesorhizobium sp. FG116, assembly GCF_057809835.1. Classification (NCBI taxonomy): domain Bacteria; kingdom Pseudomonadati; phylum Pseudomonadota; class Alphaproteobacteria; order Hyphomicrobiales; family Phyllobacteriaceae; genus Mesorhizobium; species Mesorhizobium sp. FG116. Next base: position 318,336 of record NZ_JBMDKS010000002.1, read on the forward strand.
CCATCGACCATGACAGTGTCGATGTTGGCCGGCGTTGCCGACATGACGACCGTTGCCTCGATGTTTGCCAGAGGGGCGATGTTCACGTCGTCCGTGCGGATGAGGATGATGTCTGCCTGTTTGCCGGGGGTCAGAGAGCCGGTGACATCACCGAGGCCAAGCGCGCGCGCTCCATTGATGGTGCCCATTTCGATGACTTCATGGAGGCCGATCGGCGACAAGTGCGCGGTGTCCGTGCCTTGCCAAGGCACACCCATGTTCCAGGTGAGGCGCATGTTTTCGAGCATGTTCGGCGGGGCAAGCGAGGTGGCGTCCGAGGAGAGCGAGATCATTACGCCGGCTTCGCGCATCTTGAGCAGGGCGCGGCGTGCGTCGCCGGTTTCGCCAAGGCGCAGTTCAGAGTGCGTCGCGTAGCTGAGCGGTGTGCCGGTGCGGGCCATCGCGGCGCGGTCACTGTCTGTTGCCGCGATGTAGTGGCAGAAAAGGAAGTTGGGGCCGAGGAAGCCGCGGCGTTCGTAATCGGCGGCATCGTCGCTGTTCGGCGCGGCCTGGCTGGCATGGATCGCGACCGGAAGCCCGAGCTTCAGCATCATTTCCATTTCCTGGTAGAAGACTTCGATGTTGCTCTGGATGGGGCCGCGAAGGTTTACGCCGAGATGCACCAAGCCTTTCAGTCTGGATGGATCGGCAAACCATTCATTCTGGACGCGAGGCAGGTCTTCGTAGCGGTTGACCTGATCGACGGGCAGCTTGTCGATGTGGCCCATGGCGTAGCGGGCACGCAGACCCGAATCCCGATGCGCCCGCAATTCGCCGTCGAGGTGTGCCGGTGAGCGGTTGTTGTGCGACCAGTTGTGCACGGTTGTGACGCCGCCATTGGCAAGTTCGGCCAGTCCGAGGCGGACGCTGTTGTAGAAGTCGTCGGCATCGTAAAGTGCTGCGGTGGCCCATTTGGCCGGGAAGTACTCATAACCGCCATCGGAGATGAAGTTGCGGCCAAGCGCGCTCCACATATGGTAGTGGGAATCGATCAGGCCGGGCATGACGATCATGTTGCTGGCATCGATGACTTCGACCCCGGCGGCCTCGATGCCGTCTGCGATCTTCTCGATGCGGCCATCGCGAACCAGCACATCTGCGCGCGGCAGCGTGCCAATCGCGCGATCGACGGTGATTACCGCCCCGCCGCGAATGAGATAGCTGCCAATTGCCTGGTCGATGATAGCCGTCATGTCTGAAAGTCCTTGTCGTGTGAACTGCTTGTTTTGAGAGGTCGGCTTTCGCGCTTTCGCCGCCCCCTGACAATGAAAGGGCACGGTCGGGTGTCTTGCCGGAACCCGACCGTGCCTGCGGCAGATGCCGCCTGGAAGATTACTTCAGGTAGTCGTTCGTGACGGCTTGGTTGACGTCGACATCGGCCGAAATCAGACCGTTCTCTAACATGAACTTCTCCTGCTTCTCCCAGACGGCCGGGTCCTGCCAGCCAATACCGTTTGCTTCCGTTTCGGCGCTGACCGAAATGCGTGCGATCTCGGCAAGCGAAACCACTGCCTCTTCTTTGCTGATCGACGGGATCTGCTTGATGACACCGTCGGCGGCGGCAGACTGGTTGGCGATCATCCACTCGACGCTCTTGCACCATGCGCGCAGGAACTTCTTGTAGAGGTCGGGATTCTTCTTCAACGCTTCCTCGTCGCCAACGAGACCGAAGGTGTAGAAGCGCGGCACGCCGTAGTCGGTGAAGGTGAAGTAGGTGTAGGTCGACTTGTCGTCGGCAGGCTTCTTAATCTGGACGTTGTAGATCGGCGGCTCGTCCCAGCTGATGGCGTCGCCCAGCGCGTCGATGCGTTGGCTGAGCAGAAGCGGCATCTGCGTGAAGCCGACGGTGACGATGTTGACCTTGGAAAGGTCGGCACCGCCCGCCTTCAGGCTGTGCTCCAGCATGACCTTGTTGAAGGGAATGCCGGTGATGCCGACGTTCTTGCCTTCAAGCTGCTTGAGGTCCTTCACACCGGCTTCGGCGGGAACAAGGATGCCGGTCGTGCCGGTCTGGTGGTTGGCGCCGATCGAAACCACCGGCAGGCCCTTGCTGCGGGCCGTGATGACGTCGGTGGAGTGGGCCGTGGCGAGTTCAGCGCCGCCGGTGGCGACAAGCTTCAGGCCGTCGGCGGGCGAGGTCGGCGAAATCAGCTCCAGTTCCAGGCCTTCGTCGGCGAAGAACTTGTTGTCGATACCGTTGATGACGGCTGCGTCCCAAATGCCGGGCTTGGCGATCAGCGCGTATCTGAACTTGGTGAGGTCAGCCGCCAGCACTGAACTGGTCAACGCAATTGTGGAAGTGAGCGCGGCAACGGCGATGGTCCACGGCTTCAGTCTGAAGGCAGTCATATTTGCTTCCCCTTGAATGCGACGGTTGTACGTCTTTGTTATGGTTGGGTTTTCGTTTCTAGGCTGGTGAAGAACTTCCAATCTGGCGGCGGTCACTGCCGGGGGCGAGCGACCGCCGCGGCGGGAGCTCTGGGGTTTTGACTGGCGCGCAACCACGCCATTGACGGGCGGGCGTAGATCCATGGCATGGACAGGCGTTCGATCAGCCCGACAAGGCCGAACAACGCCATGCCGGCAACGCCGAGCACGGTCAGCGATGCGAATACGCGGGTTGTGTTGAGAAGCGCGGTGTCCTGGGCGATGAGGTAGCCGATGCCCTGGCTCGCACCGACCCACTCACTGATGGTGGCGCCGATAATGGCGAGCGTGGCGGCCACCTTCAAGCCACCGAAGATGCTGGGCAGCGCAACCGGCAGGCGCAGCTTGAAGAAAATCTGCGCCGGCGTCGCATTGAGCGAGCGGAAGAAGTCGATGAACTGCGGCTCGAGGCTTTTCAGTCCGGTCACAGCGGCGATGGTGAGCGGAAAGAAGGCGACGATCGCGGTGATGATGATGCGCGGCAGGCTGTTGTAGCCGAACCAGATGACCAGAACCGGGGCCATGGTGATGATCGGAATGGTCTGCGAGGCGACGATGAGGGGCAATACGCCACGGCGGAACGTGGACGAATAAAGGATCAGCACGCTGAGGATCGCCGAAATGATCACCGCAGCGAAGTAGCCTGCAAATGTCTCAATCAGGGTTACGTGCAACTGGGGCAGGATCACAGTCGGGCCGCTGATGAGGAGTTCTTTGAAAATCTCGGTCGGCGCCGGCAGCACGAAGGGCTGGATCTTCAACAAATGGACGGCGGCTTCCCACAGGGCGAGCAGCGCCACGACGATGCCAAGCGGCAGCGCCGCATCGCCGAGATACGAAAGGAGGGAAGCGTTTCTGCTTTTCTGCGCGGTCATTACGGTGCCTTCGTCGAATTGTTGGTCCGGCGGGTCGTTGCGCCGAATTTTCAATGCAGGGCGTCGAGTGCGCCTTTGTCGCCTCGCAGCAGGGCCAGGACCTGCCGCTTGTGGTCGGCAAACTGAGGGGTCATGGTCACGTCCCGGCCGCGGTCGTACGGCAGTTCGATCGGGACGATGCCGGCAAAGCGCATCGGCCGCGGTGTCGCCACATAGACGCGGTCCGACAGATAGATTGCTTCATCGGGATCGTGCGTGATGAGGATCATGGTCTGCTGGAATTCACGCTGAATGCCGAGCAGCCACTCGTGCATGGTTGCCCTGGTCAAAGCGTCCAGTGCGCCGAAGGGCTCGTCGAGAAGCACCACGGAACGGTCACACAGGACGGTGCGCAACAGAGCTGCACGCTGACGCATGCCGCCCGACAGCGAAGACGGATATGAGTTCTCGTAGCCTTCAAGGCCGAAGCGGCGCAGGAGTGCCGCTGCGCGATTACGGGCGGCATCCATCGGTTTGCCGGCAAGCTCGGGGCCGAGTACGACGTTATCGAGGATGGTGCGCCAGGGCAGCAAGAGGTCGCGCTGCATCATGTAGGCGACGTGACCCGGCCGCCCGACGATTTCTTTGCCGTCCAGCGCGACTTCGCCGGAAGTCGGGTTTAGCAGACCGGCGATGACGTTGAAGAGGGTGGACTTTCCGCAGCCGCTTGGGCCGATGATGGATACGAATTCATTGCGGTTCAGCGCCAGATCGACGCCGTCCACCGTCGGCACCAAACCGCGATCAGGCGTCACATAGCCGCTATGCAGGTTGGAAATCTGAAGTCTTACGCCGTCCATACGCCCCAAACCTCGTTTGCTCGCAATGACGGAGGTAAGGCCAAAGGGACGATTGGCGCTTTTGCGCTTCTCATCGTTGGTCCTCCCACCAATACCAAGAACTCTAACATCGTCTGAAATTTCGGTCAACGAAATATTTTTCGCGCAACGTCGATTTTTTGAAAAAGAAGTTGAGCTGCTGTCGCTGCCTGCCTGATGCCCGAAAACGCAAAAGCCGCCCGGGTCGCGATAGACCGAGACGGCTGGAGTTTCTGGCATTTTGGGACTGGCGAGGCGTACTGCTCTCAACCCCGTTCAGGCAGGGCCAAAAGTTGTGCCGGCACTGCTGGAGATGCAACGAACTTATTCGCCAACGGGCGGATAGTCGCGGCCTTCCCAATGTGCGAGGCGCTTGGCGAAGTCGCGCTGGAAGGAAAGCGGCCCGTATTTCTGCATCCAGTCTTCGTCGTAGATGGCGATGAATATCGTCAACGACAGGAAGAAATGCGCGCCCATCTCGAACAGCGCCACGATATCGTGGTTGATCAGGGCGTCACGTTCGGCCTCCGTCAATGAGTGGACGGTCGAGCGCTCCACGTCGTTGAGCTTGGGGCCTATCGACTGTTCCCAGGTCGTGACAAGGCTTCTCGGGTCTTCCTTATAGCGGCGCAGCAGTTCCGAGTCCCGATCGACCGTGAACAGGAACTTGTTGACGTAATATCTGCTCATTGCGCCGCTCCTTCCGGGTACCAGGTGATGTAGGCTTCCATCGTGTGGAAAAGGCTGAGGCTATCGGAATAAGCCGCCGGGATCGGGCCGGCGATACCCATCATCAGGATAAGGTCCATGAAGCCGTGGGTGGCGTTGCCGCTCCGGGCCATGCTTTCATGCGTGACGTTTTCGAGAATGGCGTCGATGTTGCCGGTGGAAAGCCATTCGATGGCCTGCCTGTCGAACTCGGGATCGGGACCGGTTTCGCGGAATTGGCGCGGCCCACCCAGTTCAAGTGACAGATGTCCGCTACCAATCGCGGCAATGCGCTTGTCGGACGGATATTCGTCGATGATCTCGCGGATGGCGCGTCCCAGATCCCAGAAGCGCTTTGGCGAGGGCAGGGGCGGCGCAAAGATATTGGTGTAGATCGGCACGACGGGAAGGTCAGCCTGCGGCCGGGTGGTGATGATCGGGCATATGATGGAGTGGTCGAGCTTCAGTTCGTTGCTGAAGGCGAAGTCGAAACCGCGTGCCAGAAGACCCTTGTGCATGAAGTTCGACAGATCTTCATGGCCCTCCAGGACATATTTCGGAATGCCGAATTCGCGCTCCTCATTATAGAACGTCGCGTCATACCGCGGCGACTTACCGATCAGGAACTGCGGGTAATTGTCGAGGAAGAATTGGTGGAAGTGGTCCGCGCCGACCATGACCAGAAGTTCCGGCTCTGCCTTGGTCAGGGTTTCGCGATAGGCTTCGACCTTGCGTTTCCATTCAGGCGCTTCGGGAATCTGCTGATCCGCCGGTGCGGTCGTCGCCTTCAGATAGAAGGGGTGGTGTGTCGTGGCCAGCACGGCTGCCAACTTTGCCATAGGTTCTCCTCCTGTTGGCCTGCTTCAGGCTATCGCTGCGCTGCTTGCCGGCGTTTTGGTCTCTGTTTCGCGCTGCGGCCACGCCTTTGGCGAGTGTGCCAGCGCTTCGCGGATTGCGTCGCCATGCTGGTTGATGACCGGTGCCGCACTGACGCTCTGCGCCTTTTCGCCATCGAACGAATAGGCCGGACGCACGGATTTGTGCGCTCCCTCGACACGGTTTGCGACCGGTACGATCATTTCGAGGTGCTGCGCCTGCGGATCGCTGACCACGTCCGAGATCGAGTTGATCGGGGCAAACGGCACGTCGAAAGCCGAGAAGCGTTCATTCCATTCGCTCCGGTTGCGGGTTGCGAAGATGGCGTTCAGTTCCGCATTCAGTGCATCGTAGTTCTCGATGCGCAGGAGACGCGTGGCAAAGCGCGGGTCGGCGTTGAGGTGCTGTGCGTCGATGGCCTCGACCAACGCGTCCCAGAACTTTTCCAACGATGAGAGGTGGAAGGCGAAAAGCTTGTTGTCCTTGCAACGCATGATGTAGGCCTGCGCCAGCCGTGGCCGGTCGGTGCCGCTCGGTTCTTCGCCAAGTGCAAAGTAGCCCATGAATGGCTCAACCGCGAAGTGCATCATCGCTTCCAGCATCGAGATGTCGATGCGCTTGCCTTTGCCGGTGCTGTTGCGTTCGACCAATGCAGCCGAGATTCCCAGCGAGGCATAGATGCCGGTAATCGCGTCCGCCAAGGCGGGGCCGATGAAGCGTGGCTGTTTCGGATCGATGGCGACGCTGAGGAAGCCGCTGACCGCCTGGGCGACGGAATCATATACGGGCCGCTGCGCATAAGGACCGTCGGGTCCGAAACCGCTGATCGAGCAATAGATGAGCTTCGGATTGATCTTGATAAGAGTGTCGAAATCGGCGCCGAAGCGGGCGGCCGCGCCGGGGCGGAAGTTCTGGATGTAGACATCGGACTGGGCGATAAGCTGGTAGAAAACGTCCCTGTCGGCCGGGGCTTTCAGGTCGAGCCCGATAGCGCGCTTGTTACGATTGTAGGCCTGAAAATGGGCGCTGTAGAACCCTGTCTTGAAGGCGCGGTAAGGGTCGCCGTTGCCTGCCGATTCCACCTTGATGACATCTGCCCCGAGATCCGCCAGCATCATGCCGGCACAGGGGCCGGTGATGAAGGTGCCTTGCTCGACGATACGAATTCCGTTCAATACGCTTGTCATGGCTTGCCTTAATTCTCGTTGGCTACGAAGCCGTCCGGAGCCGGACCGTCGTAGCTGATGACGCTTGCCGCGCCGCTGGACATGATGAAGCCGATGGAGCGCTGCTGCTCTTCAAGCAAATGGGCGACCAGGCTGGCGGTGCGCGCCAGAAGCGGAACGCCCTTCAACGCCAGCAGTGGATAGCCGGCATCGAGCAGCACGCAAGGAATCCCGCCGGAGACATTCATCATCAGGGGCTTGCCGATGATTTCGGGCAGGATACGCTCGACCGCTCGCGCGATCTGCGCATAAATGCCGGCGGTCTTGACTTTTTCACCTAGTGAAATGAGCTTTTCGGCGCGCGGGTCCCGACCCTTGTGAAGGGGGTGGCCGTAGCCCGGAATGGCGCGCTTTTCAGCGCGATAGCGGCGAAGCACGGTTTCCGTCGCCGCATCTATGCTGCCGGCAGCAGTCTTCTGCTCGTCGACGATGTCCTGATAAAGACGGCCCGCAGCTTCGGAGGCGCCGAGGATGACGGAGCCGCAGCCCAAGAGGCCCGCCGCGACCGCTCCCTGCAGGGCCTCGGGTGCGGCGGCAAGGGTCATGCGGCTGACCTGGACGCTCGGCACCATGCCGTGTTCGGCGATGGCAACCAGCGTCGCGTCGAGAATACGGCGCTGCGCATCCGTCGGCATCTGGCCGGTGATGAGAAGCCAGATGTGGTCCGTGAATGAGATTTCCCCGACGAGATTTTCGACCAGATCGTGACCACGCACGATGATCGTCTCGGGATTGGACGTGCAGATGGACTGGAAGGGTGAGGTCTGTTTGCCGATTTTCATGATTTTTCTCGCACGCTCAAACCGTCAGCCGAGAACCGGCTCTGCGACCCGGGAGTGGGTGCGCACCCAGCGGTGGAACTTTTGCATGTAGCCCTGCAGGAATGCCTTGGTGGATTCGTCGGCGATCTCGCCGTCGCCCGTGATCATGCCTGGCGTCAGTTGCAGGTAGACCTCGGGCTGGCCCATGGTGGGCATGTCGAGGTAACCCAATATTGCGCGCAAATGCTGCTGCGCAGCGACCGTGCCCAGTCGCCCGAGGGATGCGCCGGCGATTGCCACCGGCTTGCCTGTCCAGGAATTGGCATTGGCGGGCCGCGACAACCAATCGAGCGAGTTCTTCAGGAGCGCGGTGATCGAGCGATTGTGCTCGGGCGTCACAATCAAAATGCCGTCGGCAGCCTCGATCGACTTTCGCAAGCGAAGGACAGGCGAGGGCATGCCAGCCTCGAGGAGGCTTTGATTGAACAGAGGCAAGTCGTCGAGTTGGGGAACGTCGAAGGTAATGTCTGTTCCCGCGAGGCGCATCATCGCCTTGGCAAGGCTCTGGTTCACGGAACCGGGCCTCGAACTTCCAATCAGAACTGCAACGCGTAGCGGTGCCAACCCCTTGCCTCCCCAGTCGAGGAGCCGCCCTCCTGGCAGCGTGTCCTCAACTCAAAAATTCGTCAGGCGAAATTATTTTCGGATTATGAAGATTCCGACATGTGGTTGTCAAGCGTGGCAAGGCGGTTTTTGTACATAAGTGAAATGAGGGCGAGGTCGGTGAGACGCGAGCAGGCAAGCCCCTCTGGCCTGCCGTGCTTTTGTGAGCGCGCAAGGCTTGGTTTGCTTATCCTCGGTTGTTTACGACAGCTATCGAAACGGCCGATCTCATCAGTCGGCCCGATACCTCAGTGCATGCCGAGCGAGTGAAGCAGGGCAGGGTAGCGAAGGAGCAGGTTGGAGACGCGGGCAGCCGCCACCTGCAACTCGGCAAGCCGCTGCTCCAGAAGGTCCTGCGGTTTCAGTCGCGGCGAATAGCCGGATGTATTGACGGCAGCCACTACCTTGCCGACGTTGTCACGGATCGGCACGGCGAGCGCCGTGATGCCGTAGTCGAGCTGGTCAACGGTAACCGAGTAGCCGTTGACCCGGACGTCTGCGAGAATCTTGCGCATCTCTTTTTCATTGGTGACGGTGACGTCGGTGAGCTTGCGCAACTCTGTTTTCTGGAAATAGGCGTCGAGGTCTTCCGGCGGCAAATGCGCCAGCAGGACGCGTCCCATAGACGTCGCGTAAGCGGGGTAGGTGACGCCGATGCTGGCCATGCGGCGCGCTGCCCGGGTTTCGGACACATGGGCTATGTAGAGGACGTTGGTACCGTCGAGCACGCCGACATTGGCGGCGTCGCCGAACAATTCGGTGATGCGATGAAGTTCGGGCATGATGGCTTCGTCGACGCGAACTGCCTTCAGATAGGCTGAACCCAGGGTGAGGATGCGCGGCGCAAGCAGGAAATGCTTGTGGTTGCGACGAACGAAACCCAGCGCCTCAAGCGTATGCAGGTTGCGCCTGACCGTGGCGGGCGACATGTCGACCTTGCGGGCAAGCTCGGTCAGCGTCATTTCCGGCGTCGATTCGTCAAATGCTTCGATGACGGCAAGGCCGCGCGCCAGCGCTTCGACATATTCCGGGTTTTTGTCTTCGCTCATCGGCTGCTACAACATCTCAGCGGGTTCGATGGGGTCTCAATGACACAACGAGAATCTATCATGCAATGTCTTAACCGAATGGAATTTCGTGTAGCGAAAGCGGTGATACACTTTTTGCTGATGCGCTGAAATCGATTTTCGGGACCACTGCGGGCGCTCGTTTGGGCCACATGATGAAGTGGCGAGAGCCGAACGACCTTTCAGTGTTTTGTACGTAACACTGCAAGGCTAATTTAAGTTAGTTGCATTTAAGGTGACCGCGAGACGCCACAGGTGCGTTTAACATCAGCGGTACGATGCGTTTGTCTATCGTCAAATTTCGTCGGCTTTGGCATGCCGTAGCAACATGGTCGAACATCCCCGCGGCGATCGCAACGGCCGTGCTTTTGCTGGCCGCGTTTTTTGCCGACTATCAGAACAAGATCGTGTCAGAGCAGTCGCTGCGGGCGGAAGTTGCCAGTCACGTCAATCTCATTCGCGCCAAGCTCGAAGGCCACATCAACGCTGATATCCAGCTTGTCCGCGGCCTTGTCGCAACGATTGTCACTGAACCGGATATGAAGCAGGACCGCTTTGCCGAGCTTGCGAAGAATGTGTTCCAGGAAGAGAGCCAGCTTCGCAATATCGCCGGCGCGCCCGGCCTCGTCATTACCTTGATGTACCCGCTGGAAGGGAACGAGAAAGCGGTAGGGCTGGACTACAACAAGGACGAAAAGCAGCGCGAAGCGGCCCTCCGGGCCCGCGATACACACCAAATGATACTGGCTGGGCCGGTCGACCTGCGCCAGGGCGGGCAGGGGTTTATCGGCCGGTTTCCGGTGTTTCTCAACCGGGGTGAGCCCAACGAGACATTTTGGGGTGTGATCTCCGCAGTCATCGACATGCACGAGCTTTATGAGGACTCTGGCCTTCTCGATGAAAACCTGCCGATTGAAATCGCATTGACCGGAAAGGACGCCCTAGGCGGTAGGGGCGCCCGCTTCTACGGCGACGCTCGCATAACCGATGACAAGCCGGTCACAGCGCAGGTTGTTCTTCCAACCGGGTCTTGGCAAATCGACGCGGTTCCCGTGGGCGGATGGGATTCCGCCCGCACCAACTCATGGCTGCTAAGGGCAATACTGCTCGCCGGCGGCTTGCTGGTCATCGGGCCGATTACCGTTGCCGGCAGGTTGTTCAGGGAAAGGCAGGAACACTATCGCGACTTGCACGACAGCGAACAAAGGCTGCGCAGGCTGTCGCGAAGGTTGGAACTGGCGCTTGATGCGTCGCAGCTTGGCGTATGGGAACTCGACCTGCAGACGAATGTGGTCTGGTGGGACGATCGCCTCAACGAAATCTACGGCAGGCCCGCAGACGGAACCCAAAGGCGCCTTGAAGATTGGGCGAATGCCGTCCATCCCGATGATCGGGAGCGCGCCAGGATCGACTTCGAGCGTGGGGTCGCCCAGGGCTTTTACTCATCCGAATACCGGCTGCTTTTGCCCAATGGACAGATCAAGCATATCCGGGCGCGTGCGGTCCGCTACCAGGACGGTGACGAGACGCCCAAACTTGTCGGCGCTGAATGGGATGTTACGGCCGATATCACGCTGACGCGCGAACTGCAGGGTGCGAAAAATCTTGCCGAAATCCGGAATATGGAACTGGTCGAGGCGCAATCGCGCATAGAGCATGATGCGCTGCACGATTCCCTGACCGGACTGCCCAATCGGCGGTATCTGGATAGCGAACTCAAGCGCGCTGGTTCTTTTGCATCCGGCAAGATCGCTATCCTGCATATCGATCTGGATCGCTTCAAGCAGATCAACGATACGCTTGGCCATGCGGCAGGCGACGCCATGCTGATCCATGTGGCTGCGATCCTGAAGTCTGTCGTCAGGCCGGAAGATTTCGTTGCCCGCATCGGTGGAGACGAGTTTGTCGTCCTATGCCGTTCGGGCTTCGATCCGGACCAACTTGGCGTGCTGGCCGACGAGATTATTTCTCAGGTGCGTCAGCCCGTTTACTATCATGGCCATCAATGCCGGTTCGGTGTCAGCATCGGCATTGCGCTTGAGGATGCGGATCTGCCCGATTCGCGGCGGCTTTTGGTGAATGCCGATATCGCGCTCTACCGTGCAAAAAGCATGGGGCGCAACCGACACGAATTTTTCAGCAAAGCCCTGCAGGCCGAGATCGTCAGAACCAAACGCGTGGCTGACGAAATCCTGGGCGGCCTCGAGCGCAATGAATTTTGCGCGCATTACCAACCTCAGTTCGATGCAAGGACCCTGGAAATAGCTGGCGTCGAGGCATTGGCCCGCTGGAACCATCCTCGTGAAGGGCTGCTGACGCCGGACGCGTTCCTTGGCGTGGCCGAGGAACTGAACGTCGTTGCCGATATCGACAAGGTGATCCTCGAGCAGACGCTGGCCAATTTTGCCCGGTGGAAACTGTCGGGCCTGCCGATACCGCGGACATCCGTCAACGTGTCGGCACGACGCCTGCGCGACGAGGAATTGATCAAGAGCCTCAACAAGCTCGACATTCCATCCGGGGCGGTTTCATTCGAACTCGTCGAGTCGATCTTTCTCGATGAAAACGATGAAGTCGTCGTGCGCAATGTCGAGCAAATCAAGAAGCTCGGCATAGACATCGAGATCGACGATTTCGGCACCGGCTATGCGTCGATCGTCAGCCTGCTTCGGCTTCAGCCGCGCCGCCTGAAGATCGCCCGCCAGCTTATCGTGCCGATCGTGGAGTCGCCCAAGCAACGCCAAGTGGTCGCTTCCATCATCGACATCGGCAAGTCTCTTGGCATTGAAGTGGTGGCGGAGGGCGTCGAGACAATGCAGCACGCCCAGATGTTGCGCGACATGGGTTGTGACCTGCTGCAAGGCTTTGCGCTGTGCCGGCCGCTGACCGAGACGGCTCTGACCGAGTTCGCGCGCTATCGCAAGCAACGCCGCGCGATTTGAATTACGAAAATCTGAGGTAGCGAGCTGACCAGCACTTTGGGTGCGGTGGCATTTGTGTGTGCCTTCAATACAGTCGGCACTTTTGCCGATGTGCTCCCACAAAATAATATCATTTCATGCCGATGGCATTGCCGGTTGCGAAGATGCAGCATCTTAGCTCCACTAAGTGTCTCCTTTCCTTGTTAACAGTCGTGGATGTTCGCAAAGGCAGGACGTTCGCCAACGATTGTCGACTCGCTCCTTGTTGCTCGTCGGTAATTCTCGCAGGCCGAATTTGGGCGAGGTCGAGAAAATGTTATCGTGCTGAGAATTGTAGACACTTGACAATTTACAAATAGGCTATCAGTGTCCGGCTATTGGGAGATGAGGTGCAGCAAGCTCTTCGTTCACCCGACTAAAAGCTTACGTGAGCTCTGGGAGGGCTTCATGAGGGGATACCTATTCGCAGCCGGCGCATTGGCGCTCGGCGCCGTCTCATTTTCGTTGCCTGCAACCGCGCAAGACTATCCGAAAGACACAGTAACGCTGGTTACACACTCCAGTGTGGGTGGAGGCAGCGACGTGTTCTTGCGTGAGTTGTCGAAATATCTATCGTCCGCGTTGGGCGCCAACGTGATCGTTGAAAACGTTACAGGCGGCTCGGGCGCGAACGCCTTGGCGCGCCTTGCATCGGCACCCGCAGACGGTTCCATTTTCTACGCGACGACACCGACATTCATTTACACCTCGCTCCTCAGCAATCCAGATGCGACGTACAAGGACCTGGAGCCGGTGGTGAATGTTTTTACCGATCCAGAGGTGATCTACACGGCGGCCAATAGTCCGTACGAAACACTGCAGGCGGTCATAGACCATGCCAAGGCAGAACGCGGTACCTGGGGAGCAGCTAATCCGGCTTCGCTCGAGCGGCAACTCCTGGAACGCCTGAAAGCGGTTGCCGGCGCCCAAAACGCCGCGATCGTTACCCATGAAGGCGGTGGCGACATGATGATCAACGTCCTCAATGGGACGCTTGATGTCGGTGTAGGCGAAGTGCAGGAGGTGAAGTCGCAACTGGAAGCAAAGCAGATCCGCATCCTGGCGACTTTCAGCGATGAAAAGCTTGAAACCCTGCCTGATGTGCCGACCGTCAAATCTCTTGGTTATGACGTGGTCGCGCGGAAATTCCGCGGAATCGCCGGCCCAAAGGGTCTGCCGGCCGATGTCATAGCTGCGTGGGAGAAGGCTATCCCCGAAGTTCTCGAGAATCCTGAATACAAGGCGGCCTACACAGCATCCGACCTTCGGCCGGACTATATCCCTCATGCGGAATACGGCCCGTTCATCGAGAGTTTCGCGGCTGAAACCGAGGCCTTCCTGAAGCAGACAGGCGTCATCAAGTGACTGTCGCTTCGAAGCTCGCTTCCAAGGCTGGATTCCGTTCCAGCTTTTGCGCGAGAGGGATGAAATTTCGATGACGCGGGACTTGATAGGCGGGATTCTGGCGACCCTGCTTGGTGTTGGCTACTTCGCCACTTCCCTTCAGATCAGGGCGAGTTCGCTTGACGATGCGATAGGTCCGGCAGGGCTGCCCAAAGTGCTTGGGGCAACCATGATCGCCTTGGGCATTATTCTCTGCGTCCAGGCGATTATGTCGAAACGACAGAAACGCCGATTGTCAAACACCGCGATGGCTACCGACGTGGTTGTCGATGACGATGAAGCAGAGGAAATCCAGCGGGGTGGATTGGCGGGTATCGCACGCGCGGGCGGACTGCTTGCCATCGGCGTTGCCTACCTTCTGATCGTCAGGACGGTAGGGTATGTGCCGGCTGTTGCCGCGCTTATCGTTGTCGCGGCCCTCTACGGTGGCGCGGCTTTGACGTGGCGGGTCTTTGCGATCGGCGTGGTCGGCGCCGCATTCTACTATCTTCTTTTCGTTGTCGTTCTCGCCATCCCGTTGCCTGCTGGCGAGCTTTTTACATTCTTCTAATTCAGGATTATCGCTTTGGACACGCTTGTTCAGTCCGTCCAGGTCCTGTTCACCACGCCTGCCATCCTTATGGCCGGCATAGGGGTTGCCTGGGGGATACTTGGTGGAGCGCTTCCAGGACTGTCGCCATCCATAACGATGGCTCTCCTGTTGCCATTTACCTATGCGCTTGACCCATCGTCGGCAATCATACTGCTGGCCTCGACATATGTCGGCGCAGAATATGGTGGCTCGATACCTGCGATCCTGATCCGCACGCCCGGCACCAATGCCGCGGCCGCCACAGTGATTGATGGATATGAGATGAACCGGAAAGGGCAAGCCGGCCTCGCGCTCGGCATCTCGCTCTACTCCGGTGTTATCGGCAGCCTGTTCGGGCTTGTGATGCTGGTTGTTCTCAGCGAACCTCTGGCGCGCATCGCGCTTTCCTTCCGTCCTTCGTCCTATTTTGCGCTGGGCATTCTGGGCCTGAGCGTGATCGTCACCCTTTCGGGCGGCTCGCTGGTCAAAGGCATGATTGCGGGCGTGTTTGGCCTGATGGTCGCGACCATTGGTACTGACCCCGTGACCGGCGGGAACCGGTTCACCTTCGGCACGGCCGAACTGCTCGGCGGAATCGAACCGGTTCTCGTTATGGTCGGCCTGTTCGCGGTGAGCGAACTCCTTGTGCAGGCGGCGCAGAAAGAGGCGCCGATCCGCATGGAGAGCAAGGCCAGAATCCAGTTCCCCGGGTGGAAGCTGGCCAAGCGCTTGTTGCCTTCGCAGATGATCGGAAATGTGGTCGGCACTTTTGAGGGCATCATGCCGGGTGCCGGCGGAACGGTTGCTTCGTTCATCGCCTACAACGAGGCAAAGCGCTGGTCACGCCACAAGGAGGAGTTCGGCAAGGGATCGCCCGAGGGCATCGCGGCACCGGAAACCGCCAACAATACCGTTTCGGCAACGGCCATCATTCCACTACTTGCCTTTGGCATTCCGGGCTCGAACTCGACCGCGGTTCTGCTCGGCGGCTTTTTGATCCACGGCATCACCGTTGGTCCGATGATTTTTGTCAAATCGGCTTCTGTGGTGCACGGCCTTTATGGCGGACTGTTCGTTGCCTCCATCGCCCAACTCTTTATCGGCATGGCAATGATGGGGCCGTGCATTTGGCTGGTTAACCGCCCGCGCGCCTATCTCAACGCGTTCATCTTTGCGCTCATATTCTCAGGCGTATTTTCGATCCACCAGAGTCTTTTTGACCTGGGTCTTGTTCTCGCCGCAGGCGTTGTCGGCTTCTTCATGCGACTTTTGAACATTCCGTTCCTGCCGACCGTGCTTGGCCTGGTTCTCGGCTTCCTTGTCGAAAGCAACTACCGCCGGGCACTCGTGGTTTCGGGTGGCGACTATTCAGTCTTCCTGACTGACCCGATCTCGCTCGGTTTCCTAACCGTCGCGGCACTTTTTGTGGTCGGTTCCGTCAGCAAACCCCTTCTCGCGAAAATGAAGGCCCGGCGTCTGTCTTAGGGCAGCCGGGAAACCTGAAAGCAAAAGTTCATGTTGGCCGAGGCAACCGGGTGCGACCGCCGGAGAGGTAGTTGAGAATTCGATGAGTGATATGACGTTTTCTATGCAACTGGCGAAATGGGGAGCGGCACTGACGCCGGGCTCGATTCCGGCCAGCATGGTCGAAAAGGCGGAGGCGATCCTTATTGATGTCGGTGGCCTGTGCCTGGCCGCTCGCCAGAAGGACTATGTCGAAAGCATCGTCGCCTCCGGGGAACTCGGACGCCACGTGGCGATTGGCCATTCGACGCGACTGACAGCAGCGGACGCAGCGCTTGTCAACGGTACCGCCGCTCACGGAGAGGATTTCGACGATACCTTCGAGGGTGGCCCGGTTCATTCCGGAGCGGTGATCGTGCCAGCCGTGCTTGCAATCGCCGAGCGCGAGGGTTTGGCGGGTGAACGTGTCATGCTTGGCATTTCCGCCGGCACGGAGCTTCTTTGCAGACTGGGCCTTGTCGCGCCCAAGGCGATTCACAAGGCCGGCTTTCATCCAACCGCTGTGCTGGGATCGCTGGCCGCATCGTTTGCAGTTGGGGTCGCGGTTGGCGCAAGCGCAAAGGATTTGAAGAACGCGCTCGGTATTGCCGGTTCGACCGCGTCTGGAATTATCGAGTATCTTGGGGATGGAAGCTGGACCAAGCGCATGCATGCGGGTTGGTCTGCACAAGCGGGCCTTCGGGCTGCACTGATGGGTCGCGCAGGATTCCTGGGGCCTCGCGCGGTCCTGGAAGGTGAGCATGGATTTTTCAGGGCGTTCGCACCCTCCGTAGCTCCAATGTTTGGCAAGCTGTTCGATGATCTCGGAAAAGTTTGGGTCGCCGAGACGATCAGCTTCAAGCCCTATCCCTGCGGTACAATGGCCCAGCCATACATCGACTGCGCATTGCAGTTGCGAGAGGAGGGTATGCGTACGAGCGAGATTGTGGCGATCGAATGCAGTACTTCCGAGGGTTACGTGCACCGCTTGTGGGAACCGCTGGCGCTCAAGCGCAAGCCGCCCACCGACTATGCCGCGAAGTTCAGCGTTCCCTTCGCGATCGCGCTTGGATTGGAACGCGGGCGTGCAGGGCTGGCGGATTTTTCCGACGCCGCGATCCAAGATCCCAAGCTCTTGAGACTAACTAATCTTGTCACATACGAGATTGATTCCAACGACCCTTACCCGTCCCGCTTTACCGGTCATGTCAGGGTCAAGACCAAGGGCGGGCGCGTTTTTGAAGCTCGCAAAGATCATATGCGCGGCGGTGTGGACGAGCCGATGAACAGGCACGAAGTGGCGGAGAAATTCTTGGCGAATGTACGCTATGGCGGAATCGAATGCGGCGAGAAACTTCTCGATCTGAGCAGTGGGCTGTTTCGTAGTGATGATGTTGCCAGCACGATGTCTGGCTTCGTTATTGAAGAAAAGAAGGGGATAAAATGAGCGCTCGTGAGCTTGAAGGCCGGGTTGCCATCGTCACTGGAGCGTCACGCAACATAGGACGGTCGATTGCCGTGGCGCTTGGAGAAGGCGGTGCACATGTGCTTGTCCATGCACAGCGCGACAGGGACAGTGCAGAGCAAACAGCGAGCAGCGTGGAAGCTGCGGGAGGAAGAGCCGAGATCGTGCTTGGTGACCTTGCAGATCCGGCAGTTCCGGCCCGGCTGGTAGAGAATGCACTCGCCATGTTTGGAAAACTCGACATTGTGGTGGCGAATGCGGCCGTCCGACCGGAGGCTACGATCGACGAATTGAGTTATGAAAGTTGGCGCAGCGTAATGGCGCTGTGTCTCGACAGTGTATTCCTGCTAACGCAGGCCGCGATCAAGCCGCTGCGGCTCAGCGAGCAGGCGGCAATCGTGACGATCGGCGGCCTGACCGGACATAGCGGTGCGGCAAACAGGGCGCATGTTATCGCGGCAAAGGCCGGACTTGTGGGGTTGACCAAGGCGCTCGCCCACGATCTTGGAAAAGATGCCATTACGGTCAACTGCGTGGCGCCCGGGCTTATTGAAACGAAACGTACGGGCGCTGACCCCAAGCATCATGCAAGCCGCTCGAATGTGCTGGGACATCACGGGACAACGCAGGATGTTGCCGGCATGGTGCGGATCCTGGCGGGCCCAGCAATGCGCTATGTCACAGGACAAACAATCCATGTGAATGGCGGCGCGCTCATGGTGTAGGTGTTGCCAGGTAGGCCGTCACCGCTGCTGACAGCGGCAACTATCACTGTGGCAACGCTTGGCGCGCTGGCTTTTCGTGCGTTGCATCTGCCGCTGGCCGCCATTCTTGGTTCCATGTTCGGGGCAGCGATTGTTGCAAACATGTTTGGAGAGATGACTGGCGGACGCCAGCTTCGACGCGCCGGTCAGCTCTTCGTTGGTGCCTCGGTCGGTGCGGTGCTTACTCCCGGCGTACTTGCCGAACTTGTCCGCCTGCTTCCGCTCATGCTCGCCGTTGCCGTGGGGTCCAACCTCTTCGGTCTGTTGCTTGCGTTTCCACTGGCGAGGATCGCTGGTGTTGACCGTTTGACCGCAATCCTGGCTTCGTTGCCGGCAGGCATGGCGGAAATGGCAACGTTGGCCAGCGACTTGGGCGCAGACGAACAGGCCGTCGCGATTATTCATACGTTGCGGGTCGTAATGGTGTTGTTGCTGATTCCGCTTTGGATTGGTTTTACGACCATGGGCGCGCCTGCAGCTCAGCCGTTTTCGAAGCTGGACGGGCTGGGTGAGATTCTTGTGTTCGTGTTTGCAGCGGGGGTGGTCGCGGCGGTTGCAACCTATTTCAAGGTGATAAACGCCTGGATCATCTCGCCTATGCTGATGAGTGTCCTCGTCGTCTTGCTTGGACATCAGATGCCACCGGTTCCCACCATAGTCCTGCTCGCCGCACAGATCGCGATCGGCACTTCGCTCGGACTGCGCTTTCGGCTTGATCGGTTGCGACGGTTGCCGAGAGTGGCGATAGGCGGTTGTCTTTCGGCATTTCTGCTGATCGCCGCTGCCTTTGAAGTTCTCGCTTTTGCGGTCCAGAGATTTGGAGCGCTCGACCACGTATCAACGATATTGGCTGTTGCACCGGGCGGTCTCGGTGAGATGATCGCTTCGGCTGTCGCGTTCGGCTTGCTTGCATCCACGGTTGCAGGCTTTCAATTGACGCGATCGGTGCTCACCAACTTGATGGTGCCGCCGATTATTCGCTGGTTAGCCGGCAACCCGAAGTCTGGCTGATAGGTTCTGACCCTAGAGCGCTTCATGGCTAGATGGAATCATTCTGTTTGTCGTGCGGCGAGGTGATCCACGCGAAGGCTTGCGAAGGTCGATGTGGTGCATCGGTCGAGCAAGCCGACAAAGTGGGCGCCCGCCGCAGGCAAACCCGAGGGGCCGGGCCGGTTTGGGCCAAATCCTTCGGCCTTCGTCTCGACCGCACCGCCAGTGCGCTCCTTGCCGAAGTCCTCGACCTTGTCCCAAACCATCGCCGGCAGAATGGTTCAATCTAACCACGAAACGCTCTAGTGCGTCGATTTCACCGCCAATCGGCTGGCCAGGACGATTGCCGCCTCAAACGCGCCTGTGCTTGCAACACCGTTGCCCACGATATCAAAAGCCGTGCCATGGGCCGGAGTCGTGAAAACAATATCGAGGCCGGCCGTGACCGTTACGCCGCGATTGAAGCCGCGCATCTTCGTCGCGATCTGACCTTGGTCATGATACATTGAAAGCACGCCATCGTACTCACCCGCAAAGGCCTTCAGATAAACCGTGTCTGAGGGGAATGGTCCTCGGCAGACGATGCCCTTGGCGGACATTGCCTCTACAGCCGGCCGGATAATTTCGATCTCTTCCATGCCGAACAGACCGCCTTCACCACCATGCGGGTTGAGTGCGGCGACCGCCAGGCGAGGCACGGCAATGCCTGCCTTTTCCATCATTGTTGTTGCCAGCAGAATTGCGGCTTCAATGGCGGGGCGGTCGATTTGATCTAGCGCCTGTCGTAGCGAGACATGCGATGTGACGCGAGACATCCACTGGTTGTCGAGCACATTCATCTCGCTGAAATAGCCGGTGTGTCCGAGAAGATGCGCGAACATCTTGTGCTCGTCGGGAAACTGCCACCCGCCGTCGTACATTGCGCGCTTGTTGAGCGGAGCAAAAGTGACGGCGTCGACCTGTCCGGCCTTAGCGAATTCGATGGCGCGCGACAGAGTTTCGCCAGTGACGCGACCCGACCCGGCACTGGCGGCACCTGGTGCGTACAATCCCGGATCGGTGTTTGCGAGATCAATGAGCGGTACCGCCGAATCTGACCAGTCGATCGAGGCGGGGTTCTCGTAGCGTCGATAGCCGAACGAAACACCGGCTTGTTTCATTCCAAGATCCAAGACACGAGCATCGCCGATGACGGCAATCCTGGCAGTTTTCGTCATCCGGCGATCATGCAGCACGCGTGCCGTCAGTTCGGGGCCAATGCCGGTCGCATCTCCAGGGGTCAAAGCGATGATTGGGAGCGCGCTCATCTGGTTCTCCTAGCGCCCGTTTCTGGCGAGGATGCTGCGGCTAGTGCTGCTACGACGGCCTTGCCACATGTCGCTGTATCGGCGCTTCCGCCAAGATCGCGAGTGCGCAACTTCGGATCGGCCAAGACAGCCTCTATGGCGGAGACAATTGCCGCGGCTGCATGCGGGTGCCCGAGATGGTCGAGCAGCATGGCGCCGGCCCAGATTTGGCCGATCGGGTTGGCGATGCCTTTACCGGCAATATCGGGCGCCGAGCCATGCACCGGCTCGAACAGCGACGGGAAATTGCGTTCCGGGTTGAGATTGGCGGAGGGGGCGATGCCGATCGTACCGGTGCAGGCAGGGCCGAGGTCGGACAGGATGTCGCCGAACAGATTTGATGCGACCACGACGTTGAAACGGTCCGGGTTGAGGACGAAGTGCGCGCACAGTATGTCGATGTGATACTTGTCCCAACGCACATCGGGGTAGGCGGTAGCCATCTCTTCCACCCGCTCGTCCCAGTAGGGCATGGTGATGGATATGCCATTCGACTTCGTCGCGGAAGTAAGGTGCTTCTTGCTGCTTTTTTGGGCCAGGTCGAATGCGAATTTGAGGATTCGGTCGATGCCTACGCGGCTCATCACCGTTTCCTGCACGACGATCTCGCGAGCAGTTCCCGGATACATCTTGCCGCCAATCGAGGAATATTCGCCCTCGGTGTTTTCCCGAACGACCAAGAAGTCGATATCGCCCGGTTTCCGGTCGGCCAGAGGCGAGCGCACTCCGGGCATAAGGCGGACAGGGCGAAGATTTACGTACTGGTCGAATTCACGCCGGAACTGCAGAAGTGAGCCCCAAAGCGAGATGTGGTCGGGAACCGTTTGCGGCCAACCTACGGCACCAAAATAGATGGCTTCATGACCGCCGATCTGGTCCTTCCAGTCCTCCGGCATCATACGACCGTGCTTCGAATAGTAGTCGCAGGAGGCAAAATCGAAGGTATCGAAGTGGAGATCGAGGCAGAATTTGGTAGCTGCCGCTTTGAGGACACGAACCCCTTCCGGCACCACTTCGTTGCCTATCCCATCGCCGGGAATGACCGCTATCCTGAGTTGCCTGGCTGTCAAGTGACGTCCTCCCTACAAGTTGTCGCCTGCAATTGCGGCGCAGACTGCTTCTGTGACCTGTTTTGTGGTCGCACTGCCGCCAAGGTCGGGTGTGTGGAGTGAGGTGTCAGCGGTGACGCGCTCGATGGCGCGCATCAGTCGCTTCGCCGCCGCTGCTTCGCCGAGATGTTCCAACATCATTACCGCGGACCAGAAGGTTCCGATGGGGTTGGCGATGCCCTTGCCGGTGATATCGAAGGCCGAACCGTGGATCGGCTCGAACATGGAGGGAAACCGCCTGCTCGGGTTGAGATTGGCAGTCGGGGCGACGCCGATCGATCCTGCAAGGGCTGCCGCAAGATCAGATAGAATGTCGGCATGCAGGTTGGTGGCGACGATGGTATCCAGCGAAGCGGGGTCGAGCGTCATTCGAACAGTCATCGCATCGACCAGCATTCTGTCCCAAGTGACATCCGGATAATCGGTGGCTACCTCGCTCGCAATGTCATCCCAGAGCACCATGCCGTGGCGCTGGGCATTGGATTTGGTGACCACGGTCAGCAGTTTGCGGGAGCGGGAATTGGCAAGGTCGAAGGCAAAACGCATGATGCGTTCGGCGCCAACACGCGTAAAAATCGAAACCTCCGTCGCGACTTCCTCCGGCAATCCCCGGTGGGAACGTCCGCCTTGGCCAGCGTATTCGCCCTCGGAATTTTCGCGTACGATTACCCAATCGAGATCTTGCCGTGTGACGTCCCGAAGGGGACTTTCGATGCCGGGCAAGATGCGGATCGGGCGCACATTCGCGTATTGGTCGAAGGGCTGGCAGATTGCCAGACGCAGTCCCCACAACGTCAGATGATCGGCGATATCGGGTGCACCGACAGCACCGAAAAATATGGCGTCGAATGATTTCAAACGTTCGGAACCATCGGCGGGCATCATCGCGCCGTGTGCCTTGTAGTAGTCGGACCCCCAATCGAAGTGTTCCACTTTGAGGTTGAAACCACCGTCGCGTGTCTGGGAGGCGGCGAGCGCGCGCAAGCCCGCCGCTATGACCTCTTTGCCAATTCCATCACCAGGAATGGCGGCGATCCGATAATTCTTCATATGGACCCCTTTCCGATCATTTGCACAGATCAGAACCTCTGATGTCCAATTGCCAAAAAATTGTCAATTAAAAACTGTTGACAATTTTGACTGCTAGATCGATGTATGGAGACATCAAACTAGGTTTGGCGTGAAGGAGGGCGTGATGTCATTGCCAGTAGGGCAGGGGTCGCTCACGATGCCGCAGCTTCCCAATGATCATCGTGGACTGATGAATGGCTTCCGCTATGAGCGGGTGCGCACGACAGGCGCGGAGATCAATGTAGCGATCGGTGGAGAGGGCCCACCGCTTCTACTCTTGCACGGCAATCCCCTAACTCATGTGAGCTGGCACAAGATTGCTCCGACATTGATGAAGAGCTTTACAGTCGTGGCGCCAGATTTGCGCGGTTATGGCGACAGCTCGAAGCCCGAGGGCGGATTGGATCACTCAGCTTATTCTTTTCGGGCCATGGGCGAAGATAACGCCGAGGTCATGTCGCATTTCGGCTTTGATCAGTTTCAGGTCGCGGGCCACGATCGCGGTGCGCGTGTTGGATTTCGCATGGCGCTCGACTTTCCCGACCGCATAGAGCGGCTGGCTGCTCTCGACATTGTGCCTACACACCACGCATTGACGACGGTTACCCTGGGCTGGGGTCTTGAGGCTTATCACTGGTTCTTCATGGCCCAGAAAGCTCCTTTCCCGGAAAAACTGCTTTGCGCCGATCTCAATTATTACATGGACTACAAGCTAAACAAGAAAGGGGTCGGGCTCGACATCTTCAGCGCGCAGGCGATGGCTGAATATAAGCGCTGTGCTACGCCTGAACAGATTCACGCCGTTTGCGAAGACTACCGCGCAACCGTGAGCGTTGATCTGGCGATGGATTCTGCCGACTACGGCAAGCGGACGATTGACTGCCCCGTACTTGTGCTTTGGGGCAGCAACAGCCACTGCGGGCGGCATTTCCAACCACTGGAGGCCTGGGCGCCGTGGGCACGTGTTCTGCAAGGATGGGCGTTGCCCACCGGCCACTACCCTCAGGAGCAGAGGCCCGATCTGGTTTACGAAGCGCTCTGGAATTTCTTCAGGGGACGCGCACCTTCGCAGGGGCCTGACGACGCAGGTCAAAGCGCCGACTGAACATTGCGGCCAGCCCCGCAGGCTGGGCCGCGCGATCCAATTCGACATTCGTCTGGATCGTAGCGAGTCGGCCGAGGGCGATAGTGTTGGCTACCCTTCAGCCAGGTAGTTTTCGTGATTGGTAATCTGTTGACAATCTGCAATTTGAACCATAGGCTTTTTAAAATACGACGGAGCAGTCCTAATCGGACTCCGTCACACGGGGAGGTGTGATGTCGTTTCTCGAACTGGATGGCTTGGCCAAGAGCTATGGCTCCCTGACTGTCGTCAAAAACGTCAATCTCTCGGTCGATAAAGGGAAACTTGTGTGCCTGCTTGGGCCATCAGGCTGCGGCAAAACCACCACTCTTCGGCTCATTGCAGGCTTTGTTCCGGCAAATGAGGGGGAAATCCGGGTTGGAGGACAGACGGTATCCTCCGCGCATTCGACAGTTCCTCCTGAAGCCCGGAACATGTCCATGATTTTTCAGAGCTATGCGCTTTGGCCTCACATGACAGTGTTCCAGAACGTCGCCTATGGCCTGAAGCTGCGTAAGGTTCCTGGCGACGAGACGGCCGCGCGAGTCCGTACAATTCTGGCCGCGACACAACTTACTCCGCTTGAGGGGCGCTACCCTGGAGAACTCTCAGGGGGCCAGCAGCAACGTGTTTCGTTGGCGCGGGCACTGGTCGTCAAACCTGAAATACTGCTCCTCGATGAGCCATTGTCCAATCTTGACGCCAATCTGCGAGAGGAAATGCGTTTCGAAATCCGGCGCCTGCACGATGAGTTTCGCTACACCACAGTCTATGTGACGCACGACCAGGTGGAAGCGATGACCACGGCAGACATCATCGTGGTGATGAACGATGGAAGAATAGAGCAGGCGGGCGCGCCAGAAGATATCTACCAGCGACCCAAGACCGAATTCGTGGCGAGGTTCATTGGTGGCACCAACATATTGAAAGGCCACCGAGGGGCAGGGGATTCTGTCGTTTGTGATGGCGGCCTTGTGTTGCGCTGTGCCAGCGGCGAATTCGCCTCAGCCGGCCAGACGGCGGTCTCCGTTCGTCATCACGACATCCATTTGTCCGAGGCCAAGCCGGCGAATGCAGATACCAACTGGGCAACTGGAACCGTCAAGCGCCAGATCTATCTGGGCTCGCACCGGGACTACCTCGTTTCGCTGGCTGGTGGAGAAACGGTGCGCACGATCGCGCCGGTCAATGTCGCGATCCCGGTTGGTCAGCAAGTCTGGTTGAACTTTCCGCCAGAAAACTGTCGGGCACTCGCGCAATAACGGAGGAAACAAGACATGTGGAATAAGCAAATAACCGCGGCCCTACTCGCGGTGGGTATGATGGCCCCTTCCGTCGTCATGGCAGAGGCGCCGGCGCCATACCAGGTGACGCCGGAGCTTGAGGCGGCGGCCAAATCTGAGGGCAATGTCGTATTCTATACCGCGACCGACGTGACGGTGGCGGAGAAGCTCGCGGAACTGTTCAAGACGAAGTACCCCGAGATTACAGTTCAGGTGGAACGTGCAGGCTCGGAGCGCGTGTTTCAGCGCATCGGACAGGAATACTCCACGGGCATCTACAACGCCGATGTCATAGAAACGTCCGATGCAGTGCACTTCGCATACTTCAAACGCGAAGGCTGGCTGGAGCCAATGGTCCCCCAGGTTGTGGCTGACAAATGGCCGACCGAGGAACGCGACCCCGACGGCTTCTTCGCCGCCTATCGCGCCCATCTTTCGGTAATTGCCTATCGCACGGACTTGTTGCCTGAAGCCGAAGCGCCCAAGACCTGGGCAGACCTTCTCGATCCTCGGTTCAAAGGCAAGATGGTGAAGGCGCACCCGGGTTATAGCGGCACAATCATGACCGCCACCTTTGTCTTGAGTAACCTTCTTGGGTGGGACTATTTTGAAAAGCTCGGCGCCCAGGATGTCATGCAGGTCCAGTCTTCGACCGAGCCGCCGAAGAAACTTGCGCAGGGCGAGCGCGCTCTTGAGGTCGACGGAAACGAGTACAACATTTTCCGCCTTCAGGACGAAGGGGCGGCGATCAAGATTGTTTACCCGGATGAGGGTACGCCGCTTGCGGTCGGCAATGCCGCTGTCCTGAAGCATGCGCCGCATGCGAATGCCGCGAAACTTTTCTACGCATTCCTGTTCTCGCTCGACGCCCAGCAGCTCAACAGCGACTTCGGGGGGCTGCGGTCCTTCCATCCGGATGTAAAGGAAAAAGCCAATCGCCGGCCCATATCGCAGATCAAGCTCTTGAACTCCGACCCTGCTTTGCTTGAGCCGGAGATCCCGACGATCAAGTCACACTACGAGAAGTACTTCGGCACTTGATGTTCTGACTTTCCAAAGCTCGCGACCCCGCCGGGACTAGGCCCGGCGGCGGTTTTCCCAACAAACTCAGTCCGGTACGAGGACAATGACCAGCATCGCACTCAATCAGGCCCCAGGGCGCCGCGGCATTGACCTTTCCTGGCCCACCTTCGGCCTGTTGACCATTGTGCTGGGCATATTGGTCATCCTGCCGCTGTTCTGGCTTGTCTACTACAGTTTTCGAAGCGATGCGGGCGGTGGCGCGACACTCGACAATTTTGTAGCCCTCGTCACCGATCCGGCACTTTTCAGAGCCTACGCGCTGGCGATTGGAATGGCGCTTGGCGTAGGCCTTCTGGCATGCCTGATCGCTACACCGATGGCGTGGCTGGTAGCACGCACCGACCTGCCGGGACGCCGCCATATCCGCATGTTGGTCACCGCCTCGTTCGTAACGCCGCCGTTCCTCGGCGCAATCGCGTACGAGATCATCGCGGCCCCAAACAGTGGCATCGTCAATATCCTTTACCGGTACGTTTTCGACCTCGATCCCGGTGTGTATCTTGTCAACATATACACGTTTACCGGGCTGGTTTTTGCCATTGCCTGCTTCACGTTTCCCTATGTGTTCACACTTGTCGCGAATGCGCTGGACCGGGTGCCGGCCGATCTAGAGGACGCCTCTGCAATTCTTGGAGGCTCGTCGTTGACGACCTTGCGCAAGGTGACGATCCCGATGGTTCTGCCAGCTATTCTCGCAGGAACGCTGATCGCCATGCTGCAGGCTCTCACAATGTTCGGCTCGCCGGCGATACTGGCACTGCCGGCCGGATTCCATGTCATCACAACCAAGATATGGAGTCTGTTCCAGTTTCCCCCTCGTCTGGGGTTGGCGGCTGCATCTGCTTTGCCTCTTCTGGTGATCACGATGTTGTTGCTGAGAGCGCAGAAGGCCATTCTCGGACGCAGAGGCTACACAGTCCTGGGCGGCAAGAGCGGTACGCCCCGGCTTACCAGTCTCGGATCCTGGAAATGGGTTGCCATTGCGTTTGTGTATGGGGTCCTTTGCCTGACAGTATTCTTTCCCTATGCGGCACTGCTCAAGACCGCGTTCACTGTAACCGTCGGCGATCCGATCAGCTTCGAGACATTGACGCTGCGCCATTGGAACTTCGTCTTGTTTGACTTTTCGGCGACGCGGATGGCTCTGTACAATACCATCCTTCTCGGGTTCCTGACGGCAACCGTTGTAACCGCGATTGCCTTGGTAGTGTCCTATCTCGCGATCCGTAAATCCGTGCCGGGGGCGAAGTATCTCGGTTTTCTGGCTACGGCGCCGGTAGCCATTCCGGGCATTGTGCTCGGCGTCGGCCTTTTCCTGAGCTATGCCAATCCAACCTTTAAACTCTATGGTACGCTGTGGATCTTGCTCATCGCATTCATGACGATTGAGTTACCTGCGGGTTATCAGCAAATGTCGTCGGCGTTTGCCGGCGTTCATCCGGAGTTGGAGGAGGCAGGTCGAATCCTGGGCGCGTCGCGCTTGCGCACACTTTGGGAGATCACCGCACCGCTTTTGCGCACAAGCGTCGTGGCATCGTGGTGCTTTGTTTTCGTTGGGACGATCCGTGAATTATCGGCAACAATCCTGCTGACGACAGCAAACACAAAACTCGTATCGGTGATCATCTATGACCTTAACGAAAGTGGCGATCTCGGTGCAATCTGTGTCCTAGGAATTCTCCTGCTCGTTGCATCATTCGCAGTTGTCTTTGTTGCCAACCGCGTTCCAGTTCTTGGCGGGACGCAGATGAATGCGCGTGGCTAAGCCTGCTTTTCTGAAACGTTCGCGACGGCTCAGTGTGTGGCCATACAGGTTGACCGTCGCTTTTCGTTGTATTTGTTGCTAAATGAGGCGAGAAGGGGTCACGGACTGGCGGACATTTGATACGCGCCATATGCCACTTCGTACTGAAATTCACGATGGTGTTGGATGTCGGACAATCTGAATCAGCCTGCCAATTTCTCCGCGATCGACTTTCTTCGCACGCGATCCCTTGCCAATGTCGTGCAAGCGGAGATCGAGCGCATGATTATCGACGGCGAGTTGAAGCCGAACGAACGCGTCAACGAGAATGGCTTGTCGCAGCATCTTGGCGTCAGTCGTGGGCCAATCCGTGAAGCCTGCAGTGCGTTGGCGGCTATGGGTCTCATCGAGATTATCCCCAATCGCGGCTTCTTCATTCGTGCACTTTCCAACGACGAGGCCCAGGATCTATCGGAAGCGCGCGCTGGCGTTTTTGGATGTATGGCCATGATGCTGGCCGAGCGTGTGACGGACGCTCAGATTTCAACACTGCGCGCACTTTTGCGGCGCATGGATGAGATCGTGGAGCTAGGGGACGTACACGTCTACTATCCCGTCAATCTCGAATTCCATCGGCAGATTGGCCAGATGGCTGGCAATAATCGGCTGCATCAGATTTACCAGAGTTTCGTGCGGGAACTGCATATCCAGAGATATCGGGCGCTCGCGAGCCAGGATGTTCTGAAGATATCCAATTCCGAACATCGCGAGATTGTAGATGCGCTGGAGGCGCGCAATCCGGTCCGCGCGTTGACCGCGGCTCGTACACATATCCTCAACGGTATCGTGCGTACTCGCAATGCAGGTCTCCCAAAGGAAGCCGTGCCTGCGAAAGCGGCACGCAAGTCGCGTACAGCTTCCGACACAGCCGACAAAACCTGACAGCCTCAATCTCCTCGCCAATCTAGGTTGCAACAGTCTGCACAAATCTGTTGACAATTAACAGTTGACGCACCAGTGTCGATCTGAGATTCAGTCTCCAGATAGTTGCGACCGAAGAGGAATGGCATGAACCAAAACAGCGCAATCGATGTCGAGTTGACGAAGTACGTCGCCGAATTCATCGTCCAGACCGAAGTCGGGGATTTGTCAGCCGAGGTTCTCGATCTTGGAAAGAAGTCGATCCTAGATGGATTCGGCTTGGCTCTTTCTGGTTCTGTTGCGAAAAGTGGTGCGCTTGTACGCCGTCATCTGGATGATCTCGGTCTTGGAGATGGCGTCGCCACCGTTATCGGCGGTGGGCGCAAGGTTGCGCCACGTTTTGCGGCGTTTGCCAACGGGGTCGGCATCCACGCGGATGACTATGATGATACTCAGCTTGCCGTCGCCAAGGATCGTGTGTACGGGCTCCTGACGCACCCGACGGCGCCTGCGCTTCCGGCTGCGCTTGCCGTTTCCGAACTGGTCAACGCGTCGGGCTCAAGCTTCATGCTGGCGTACCATCTTGGTGTAGAGGTGGAATGCAAGATCGCCGAGGCTATTGCGCCGCGTCACTATCAGACGGGTTTCCACGCCACCGCAACCTGCGGTCCGTTCGCGGCGGCGGCTGCCAGCGCGAAACTGCTGGGTTTCGACGTTGCCACCACGCAAAGGGCACTTTCGATCGCTGGCAGCCAATCGGCGGGGCTGCGTGAGAACTTCGGCACCATGACCAAGCCGTTTCATGCTGGTCGCGCCTCGGAAAGTGGTGTTACTGCCGCGCAGTTCGCATCTTATGGATGGACTGCTGCGTCGCGCATCCTCGAAGCTCCGCGCGGTTTCTTCTCCGCAGCGGGTGGCGGCTACGACCAGGGCGCAATTGTTGGCAAGCTTGGTGCGCCCTGGACATTTGCCAATCCCGGCGTATCCATCAAGCCGCATCCGTCAGGGTCGCTCACCCATCCTGGCATGACCGAGATGCTGCGCCTCATCAAGGAGCACAAGATTCGTGCCGAGGATGTCAGGCACGTGCGGGTGGGCACCAATTCGAACATGCCCAATGCTCTCATCCATCACCGGCCCAAGGACGAGCTTCAGGCCAAATTCTCGATGGAGTTCTGCATGGCGATCCTGCTCTTGGATGGTCGTGCCGGCCTCAGTGAGTTCACCGATGCGGCGGTCGAGCGAGACGACGTCAAGGCGATGATCGAAAAGGTCGATTTCGTGGTTGATGAGGTTGCAGAAGCTGCCGGTTATCACCTCATGACCACGCTTATCGAGATCAAGCTTGTCGATGGCCGCAAGATTTCCGGTCGTGCGGATTTCGGCAAGGGTAGTCCAGCTTTCCCTATGACCTATGACGAGGTTGCAGGCAAATTTCTTGAAAACGCAGAGTTCGCCGGCATGGGGCACGGCAAGGCTGTCGAGATTGTGGAACTGGTACGGCGGTTGGAGGACCTCGACTCCCTGGATGAAGTCACCCGCCGCCTGATCTCGATTACTTAACCGCGCAAGGCGTCATGATGCATGAACCAGCCACTCTCGGGAGCGGCGGGCAGGGTTATTTTGACCGCCCGCCGGCAAGGATCTGCCTGGCGATCGTGATCGGGATTGCCGGGGCAGGCATTGCCAACCTCGCTACGGTGCCGCTGCCCTATCTCCTGGGGCCACTGGCGACTTGTGCGGTTGCTGCCGTTTGCGGCATGCCTGTCGCGGCGGTTCCTTTTGGTCGCGAACTGGGGCAGGTCGCTGTCGGTCTAGCGATCGGCCTGCGGTTCGTGCCGGCGGTTTTGGTGGCAACCCTGCAGCTTTTGCCGACGATGGTTCTTGTCACAATCGCTACCGTAGTCTTGACGACAATGGCGGCGGTATTGCTGTGCAAACTTGCTGCCATCGATCGTCGCACCGCCTTCTTTGCAACCGCCGCCGCCGGCCTCGCGGAGATGGCGGTAGTCGCGCACCAGAAAGGTGCCGACAGCGATATCGTCGCGGTTGTCCACCTCATTCGGGTGATCACAATCGTAACTACGGTTCCATTTCTTGTTACGATCTTTGGTACGGAAGGAGCAGTTCAATTCGTGCCGATGCGGTTCGAGGGCGAGGCGGCGGCGCTGGTCTTCCTGCTGGTTCTCGCTGCTGCAGCTGCATACCTGGTCAAGCCGCTGAGGTTTCCCAATAGTTGGCTTCTGGTTCCAACTGCTCTTGGTGCGTTGGTCGCCGGCCTGGGTTTGGGACCGTTCGCGGTGCCGCACGCCCTGCTTACCGTTGCCCAAGTCGCGATTGGCATCTGGCTTGGATGTCGTTTTCGTCGAGAGGTAGTTCGGCGACTGCCGAGAGTAACCGTTTCGGCGTTCGTCACGACGGCTCTCCTCGTAGTGGCCGCCTGCGCAGTTGCGTGGGCTTTGTCGGCGACCACTGGTCTTTCCTTCGTGACCAGCCTTCTTGCCGTGGCGCCTGCAGGCGTCACCGAGATGGTTCTGACTGCAACTGCCATGCATCTCGATGCAGCGACTGTAACGGCGTTTCAGATAATGCGCATCGCAGTCGTCATGACCACGATTCTTTTTACTTTCCGGGCTTTCGAAGCCTTATCGCGCCGGATGGACGGCACAAGCATCTGACACGGCGCATCGCCGCCTCTCATGAAAGCAGACACTATGAATGACACCGATATTACCAAGCAACTGGCCAAGTGGACGGTCGAGCTGACAGCAGATAGAATTCCGGGTTCTGTCCGGGCCGAAGGCGTGAGGACTTTCGTAAACTGGCTCGGGTGTGCAGTGGGTGGCGCTACGCATGAGACGGTGGACCGGGCACTCGATGCAGTGCGTAACTTTTCCGGTCCGCAGCGGGCGCAAGTCATTGGCCGAAATGAACGTTTCGACGAACTTCACGCGGCACTTCTCAATGGCATCTCGTCGCATGTTCTCGACTATGACGATACGCATCTGAAAACCATCATCCATCCGGCAGGACCGGTTGCATCTGCTATTCTTGCGGTATCGGAAAGCCATCCGACGAGCGGGCGCGACTTTCTCACCGCACTGATTGCGGGCATCGAGGTGGAGTGCAGGATCGGCAACAGCGTCTATCCCGATCATTACGACCGCGGCTGGCACATTACCGGAACCACCGGCATCTTCGGCGCGGCGGCCGCCACCGGCAAGCTGCTTGGCCTGACACAACAGCAAATGATTTGGGCCTTCGGCATTGCCGCGACCCAGTCGTCGGGGTTGCGCGAAATGTTCGGTACGATGTGCAAAAGCTTCCATCCTGGGCGTGCCGCGCAGAATGGTGCGACGGCTGCTTTCCTGGCAAAGGCGAATTTCGACAGCTCCGAGCGATCCATCGAGGCTCCGCGCGGCTTTGCCAATGTCTTGTCCACCAAGCAGGATTATTCCGAGATCATTGAAGGCCTCGGAGCCCGATGGGAGGCCGGCCTAAATACCTACAAACCATATGCCTGCGGGATCGTCATTCATCCGACGATCGACGGCTGCCAGCAATTGCGCACCCAGATTGGGTCGGCGGTAGAGGGTATTCGCTCGGTAGAGCTTCGAACCCACCCGCTGGTTCTGGAACTGACTGGCAAGACTTCCCCGAGAACCGGGCTGGAGGGCAAGTTCAGCGTTTTCCACGCTGCAGCTTTCGCGCTTTTGCGGGGCGACGGCTCGCCCGCTGCCTTTACGGATGAGGCTGTGCGCGATCCCGCAGTCATTGCGTTGCGCGACAAGGTCACGGCTTTCAGCGATGGTGACGTCAATGAAGATGCGGTCCACATTTCCGTCACGCTTGGCGACGGAAAACGGATTGAACTCCATGTTCCGCACGCCATAGGCAGCCTGGAACGGCCGCTGTCTAACGAGCAGATCACCACCAAGTTCGTCAACCAGTCAGCGCCGGTTATCGGCGAGGATGCCACTAAGGAGCTTCTCGCGCAGGCTTGGGCGCTCGAGGCGACGACGGAAGTTGGTCAGATTTCCCGCGCAACCGCCCTACGGTCGTGATCCTCAATTCAGCAAAGGACCGTTCCATGGAAAACCGCCTTGTGATCGGAATACTCAACGGTGACGACATCGGCCATGAGATTGTGCCGGCAGCGGTCGACGTTACGCGCGCCGCGGCCGCGAAAACGGGCCTTGATATCGATTGGCGACCCTTGCCGATTGGTCGGACGGCGCTCGATACGCATGGCTCGACCTTTCCTGCGGGCACAATGGAAGCACTGTCGAAAATGGACGGCTTTATCCTGGGGCCAATTGGCCACAGGGCCTATCCCAAGGTTGCAGGCGCAATCAATCCTCACCCAATCATGCGCAAGAGCTTTGGCCTGTTTGCCAATGTGCGCCCGACGCGCTCCTATCCCGGGCTCGGCGCTCTGTTCGAAGGCGTCGACCTTGTGATCGTGCGCGAGAACAATGAAGGCTTTCAGCCGGATCGTAATGTGGTTGCGGGGAGTGGCGAATTTCGACCGACCGAAGATGTAACGATTTCAGTGCGCGTCATCACGAGAGCTGGATCCTCGCGTGTTGCCCGCGCCGCTTTTGAGATCGCCCGGCATCGCCGTAAGCGGTTGACGGTCGTTCACAAGGATACGGTCTTCAAACTCGGTTGCGGCATGTTTGTGGAGGAATGTTACCGGGTTGCCAAGGAATTCCCGGATGTGACGGTTGATGAAGTGATCGTCGACACAATGGCGATGCGCCTTGTGCGCGATCCTGAGAGCTTCGACGTGGTGGTGACGACGAATATGTTTGGCGACATCCTCACCGACGAAGCGGCGGGGCTGGTTGGCGGGCTGGGTATGGCTCCAGGCCTATGCATCGGCGAGGGCGATATAGCCATGGCTCAAGCAACTCACGGCTCAGCCCCGGACATCGCCGGCAAGGGTATCGCCAATCCGTTCGCAATGGTCCAGTCGGCCAGGATGATGATCGAGTGGCTGGGCCACAACCGCAAGATTACGGCAGCGGTCGAGGCCGCTGGTTTGATGGATGCCGCGATCGTCAAGGCACTCGCTGATCCCGCTACAAGAACGAAAGATATCAGAGGGACTGGCAATACGGCCGACATGACCCGCGGAATCATCACCGCCATCGAAGGTTTGGCGAGCCGCAACTAGGAGTCGGATGAACCCGGGCGGTTCGGCGCATCCTTACCAGGCCGATCGAGTTCATATCCAAGGTTTGAAAGGGTGCGATACCCGGTGGCGTGATTTTGATTTTCGGCGTAACTTCAGTTTGTTAGCTGAGAAAGCGAAAGCTGTTTCTGGGTCGTCTTGTGGGACTTTGGAGATTCGACACCGACTGATCTTTCAAAGCCTCGAAACCTGAACCCAAATTGCGGAGTGGCGCAGCCTCAATGCCATCCGGCCATTGGGGTTTCGAGTTCGTCTGGGTAGTGGCTGACGAGGTATGGTTCGGGTGCGATGGCGGCTTGGGAGGCAACCAGGATCTCGAACTGGCCGTCGCTGGCGACGCGGCCGATCTTGGGCCAGACATGGGTGTGCGCGTTGACCGGATCGATGCGCACGCGTCCCTGCGGCGCGTCGAACTCTGAACCCAAAATGGCCGGCCGCAGGATGTCGGGCTTGTCGGTGCCGCACTTGCGTAGCG
>NZ_JBMDKS010000020.1:0-94506 GCF_057809835.1 Mesorhizobium sp. FG116
CGCTGGCCTTTCATCATGCCACCGGCATGATGAATTCGCTTCGCGAACCGGCTGCCCACCCCCGTAAACGGGGAGAGGAAGGCGTCAGCGTTTGCGCTCAGCCCCATCCGACTTCGCTTCGCTCGGCATCGGATTTTTGTTGATTGATGAGTCAATTAAAAATAAGCTGCCCGTGGGAGCGAAACAAATGCCAAAAATCGGAATGGAACCCCTGCGGCGCAGGGCGTTGATCGATGCAACGATCTCGGCGATCGGCGAGCGCGGCTCGCTCAATGTCACCGTGTCGGAAATCGCCGGACGCGCCGGCGTCTCCTCGGCACTCGCGCATCACTATTTCGGGCCAAAGGAAGAGCTTCTGCAGGCCACGATGCGACAATTGCTTGCGGATTTGGGCCATGACAGCGTTGCCGCACTGCGCAAGGCGACGACGCCGCGTGAACGCATTTCCGCGATCATCGCCGTGAACTTCAACGCCGGACAGTTCCGCGAGGAAACGGTTCATGCGTGGCTGGCCTTCTACGTCGAGGCGCAGAACTCGCTGCCTTTGCGGCGGTTGCTCGGCGTCTACGCCCGCCGCCTGCATTCCAACCTGATGAGCGGTCTGGCGCCTATCATGCCTCGCGCGGAGGCGGGGCAGATGGCCGAAGCCATCGCCGCCATGATCGACGGCCTCTACATCCGCAGGGCATTGCGCGACGGCTTGCCCAATCCGGCCAGCGCCAGTGGTCTGGTCGAAGACTATGTCGATGCCAAGCTGGCACAGCGTGCGGGCGCCCGATGACCAAAAGCCCCAATATCCTGATCATCATGGTGGACCAGCTTACGGGAACGCTGTTCCCGGATGGCCCCGCCGATTTCCTTCATGCGCCGCACCTCAAGGCGCTGGCTGGCCGCTCCGCCCGCTTCCGCAACAACTACACCGCCTCGCCGCTTTGCGCGCCGGGCCGCGCCTCGTTCATGAGCGGGCAGTTGCCGTCGCGCACCGGCGTATACGACAACGCAGCCGAGTTCATTTCCTCGATCCCCACTTTCGCCCACCATCTGCGCGCCGCCGGCTACTACACCTGCCTGTCCGGCAAGATGCATTTCGTCGGGCCGGACCAGTTGCACGGTTTTGAAGAACGGCTCACCACAGACATATATCCCGCCGATTTCGGCTGGACGCCCGACTATCGCAAGCCCGGCGAACGCATCGACTGGTGGTATCACAACCTCGGCTCCGTTACCGGCGCGGGCGTGGCCGAAACCAGCAACCAGATGGAGTACGACGACGAGGTTTCCTTCCTCGCCAACCAGAAGCTCTACCAATTGTCGCGCGAAAGCGATGACGAAAACCGGCGGCCATGGTGCCTGACCGTATCGCTGTCCCATCCGCACGATCCGTTCGTCGCCCGTAGGCAATATTGGGACCTCTACGAAAACTGCCAGGCGCTCGACCCGGAAACGGCTTTCACGCCATTCGACCGGCAAGACGCCCACTCGAAGCGGCTTTACATCGCCAGCGACTACGCCAGTTTCGACATCACGCGCGAGCAGGTCCGCCGCTCCCGGCGCGGCTACTTCGCCAACATCTCCTATGTCGATGACAAGGTGGGCGAACTACTCGACACGCTGCGGCGCACCCGCATGGCCGATGATACCGTCATCGTGTTCTGTTCCGACCACGGCGAAATGCTGGGCGAGCGCGGCCTCTGGTTCAAGATGAGCTTCTTCGAAGGCTCGGCGCGGGTGCCGCTGATGATCGCAGGTCCCGGCGTTGCTACGGGCCTTATCGCCGCTCCTGTGTCCAATCTCGATATCTGCCCGACGCTTTGCGATATCGCCGGCGTGAACATGGGCGCAATCATTCCTTGGACGGACGGGCAGTCGCTGCTGCCTTTGACAAGCGGAACCGAGCGCA
Source organism: Mesorhizobium sp. FG116 (assembly GCF_057809835.1). NCBI lineage: Bacteria > Pseudomonadati > Pseudomonadota > Alphaproteobacteria > Hyphomicrobiales > Phyllobacteriaceae > Mesorhizobium > Mesorhizobium sp. FG116. The sequence continues at coordinate 1,901 of NZ_JBMDKS010000020.1, forward strand.
CCGCACCCGTTGCGATGGAATACGCCGCCGAAGGTTCCTATGCCCCGATGGTCGCCCTGCGCGAAGGGCGTTACAAGTTCGTTCATTGCGAAATCGATCCGCCGCAACTGTTCGATCTCGATGCCGATCCACTCGAACGCCAGAACCTTGCCGCCGATCCCGCCCATGCCGATCGCGTCGCCGCCTTCATGCAGAAGGTGCGCGCCCGCTGGAACATGGCCGCTTTCGACGCCGCAGTGCGCGAAAGCCAGGCTCGGCGCTGGGTCGTTTATCCGGCGCTGCGCAACGGCTCCTACTATCCATGGGATTTCCAGCCGCTGCAAAAGGCGTCGGAGCGCTACATGCGCAATCACATGGATCTCAACATACTCGAAGAACAGAAGCGTTTTCCGCGAGGTGAATGATGACTGACCCTTATGTGCCTTCACTGGACGATCTCAGGAAAGCCTACACCGTCACCTCGCAGGCGACGCAGCTCACGCCCCTTTTGGAATCGACGGCACTTGCGCGCGAAACGGGTGCGGCCCGCGTCTTCGTCAAGCCGGAATCGCTGCAATGGGCCGGCTCCTTCAAGGCGCGCGGCGCTTACTGGCGGTTGAAGCAGCTTTCGCCTGTCGAAGCCAGCAAAGGCGTCGTTGCCTACTCGTCCGGCAACTTTGCCCAGGGCCTTGCTGCCGCCGGCCAGTCGCTCGGCATCCCGGTCACCATCGTCATGCCCATCGACGCGCCCGCGGCCAAGCGCGACGCGACGGCAGGCTACGGCGCGCGCGTGGTGCTTACCGACCATGGCGAGCGTGCGCGTGAAGAGGTGGCGGCTGCCAAGGCGCGCGAGATTTCCGAAACCGAAGGACTGACACTCCTGCACCCCTTCGACGACCCGCAGATCGTCGCCGGCCAGGCCGGTGCCGGCCTCGAAGCGCTGGATCAACTCGGTGCGAAGAATGCCAATGTCGATCTTCTGTTCTGCTCGGTCGGCGGCGGCGGCCTGATCGGCGGCGTTTCGCTCGCCTTCCACTATCTCTCGCCCAAGACGCAGACCATCGGCGTCGAGCCGGAAGGTTTCAACGGCATGGGTTCGTCCCTGTCTCACGGCTCTATCGAAACCATGCCGATCGGACCGAAGTCGATCTGCGATGGCTTGATGGCAAGAGCACCCGGCAAGGCCCCGTTTGCCGCGGTGAAGGCCGCTGGCGTGCAAGGCGTCACGGTTGGCGATGCTTCTGTCCGCCAAGCGATGAAGATCGCTTTCGAAAGGCTGAAACTGGTGCTTGAACCTTCGGGTGCCGCGCCGCTTGCGGCACTGCTCGACGGCAAGGTCGATGTGAAAGGCAAGACCGTCTTGGTCATGGCCACCGGCGGCAACGTCTCCCTTGCCGATTTCATGGCGCATATGAACCATGCTTGAAGCAGATTTCGTAATCGTCGGCTCCGGGTCGGCCGGCTCGGCAATGGCCTACCGCCTTTCGGAAGGCGGCAAGCATTCGGTCATCGTCATCGAGTATGGCGTCACCGATGCCGGGCCGTTGATCCAGATGCCGTCGGCCTTGTCGATCCCCATGAACCTGCCGCTTTATGACTGGGGTTTTTCGAGCGAGCCGGAACCGCATCTTGGCGGGCGCGTGCTGGCGACGCCGCGCGGCAAGGTCATCGGCGGATCGTCGTCGATCAACGGCATGGTCTATGTGCGCGGCCATGCCCGCGACTTCGACCATTGGGCGGACCAAGGCGCGTCGGGCTGGGCCTATGCGGACGTCCTGCCCTACTTCAAGCGCATGGAAGCAAGCGACGGCGGCGAGGACGGCTGGCGCGGAAGCAACGGGCCGCTGCATGTCCAGCGTGGCACGCGCACCAATCCGCTCTATAACGCGTTCATCAAGGCAGGCAATCAGGCCGGCTTCGAACTGACCGACGACTACAACGGCTCCAAGCAGGAAGGCTTCGGCCCGATGGAGCAGACCATCTACAAGGGTCGGCGCTGGTCCGCCGCAAATGCCTATTTGCGACCGGCGCTGAAGCGGCAAAACGTGAGTCTGGTCAAAGGCTTCGCCCGGCGCATCACAATAGAGAATCAACGCGCAACCGGCGTTGAAATCGAAGCTCACGGAAAGATTCAGGTCGTTAAGGCAAGGCGTGAAGTCATCCTCGCCGCATCGTCCATCAATTCGCCCAAGATCCTGCTGCAGTCCGGCATCGGCCCTGCCGCGCATCTCAAGGAAAACGGCATCGCAGTGGTGGCCGACCGGCCGGGCGTTGGCCAGAATTTGCAGGACCATCTCGAACTCTACATCCAGCAGGAATCGATCAAGCCGATCACGCTGCACTCCGTCCTCAATCCATTTTCGAAGGCGCTCATCGGCGCGCGCTGGCTGTTCTTCAAGAGCGGGCTTGGCGCGACAAACCACTTCGAGGCGGCGGCTTTCCTGCGCTCGGCGCCGGGCGTCGACTACCCCGACATCCAGTACCATTTCATCCCCGCCGCCGTGCGCTATGACGGCAAGGCGGCGGCCAAGTCGCATGGCTTCCAGGCCCATGTCGGGCCGATGCGTTCCAAGTCGCGGGGCTCGATCTCGCTGCGTTCGCCCGACCCCAAGGACAAGCCGGTTATCCGGTTCAACTACATGTCGCACGCCGACGACTGGTCGGACTTCCGCCACTGCATCCGGCTGACACGGAACATATTCGCGCAATCCGCGTTCGATCCTTTCCGCGGCAAGGAAATCTCGCCCGGGGCGAATGTCCAGTCGGACGAACAGCTCGACGATTTCATCCGCCAGCATGTGGAAAGCGCCTATCACCCTTGCGGGTCCTGCCGCATGGGGCGGGCCGATGATCCGATGGCTGTCGTCGATCCCGAATGCCGCGTCATCGGCGTCGAAGGGTTGCGCGTCGCGGATTCCTCGATCTTCCCGCGCGTCACCAACGGCAACCTCAACGGACCCTCGATCATGACCGGCGAAAAGGCCTCCGATCATATACTGGGCCGCCAGCCGCTCGCCCCCTCAAACCAGGAACCGTGGATCAATCGACGCTGGCAGGTCTCGGACAGATAGGCCATGATTGCCGGCGCTTTTACACGCCCGGCCACAACGGACGAATGGAGAGAGTATGCGCGCCCAACCCACGGCCTCGCACTACATCAACGGGCGCTACGTCGATGACGAGCGCGGAGCCGAGTTGCCCGTAATCTATCCGGCGACAGGCGAGACGATTGCCACGCTGCATTCTGCGACGCCCAACATCGTCGAACTGGCCGTCGAAGCAGCCCGCGAGGCGCAAGGCGCGTGGGCGCGCATGAAGCCGGTGGAGCGGGGCCGCATCCTGCGCCGTGCCGCCGACATTTTGCGTGAGCGCAACAGCGTCCTAGCCCGCCTCGAAACGCTCGATACCGGCAAGGCCATCCAGGAAACGCTGGTCGCCGATGCCCCTTCGGCGGCGGATTGCCTCGAGTTCTTTGCGGGCGCCGTCGCCACCTTCAACGGCGAGTTCATCGACCTCGGCGGCCCGTTCGCCTATACGCGCCGCGAACCGCTCGGCGTCTGCGTCGGCATCGGTGCATGGAACTACCCGATCCAGATCGCCGGCTGGAAGTCGGCACCCGCGCTCGCCATGGGCAATGCCATGGTGTTCAAGCCATCGGAAAACACGCCGCTTTCCGCATTGGCGCTGGCCGAAATCTATTCCGAAGCCGGCCTGCCGGATGGCCTGTTCAACGTCGTGCAGGGCTATGGCGATGTTGGTGCCGCACTGGTCGGCCATGATGCCGTCGCCAAAGTTTCGGTGACGGGCTCGGTCCCCACAGGCAAGAAGGTGCTGTCGCTTGCCGGCTCCAGGATGAAGCACGCCACCATGGAACTCGGCGGCAAGTCGCCGCTGATCGTCTTTGACGACGCCGATCTCGAAAACGCCATCGGCGGGGCCATGCTCGGCAACTTCTATTCGACAGGGCAGGTCTGCTCCAACAGCACCCGCGTGTTCGTGCAGAAGGGCATCCACGACCGCTTCGTCGAACGCCTTGTCGAACGCACCAAGAAAATCCGCATCGGCGATCCGCTCGACCCGGAAACCCAGATGGGCCCGCTCGTCAACAAGGCGCAGCGCGACAAGGTCGTCGAGTACATCTCGATAGGCCGCAACGAAGGGGCGACGCTTGCCTGCGGCGGCAGCATCCCCGCGCTGCAGGGCTTCGATGGCGGCTGCTTCATCGAGCCGACCGTGTTCACCGGCGTCAAGGACACCATGCGCATCGCGCGCGAGGAAATATTCGGGCCGGTGATGAGCGTGCTTTCCTTCGACCATGAGGACGAAGTCATCGCGCGCGCCAACGACACGGAATTCGGCCTCGCCGCCGGCGTCTTCACCAAGGATTTGCCGCGCGCGCATCGCGTCATCGGCGACCTGCAAGCCGGCACCTGCTGGATCAACGCCTATAACCTGACCCCTGTCGAAATGCCGTTCGGTGGCTTCAAGCAGTCCGGCATCGGCCGCGAGAACTCGCTTGCCGCCCTTGCACTCTACTCGCAGATCAAGTCGGTCTATGTCGAGACGGGCGACGTCGCCAGCCCCTACTGAGCGTGATCTGACGTAGCATCCAGGTACTGCGTCAGCGCGCAGACCAGGTGGTAGAAGATCGAGGCCGGCACTTCGGTCGCCAGCGAGCGGCCGCGTTCGTCGATGCGGTCGATCCACAGTCCGAGCGGCGCTGGATCGATGTGCCAGCGGAACAGCCGCCCGACACGCGCCTCGATCTCCGGCTTAAGGTCCGGTCCACCGGTTCCGTCAAGCGCAATCGAGGCCTTGATCGCCTCGCTCTGCGGCCAGCTTCGCGACACCAGATCGAGCGGCATGCCTTGGCGTGAAACCGCACCATAGGCGAGACCCGTCGAACGATTGAGGCCGTTTGCTACCGCGGATGCGTAAAGCTTGCGGGCGTATGCGGTCAGGTTCGCCTGCCCGCTGCGCGCGGAAAAATCGACCAGCAACGAGGCCCACTCGAAGTGGTGCCCCGGTTCCGTCCAGTCGCCCTTGCCGTCGCCGGCCCGGTGCCAGCCATCGTCGAAATACTCGCCGATCGTCCAGCTATCGGCGTCGAAGAAGTGGCTGCGAAACAGATCGATGATCCGTGCCGCGCGGCGCAAATACGTCCGGTCGCCGGTCGCGGCATGCCAGGCAAGGAACGCCTCGAGCAGATGCATGTGCGGGTTGGAACGGCGCAGGCCGTGACCGTTCGGCGTTTCAAGAAAGCCCGCCAGGCTGTCGTCCTCCAGATGGCCATCAAGGAAGGCAAAAGTCTCCTGCCCCAGCCGAAGCGCATCCGGATTGCCGCACATGTGCGCGTGCGCCAGCGCCAGAAGCACGCAGGAATGATCGTAGGCATCCTCTGCCGCATCGGCCACCGAACCGTCCACGTTGAAGGTGCGTATCCAGCCGCCTCGCTCGGTTCGACCCTTGGCCATGAAGGCAAGGCCGTGGGCGATGAGGCGGTCGGCAGGGCCTTCCCAGCCCCGCGCCTTGGCAACGGCGAAGCCGTAGACCTGCCGCGCCATGGTGCGCATGCGCTTCGGCTTGGCGAGTGGCGAGGCGTCCAGGCCCAAAGCTTCATGGAAGCCGCCATGCACCTCGTCCACGCCCGTCGTGGACCACAACGGCAAAGCCTCTTCGAACAGCCAGTGCCGCACCCGGTTGCGCCATGCGCCGCTATCGACAACCCTATCGTGAGCAGGCGTAAAGCGCGTCTCCAGCCGGCCGCTTTTCTCAAGCTGTTCAACGACCTTGCGCACATTCTGGCTGTGGCTGACCGGCGCGACGAAGGTCGCATCGGAGGTGGCGACAATTGCCGTGTCCTTGAGGCCGACGGCCGACAAAAGCCGACCCTGGCTTCGGATGTATGAGTTCTCGCAGTCGATCGCCACCACGTCGCCAATGATGACATTGCCGTTTTCGTCCGCCGGCCCGACATCGAGCAGCGACTGCCACGAACCCAAATCGCTCCAGCGGAAACTAGCCGGAACCATGGCGATGTGCCTAGCCCGTTCCATCACCGCATAGTCGATCGAGATCGAAGGAATGGCCCCGTAGAGGTCGTCCGGCATATAGAGCCCGGAAAGGTCGCTGGTCGAAGCCGCAAAGGCCCTCTCCGTCGCTTCCCATATGTCGGGCTGGAATGCCAGGAAGGCATCGCGCATCGCGCTGGCGCGAAACAGGAAGATGCCGGCGTTCCAGTAAAAGCGCCCTGACGCGACATAGCTTTTCGCCGTTTCGATATCCGGCTTCTCGACAAAGCGCGAAACATCGAGAACGCCGTCCTTCGCCTCGCCGGCCTCGATGTAGCCGTAGCCGGTTTCGGGATGATCCGGCTTGATGCCGAACACCACGATACGGCCGCTTCGGGCCGCCGTCGCACCCTTCTCGACGCTTGCCCAGAATTCCTTCGTCGTCGAAATCTCATGGTCGGAGGGCACCACCAGAACGAGGCTGTCGCCGAATTGCGCCAGCGTGCGCAGCGTCGCCAGTGCAACGGCTGCCGCCGTGTTGCGGCCAGCCGGTTCGAACAGTACGCCGCCGCCAGCCCAATCCACTCCGCCCAGATCCGCATGGATTCGCGACGCGTGCCGCTCGGAGGCGATCAGGAAAACAGGCGTTTCGCCCGCCGGGCGGGATTTCAGCCGCTGCACGGTCTTGACCAGCATCGAGCCGTCGCCGGCGAGATCATGGAACTGCTTGGGATTGTCTTCGCGTGACAACGGCCACAGGCGCGAGCCGACGCCGCCGCTCATGATGAAACTGACGATGCGCTCACTCATTGCATTTCCACTTCACCGACCCTCGTCATCAGAAGGTCTGATTGTAAGGGCCGACTTGCGGACTACGGCGCAGGACCTCATCCACCGCTTCAAACATCACCCTGCGGCGGTCGGATGAAACAGGGCTTTCCACCACCACGACGAGTTCAGGCTTGTTCGACGATGCCCTGACCAGCCCCCAGGTGCCGTCCTCGGCCACGATGCGCACGCCATTGACGGTTATCAGCTCGACGATCTGCTGGCCGGCGAACGCCCTTCCCTCCGCCCTGATCCGGTTCATTTCAGCGGTAAAGCGTTCGACAACACCGTATTTCACATCGTCATCGCAGTGCGGCGACATGGTTGGCGTGCCATAGGTCAAAGGCAGATCGTGATAGAGGTCCGCCATGCTCTTGGCCGGGTTGCGGTCGAGCATCCGGCAAACGGCAAGCGCCGTCACCAGCCCGTCGTCGTAACCCCTTCCGATCGGCGGGTTGAAGAAGAAGTGGCCGGATTTCTCGAAACCGGCAATTGCGCCGAGCTCGGCCACGCGCCGCTTGATGTAAGAGTGCCCGGTCTTCCAGTAATCGGTGACCGCTCCATTGGCCTTCAGGCCGGGATCGGTCTTGAACAGTCCGGTCGATTTCACATCAACCACGAAGGTCGATCCCGGATGGTCGCGCGAAATATCACGGGCGAGCATGACGCCAATCTTGTCGGCAAAGATTTCGTTGCCTTCGTTATCTACCACGCCGCAGCGGTCGCCGTCGCCGTCGAAGCCCAGGCCAACATCGGCTCCCGTCTCCAGCACCTTGTCGCGGATGGCGTGCAGCATCTGCATGTCTTCGGGGTTCGGGTTGTAGCGCGGGAAGCTATGGTCAAGCTCGACATCGAGCGGGATCACTTCGCAGCCGATGCGGGCCAGCGCTTCCGGGGCAAAGGCTCCCGCCGTGCCGTTGCCGCAAGCGGCCACCACCTTGAGCTTGCGGCCGATTTTCGTTTGGCCCGCAACTTCGGCCAGATAGACATCGCGAAAGCCGCTGACGAATTCATATGATCCGCCGCCAACGAGATCGAAATCGCCTGCAAGCACGATCTTTTTCAGCGCCGCCATTTCATCGGGACCGAACGTCAGCGGGCGCTCTGCACCCATCTTCACACCCGTCCAGCCGTTCTCGTTGTGCGAGGCAGTCACCATCGCGACTGACGGCGCATCCAGCGCAAACTGGGCGAAGTATGCCATCGGCGACAGGGCAAGCCCGATATCCTTGACCTTGGCCCCCGCAGCCATCAGGCCGGAAACGAGCGCCAGCTTGATGCCAAGTGAGTAGGAGCGAAAATCGTGGCCGGTGACGATTTCGGGCCCGACGCCCATCCGGCGGATCAGCGTTGCCAATCCCATGCCGAGGGCCTGCACCCCGATCAGGTTGAGTTCCGGCGCCTTGTCGGACCCCGGATGCCCGAACCACCAGCGCGCATCATATTCGCGAAATCCCGACGCCTTGATGAGCGCGGTCGTTTCAAACGCAAACGTGTTGGGCAGTGCTTCGCCAGTTATGGTCAGGGTCAACAGTAGGGCTCCACGCCGCTTGGATGTATGCGGCCCATGAACCGCGCAACTGCCTGCGGCGTAGCATGGAAGCCTTTAAGGTCGGGTTATTTCGATGCCTCAATTGCCGCTTTGCAGACATTCGCAATAACGCGTCAATTTGTGCGGCCGTGCCGCTTGCAGGAACAAATTCCGGGGGTTATAAGCCCGGCGTCTGGTCGCGGAGTGTAGCGCAGTCTGGTAGCGCACATCGTTCGGGACGATGGGGTCGCAGGTTCAAATCCTGCCACTCCGACCAGCAAATTCAATGGGTTAGAAAAACTGCGTAGCATCTACCCCACAGTTATCCCCACAGTTTCAGCAATTCTGGCCGCAACGTGCGTCGCTTTCGCGCAACCGCACATCATCGACGGCGACACGATCGTGATCGACCGGACGCATATCCGGATCGCCAACATTGACGCGCCCGAAACCCGGAATGCGAAATGCGACGCTGAACGCCGGTTGGGAAACGTTGCCAAGCGCCGCATCGGCGAGCTGCTGACCTCGGGCGCGATCGAAATCCATGTCGGCGACCCGAAGGACGGTCGGAAGAAGGACCGGCATGGGCGCACGCTTGCCACCATCACCGTTGACGGCAAGGATATCGGGGAGATCATGATCGCCGAAGGCATTGCCCGGCCCTGGGCTGGCAAGCGCCAACCGTGGTGCAACTGACTGGCGGGCCGCACGCTCTCGAACCCGGCCACGGAACAAATACCCTCTTTCGGCGTTTTCCATCTGGAGGGTTCCCACCATGATGAACCAGATATTTTGGTCGTTTTACACCGTAACGGTGCTCGGCAGTGTTGCAGCCCTAATTGTGATGAACTTTGTGTAACCACACATCAGCGCCTTAACTCCCTCCAATCTCGCGGCCTGCCGTTCAAGACATTCAGCACTTGGACGATGGTGTCCTGCAACTCGCTGAGTGCCTCGTAATGCTCTTTGAACGGCGTCAACCGAGCCTGCGCAGCGCCAATTTCGCCTTGTAACAACCGCGCCTGCCATTCTACCCGGGTCAGATTTTCGAACCCGAGCTTGTCCGTTCGCTTGCTTCTTGCCATGAGAACGAAATAAGAACACACTGTGCAGGAAGTCAAGCGCAGCTAACTCCTAGGCGATTGAGCGCGGGTTGCAGTTTGACGAACAGCGCCGCCGCTCCATCTATTTCAAGCGGCGGACCTGAAAAGGACCGCTTGGCCGGCGCGGGCACTCCCTCCCACCTGAAGGCGCAAAGCCGCGCCGGCCATCCTATAAGGGCTCGACATGTCCGATCACGTATTGCCACAAAGCAAGATGCCGAAGCTGATCGTCGTCATGGCGTTCGACAAGGACGATGACGGCAACCTGTTCACCGCCTTCGGTCCAGCCGATCAGCGCTCAGAGGAACGCGCCGTAACGCTGGCGCGCTCACTTGCCGACAAGCATGCCGGTGTGATTGCATGGAGCCGTGACGCCAATCCCAATCTTGGGGAATATGGCGCACCAACGACTTTGTACACGGCTGGCGATGTGCCTGACATGGAGTAAGGCGGGAAATGTGTGGACGCTTCACCCGATATCACACCTGGGCGGAAATCCATGCCATGTATCGCCTGCTCGACGGCGAGCGTGGGCGCAACACGGAGGCGCGCTACAACATCGCGCCCACACAGGACGTCATCTTCATCACGGCAGGCGATAACGGCTTCCAGAAGGTCCGGGAAGGCCGCTGGTGGCTTATTCCTCATTGGGCGAAGGAAGTGCCGAAATACACGATGTTCAACGCCAAGTCGGAGGAAGCGGCCACCAAGCCTTCGTTCCGCGATAGCTTCAAAAGCAAGCGCTGCCTGATCCCGGCAGACGGGTTCTACGAATGGACCGTGGGCGAAGACGGCGGCAAGGATCCTTGGCACATCTATCAACCCGGCCACGCACCGTTCTCGTTCGCAGGCCTATGGGCCTACAATCCGATCCTCGACATCACCAGTTGCACCATCCTGACCGCCCCTGCCGGTGCGACCATGGCGCAGCTTCACACTCGCCAGCCCGTGATCCTCGATCCCGCCTTTTATGATGCATGGCTGGACCCCGCGACGCCACAGGACCTGTTGCCGGGTGCGCTTGCACACAATCTGGACGATGCCCTGCAATTTTATCGAGTAGGTCGTGAGGTGAACGTCACGCGAGGCGGCGGCGACCATGCTGGAATGATTGGACCCCTGAACCCTGAATAAAGGATACGAAGATGGCCGCAGGCGAAGGAAAGCAGATAAAGCCACTGATGCCGACAGGGTTTAGTACTGGCGTTTTCCCTGACGAAAACCCGCCAGTGGCTTCACTCACCATCGACACGACAGACGGGTCTTACACCTTCGCCATCAACGACGAATCATGCGCCATCCTGAAAGAGGTGATTGCCCACCTCGATACGGTCGTAAATCCGAAGCGAGCGACATGATGCCCGAGCGCGAGCACGAACCGGAGATCGGCCTGATCGGCAAGCTGGCACTGGCAACGATCGTCGCTGTCGGCCTTCTGGCAGCATTCGGCTGGCTGGTAACTTGAAACGCAAAAAGCCCGCCCGGCCGGAGCCGAGCGGGCGATATTGTCGGTAGTGTGGAATAGAGTTTAGGGCGGCGGCCGGCCGGTCAGGTAGGTATAGGCTCCTGCAAGAACGCTCGCCAGCCAGACGATGCCGAGGCCCAGGCTGATCAGCCACCTTCCAAGCGTGCCGGCTCCTGTCGCCTGTTGTCTCATGGCAACCACGCCATCGGACACGCCCTCGACCTTATCTAGGGTTTCCTTCATCACGGTAACGTCGGTTTCAAGATGACCGGTGCGGGTGACGATGTCATCGAGGCGCTTGTGCACGTTGGCCCGGCTTGTTGCGCTAGCCTCTTCCGACGCCGACATGTCTGCCTTCAGGTCGTCTACCTTCTGGTTGAGAGCCTTCATTTCCCCGCTTAAGGACTTCACCGACCCGTTGAGTTCGTACACGAGCTTGTAGATATCATTGACGCTAGCCGCCATTTCCCCGCCGCCTATGCACTGCTATTTCAGAGTGACCGGACAAGCACGGCCGCGAAGATCAGGCCGAGCATCGCCAGCAAAGCCCAAAGGATGATGTCGTTCATTTCGGCTCCCGTGCCGCGCGTGTCTGGTCGTACCAGCCGGCGCATTTCCTGATCTGGCTGTTGGCGCCGCCAAGCGCCTGGTCATACTTGATGTTGGAAACCGACTGCTTGTCGGTCAAAAGCGTCCCGCTGCGCCACTCGGTGCGGCACTCCTGCGGATATTCCGGCATGCGCCTCGCCTCCTCGATCGCCTTGTCGGCGGCCTGCAAAGCCACCTGCGCAGCGTGGGCGCGTGCGCGATCGGCGTGGGCTTCGTTGAGGGACTTCTGAAACCTATTTGTTGCGCAGCCGGTCAAAGAGAAACTGATCGACAACGCAATCATTGTCGCTCTCGCGCTCGCGCACGGCCTGAAGGTCATCGGCCAACCCTTTCTTTTCGTCTTCGGTGATTGCCAACTGCGTGGCCAGTTCGGTTCGGGCGGCACGTTCCTTGTCAGCTACCAGGCGCGCTTCATCGGCCTTGCCATCCTCCCAGGCGCGCACACGGCGTTCCTCGAGGAGTTGCGCTTGCAAAGCCTCTATCTGGGCGCCGGCGACGAGCTTGGTGGCAGCATCACTGACGGCAGTGCGCACGGCCGAAGCCCTGTCGACGTAGAGCCACACGCCGGCGGCGAGGAACAGCCACAGGGGAAGCGTGATGCCGAAGGTCAGAATTGGGCGAATGACCTTCCAGATGGCGAGCACGATGGTCATATCGCCAGCCAAATCCAGAAGGCCGCGACGCCGATGAGGATGACGGCAGCGGTTCCCGCAGCCGCTCCAAGCATGCTGGAAGTAAATACGCGAGGATCGATCATTGCCTTGCACCTCATGGAAAAGCGCCCGGCTGAGACAGCCGGGCGCAGGATTGATCAAGAAGCCTTGACGGCCTTCTCGAAGGTCAGTTCGTAAACCTCACCAAGGGCAAATTGCTCGATCGCTGCCGGGTTGGTGATGGTGATCGAAAGGTCACCCGAGGGTGTCCATTTCGACCAATCGCCATTCCCTTCCGGAAGGCCTTTCAGATAGCCGCCAAACGCCGCGCCCATCTTCACCTCGACATTCACCGACTTCTCATCAGCGGTGGTGTGGTGGTTGATCTGCTTGACGTAGAACATTGCTCGGACCGTCATCGGTCTTCTCCTTCAGTTGTTACCGGCAGACCCGGCCGGCACGGGATTGGGAGGGCTTCAGTCCAGCCCCGACACGCAAAGCTCGCCTTCGCCGATGCGAGTGGCGTCACCCATCTCGCGGCGCTTGGCGAGGCCGACGATCATCTGCCCGCCCGCACGATTGAAGGCGGTGGCAGCCTGGCAACTGGCGACATACTGGCCGGCGATGCCGAGCCGTGCCGCAGTCGAGCGACAGCCAGCCCCGGTCCCGATGTTGTAGGAGAGGGAAATCATCATCGCCTGCCAAGCGAGCGGGCGTTTTGCAAACCCCGGTACGCACTTGAGCAGGCCGGGATAGAAATCCTTGGTGAGGCGCTTGTTGAGCCGCTTGTCGCAGCCGGCGGGCGTCTCGATCATTCCAGGCGTGACGTTCTCGGTATCGCCGTCACAGACGGTCCAGACTGGCGGCTTGGCGATGCGGTCGAGATACGCCCGCAACTTGCGGCCTTCCCACGGCTGCACCAGTGCCTTCGATGCCAGTTCGACGGCGGCAGGGATAGGCGGCTCGCCGGGGCGAGTGACATACTGCACGCCGCCTATCGACGTTGAGGCCGCGACGACAGCCGCAATCGCCGCCTTGGCCCGCTTGGAGGGGGTGAGGCGCTTATTCAACATCGCGGCCTCCCAACGCTTGGTCGACAAGCCGGGCTATGGCTACGGCAAAGCCGAGAGCGCCGTTGAGGACGGCAAGCCAGATCGGCGGCATTACCAGCGCCCCGGTGATTATGGAGACGGTGATTGCCACGGCGTTCAAAAGGGCGATGATGATGGCCAGGCGTACCGTCCACGCATAGCGCAGCACGGCCCGCCAGTTGCGGACGAGCATGGTTCGTTCCTTTCCGATTGTCAGTAGATGTCAGTGCCAGCCAGTACCGTCGTGCCGACACACAGCGGCAGCCACCCATGCACCGCCGGCATGAACCTTCAGCGGCAGCGAAACCCACTCGCCGTTGATCCAAATCTTCGCCCCGCCATCGACCGGGACAGAAGATCCGCTGACCAAGTCGTCAGCTTCGTCCACCGCGGCGTTTCCGGTAATCGCCAGTTCGGCAACCGCGCCCACGCTGTCATCGTCTTTCGCGACCGTCCCATGTCCGGCAATGGCAACCACGCCGGCGGCGGTAACGACATCGTCGTCTTCGGTGACTGCAGCAGCTCCTGTCAGGCCACCGGCCGCGGAACCTGCAACAACGTCATCATCCTCGGCAACATCCGCACCGCCCGTGATCGCAAGCGATGCGCCAGAGGTGACGTCATCGTCGGCCTCCTGGACGCTGCCAGTGCCCGCAATGGCGACAACACCGGTGCTGGCAACCGCGTCATTGTCTTCTGCGGCATTCGCAGACCCGGCGACCCCGCCGCCGGACGTAGCCGCGACGACATCGTCATCCTCGGTGATGTCCGCCGCGCCGATGATCGCAACCGTCGAGGTCGAACCTACGCTGTCATCGTCTTCCTGAACGACGCCGGCACCCGAAATTTCTAGCGTGGCCGCGGCTGAGGCGGCATCGTCTGTTTCAACGATGGCAGATGTGCCGGTAAGGTCGAGTGTTCCCGACCCTGAAGCAACGTCACCTTCCTCGCTAATGGTCGCGGCACCTGAAACGTCGCCCGAGCCTGTTCCGGTAGCCGCGTCGTCATTCTCTGTGACGGTTGCCGACCCGGACAGGTCGAGCGCACCGCCGCCGGCAACGGTGTCATCCGCTTCAGTGACCGAAGCCGCACCCTGAACATCAAGCGTTCCGGTGCCAGTGGCGGTATCAGATGCTTCAGTTATCGACGCCGCGCCGGCAATGTCGAGTGCGCCGGTTCCCGAAGCTGTGTCGGCATCTTCGGTGATCGACGCGGAACCCGATATCCCGCTCCCGCCGCTCGCCACCTTGAAGGCGATGATGAGGCCGGATGCGCTGTGCACATCAATGCTGGATGTCGCGCCTGTCGAATAGGCTGTCGATCCGTTTGCCGTGACCGTCCGGTAAGCTTGGGATGTAGTGCAATTGCTGCCACTGCCGCCCGAGCCGATATCCTGCAGGGCGGTAAACGAATTGGTCCATCCGGTGACGGTGTTGCCGGCTTGGCTGGAACTGTTTCGGTTGAAATTGACCGCAGCCACCATCAAATAATCGCCGGCTGGCGGTGTCAGGCCCGGCGTGGTGTAAGTCTTATCGGAACCGTTGGCAGATTGGCCCGCAGACCGGTCGTATGGGGATGCGTCTAGCCCTGAATACTCCGCGATTGTCCACGATGAATTGGTGGCGGACCCTATCGTGTACTGAAAGCTCGTCTCGCCGGTTGATTTCCGCCACCACAGGTAGCCGCCGTGATTGACCAGTTGCTCCATACCGGCGGATTGGGTCCATCCGGCACCGGGATTGTCGTTGTAATCATCGGCGGCAATGGTCAGGACAACCACGTTCCCCGCCGTCGTGGCGACCGGAAACGATGCTGTGACCGTGGCTAGGGTCGATGTGCCCTTCGCTGATTGGACAGGCGCTACAGGCACAAATCACCCCGATCAGGCGTTGCCGGCAGCGCGGCTGTAACCCGTGATCGTGAAGTTCTGGCCCGCCGCGAACGACACATTGTCGACGGTGAGGTCACCACCGCCACCGTTGGCAGTGACGCTGCCTTGCTCATGGCAGGTAACGCCATCAGATGCATAGATGCGGTAGTGGGCCGCCGTGCCAGTCGCGTCCGCTGCTGGGTCCTGCCACGTACCGGATTTGGCCTTGGTGCCGCCAGAGGCGTTGGCCATCCAGTCGGAAGGCAGCGTGAGCGTCGCAAGCACCGTGCCGGCATCGGCGGCGGCGCAGTTTGCCGGCTGCGCACCCGTTCTGATCTTGAGGATGGGCGACGTGCCCACGGTGGTTTCGAAGGCATCGAGTCGCGCATTGCGCACGGCCACTGAGTTCTGCACAGTCATCGTCTCTCTCCTTTTAAGTGGTTTGCAGCCAGATGGCGGCTGTATCCGCCGGTTCATCAGGTCCGATATGGATCGGTCGGTATTCGCGCCAGGTCGACGCGGTCAGCGGCACGGCTAGGATGCCGGTGTCGGTGGCGTGGATGATGGTCCGGTCCGGTAGCGCATCCTCGCCGGCAAGTGCCGCAAGCTCCGCCTGCGTCATCTCTACGACCTTCCCCGGCTCACCCTTCGCGCCAGGCTGGCCGGGTGGCAGCCCGATCTCCACCTTCACGGCGTTGTCGGCACTGCGCACCTTGAGGACGCCCTGCGCGGGTCGGCGAACGGCAATGCTGGTCATTGCCCCACCGCCTTCGTGTAGGGCAAGGCGACCTGGATGGTCAGTTCGATGTTCTGGTAGGCTTCCGGCTCGACATCGGTGCGGACGATGTCGAGACCTACAATGCCGGCGGCGCATGTCGCGGTTTTCTCACCCGGAATCGACAGCATCAGCTTGTCATCCTGCGGCAACAGCTCGTTGTCGGCCGTGGTCAGTGAAAACAGCGCCGAAGCGTCGGAAGGCTTCTTGCGGCACTCAGCCCGATATGTCGCCCCTGCCGGGAACATCCCGGCTACCCCCTGCAGCGTGATCGCCCAGCCATAGCCGGGCCGTATCGGAGCCGTTTCGGCCTCGTTGCATGTCATCAGTTGCCATCCGTGCTTGCGTTGCGTCGTGATCCCGGCCACGTCGACGGCGTTGCCGGCGTACCGGCGGCGCTGTTGGGGGCCACCCTGCCCGCCCACCATTCGGTATCGTGGCCTGCGTTCATTCCTTTTGGCGGTCCCAGACGTTGTGTGGGATTGGGCTCAAGAGGGTTCTTTGAGCTTGTTCAGCTCGTCTAGCCTGCCTAGAAGGGACAACCACCGCGCAGTCCGGCCTGACGCGCGGCGCAGATGGTGTCCCACCCACGAAAGAAGGAAGGACCAGGCATGATTGAGAGGCTGCGCAAACTTTTCGCATCCAAAGAAAGAGGCCGCGTCTATATCACGGGGACGGGCCGGGCGGGGACGACCTTTCTGATGCAGTTCATGACAGAACTAGGGCTGGATACAGGCTTTCCCAATTCCCCACCCAAGTCCACTGAGATCGCCTACTTCCCCAAAGCAAGAGCCGGCCTAGAATGGGATATTTTTGACCGCAATGGCCCAACTATCGTCAAGAGCCCGTACCTGTGCGACCACATAGATGATTTGCTCGCGTCGGGTTTTATATTCCAACATGTGATCGTTCCTGTCCGCGATATTGCAAGCGCGGCAGCCAGCCGAAGACTGGTCCAACTCGAGACCACAGGCCAAACAGATGGAGAGCCCGTTGCAGGGGGTCTTTGGGACACAACGGTTGGCGACAATCAGGAAAATGTTCTTGCGAAGAAGTTTGCCGCGCTTGTTGAGGCCCTAGTGCGCAACGATATTCCTGCGACCTTCGTCAATTTTCCCCGCATTACGACTGATGAACATTACCTATTTGACAAACTCGGGCCCCTATTTCCCGACGTTGGCGCGGCGAGATTCCACGAAGCATTTCAGGCAGTTGCGCGCCCTGATCTTGTTCATACGTTTTCGACCTAAGACGACGACCCAACCAGTTAAGATTTCAGCCAAACGGCTGTACATATGATGTCGCGGGGGGAATAGTCGATGAAGCTAGAACGCGTTGAAGGTTTGGACGCACTCCGTGGCATTGCGGCATGTGCCATTGTCGTCCTTCACTCCGCATACATCCATGACATCGGCATTCCCCACGGTGTCTTTGTCAAATTTTTCGCCATGGGTGTGCCGCTGTTCTTCATTATCAGTGCATTTTCGATGTCGTTTCGCTACAGATCAGGCTTTTCGGCTCGCGGCAGTCTGACCGAATTCGCTATCCGTCGCTTCGCACGCATTGCCCCATTGTTTTACACAATGATCGTGGCGTGGCTCGTCTACTTGTCGTGGTGGGATTTACCGAGGCCAGGCATCGAAAAAATTCTACTAAGCGCGACATTTCTCTTCAGTCTGACACCAGGATCGCAAAACAGCGTTGTTCCCGCCGGCTGGTCAATCGGGATAGAAATGCTCTTTTATGCAGCGTTTCCTTTTCTCGTTAGAATGCGGTCAATATTAGGATGCGCTGCCATCACTTTGCTTTCTATTTTCGTCTACCGGTGGTTTTCGACACTCGTTACTGAACCCCGCCCATACTTCTATTTGACGCACCCAATAACAAATGCACCGTATTTTCTTTTTGGGATGCTGGCCTTTCGCATCTACGAGACAATTCCAGATCACAGTCGTGCTTTGGTCGCCAAGACCTGCCTCGCACTAAGCGTGTTTGGCGTGGCCATCGCGGTCGCCATACACCCCAAAATCGGCGCGGAAACGGCGATGTTTACGCCACCAGAGGCCATTTCCATCGCGATATGGGGAGCTTCCTTTATGGCGCTGGTCCTATCCCAAGCCCTGAAGCCTGTAGTTGTTCTGGTCAACCGCACGACACTCTACCTCGGTTTGGTGAGCTACAGTGTCTACCTCATTCATCCGCTGTTGATTTTTGCATCACCGCTTACGCCTTTTCTGCAAGCATGGGATGTTGCATGGCAAACAAAAGTGCTCGTGGCCGGCTCGATGGCGCTGGCCCCATCCATCATCGTGGGCAGTGTGCTCTATAGGTTTGTCGAAGTCCCCGGCCAGGCGATTGGGAAGCATCTTGTATCGCGCCGCCGGGCAATCATCGAGGCTCACGATGCCGCTAGTATTTCAGCGGCGCGAGCTTCTCCGAACAGCGTTACCGCAACGGATTGAAGAAGCGCCCATAGCTCATGGTCGCTTCTGTATGAGGAAGCGGCTCTGAAAATGTTCTGCACCCGGACCGGTTGCCCCATCATCGCCGCCTCTACCTGTTCGGCTTCTGTGTTCGTAAGCCGCGACCAAAGATCAACCGGATAGAGAACTATCACCCTTGGCGGCACAGGCGGATTGCTGAAAGCAACTACTTCAGGATCGTCGTCCGCCAGCTCCTCCTCCGCAAATCCCGGCTGGGCCATCGCATAGAGGCCGACAATCTCGTTTCCTGTGCTGCGTTCTGCAAAGACCATCTACCTGCCCCTCTCGAAAATAAAGCCCAATGTGTTCAACGTGTTGACGCTGAAGGATCCGCTAGAAACGACGACCTGATAGTAAAGTTGACCGCTGGTGTTGGTTTCAAAGACCGGGGGCGGATTTGCCACTCCAGGGAGGCCAGCCCCGCTGCCGGAAGCCAAGGATGCAATCTGCATTTCTACGCCGCCGGAGGCAGCGCCACCGATGGAGATTGTCGCGGTCGAACTTACATTGACAGACGCGATGTCCTCAACAATCGGCTTCACATTGATGCCGGTCGGAACACTTAGCGTCAGCAGCGCCGCGGCAAACGCCGCAGTGCTGTTCCGGTCTGCAATCTTCGTGTTCCACATGAACAAGTTGCCAGACTGCCTGAAGCCACGAATGGCAGCAGAGGCCCGTACAATGGGGCCGAGATAGCGCTTTTGCGTGTAGTTCGCAGGCATCGTTGGCGCCGTTGCCGAGGCGGAAAAAAGCACATCGACAACGCCGGTATCCGGGCGACGGATAAGCCAGACATGATAGGTCGTGTTGGCAATCGCACCTGTGTCGAGGCCGCCTTGGTTGTTGCCAACCGCCCATGCCGCATCGAGGCGTTTCGTACGGGCCGCCGCTAGCACCATGAGAGCGGGAACCGCATTGTCGCTGGCTGCCCATCCAGGTGCTACGTCGATGTCATTCGTCGCATCGGCGACGTTGTTCGACAGTATGAGGCCGAAAATGGAACCGGCGAGAAGCGTGCCTTGCAGCGCATCGCCGATCGTCTTGTTGTTGAGCGTCTGCGCAAAATCCTTGAACACGAACTCGTCATTCGCGGTCAGCAGCGGAAGCGTGACGTTCCGGTTGGCGGCCAACTCGGACGGCACTAAAATATACTGATGGGTCGCAGAAGCGTCGTTGATCTTGGGTGCGGTCAGCGTTTTGCTGGCCAAGGTCATTGAAGCGGATGCAATTCCCGCCTTCAGATTGGCCCAACTTATCCGTTTCGGTAGCCAAGATGCGTTGCTATCGCCGTACCCGAACTCATCGTCGTCATCAAGCGCAAGGCCTTCGGCAGAAAGATGGAAACCCGCTAATATCTGGGGGATCGTCAGCTTCCCGGCCGCACCCTCGCCCATTGCGGGAACGACATAGTTCAATCCAGGAGCAGCTATCTCGGGCAGTTCATCAATGCGGATATCTGCCACGGATCAAGCCCTCGCTGCCCATGCTGTGGAATGCCCGTGGTCGCCGTGGGCCCAAACCGCCACGGCATACCTGCTAAGAGGCCGAACGCCGAGCGTCAGCTCGGTCACCGGCGACGCAGTCCTAAGGCTTCCTAATGCGGTGATGTATGTTTCCGGCCGACGCGACCAGTTGATGAATTGCGTCTCGAAGCGCGTCACTGTGTTAGGGTCGATCCCGACCTCCCACAACAGGGACGGATTGACGGGATCGTATCCCGCCGCACCAAGTGGCGCAGACGCACCATAGCCGTTGGCGGTCATGACGTTCTTGTTCATCAGGCCAGTGATCGTGGCCACGTTGCCTGCGTTGGTGACGACCCTCGAAACCAGCATATCGTCATAAGTGCTGTCGAAATCTATCGCCGACTCTGCCTTGGCAAGCGGATTGTAGGCCGGATTTGCAACATCCTTCAGGCCAAAGCCGTCGACCGGGTTCCAGCGCAGGTGATAGGTCTTGTTCGCCAAGGTGGCGAATGTCCGGCTGGGCTCGTCGTAGCTGCTCGTGTTGACCGGAAAAATGCCCCGATGCTGAAAGGAAACCGCCGGCGGCACGAGCACCGTCCCCGCGCCAGGGCTGCTGACATTGATCCTGCCATCCGCGGTCGAAATCTCGGGGAAGATCGGAAGCCTGGCCCTCGCCTGCGAAACAAGCAGAAACTGCGAAGTGTCGCCACCACCGGTGGCCGCGGCGATCAGAGCTTCGATTGCCTTCCGCACCTGTTCTAGATCGTCGATGGCCGGTGTTAGTCCAGCAAAATCGATCAGGTGGTTCAGTTCGCGCTGGGGGTGTTCGATAGCCGCCGCGGGCACGATTGAGCCCTTGGTGCCTGAACTGCGGTCACCGTCAATATATGGCGCACCCTCCGCCATGCCCGGCGGTTGATTGTATTTCATCGGTATCTCCTAGTGATCAGGCGGCCGGAGTGAACGGGGCAAGCAACGCCGCGTTGTTTTCGGTAACGATGCGGATGCCCGCCTCGGTCGTAAGAACGAACCCGATCGGCAACGGCGCGAGGCTGAAAATCGGATAGGTCCAGGCCGGCGCGATGCGTCGCACCGCGCACTCGATCGTGCCTATGTCGAAATCGAGCAGTCTCGTGATGCCGGCCTCACCAATGCCGGTCTCGAACTCCGTCGTCGGAAGGTCATGAAGGTGAACCAGCCATTGCAGATCAAGCATGGCCGACGCCACTTCGCCCTCGCCGCAACCGCTTTCGCCGGCCAGAAACGAGATCGGCTCTTCGAGCGCCACGACATAGCCGAGCGAAGCCGCCAGCTTGACGACATCGGCCGGAGTGATTGTCGCAAGCGACCGCACCCGGGCCCGCAACACCTTGCGGCGGAGCTCTTCGGATTGGTCGACGCTGACGCAAGGATCCGGAAGGCCGTACTCCTCCTCCCAGTCAGATAGGCTGTCGACGATTGTCGAGGCACGAGATTCCTCGCTGATCCTCCACGCCCTTCCATAGAGTTCGGCGAACGGCGCCAGCAGAACGCGCGTCAGCCCGGCGATCACCGTTGAAGTCGAAGGCGCTTCACCGTCAGGTGTTCCCCATGCCGCCCCGCGCGGCCATAGGGCAAGTCCCGAAGGCAACAACGTCTCGACTTCCGGGTCGGACAGCACATCGCGTGTGTCGACCAGGATGCCGTCATCGGGCTCGCTGCAGTCGACGATCCTCACCGGTCCGCCATCGGCCGCGTAGTAGTCCACCCACGCGGAATTCACGAAGTGTCGCGACATGACGTCAAGACCACTCGATCGTACCGAGGACAGGCAGGTCGCCGGGTGCGAACACCAGGTTCGCCGCCGGCTCCATGACCGTATGACTGGCCTCTCCCGGGGTTGTCGAGATCACCTCTGAAATCCACGCGATCGGCAGGATGAACGGATCGTCAGGCAGGCTTGGCCGAATGCGCGAAAGTCGAGTAGTCGCGTCGAAGAATGACGCCAGCGCCGCAGTCACCGCCGCGCGCGTCGTTGCCGTATCCGGCGAAAGCGCAATCTTCAGGTCGACAGGCATCGCGCGCGGCGCCACCGCATGGAAATCCACACGTACAAGCCGGCGTTCGTCGATATATGCCTGCACTGCATTGATGTCGGCCTGCGTCGGAATGCCGTTTTCACGTCCCTTGAACAGCACCCAAGTGCCGACCACGCCGTTGCCGTTGGCGAACTTCC
The DNA here is from genome assembly GCF_057809835.1 of Mesorhizobium sp. FG116. NCBI lineage: Bacteria > Pseudomonadati > Pseudomonadota > Alphaproteobacteria > Hyphomicrobiales > Phyllobacteriaceae > Mesorhizobium > Mesorhizobium sp. FG116. The sequence continues at coordinate 23,980 of NZ_JBMDKS010000020.1, forward strand.
TTGCCCATGCACCAACCACGCCAGGCACGTCGAGCGCGAAGCGCTCGTAGTCCGACAGCGCCCCGCCCTGCGGCGGCGTCCTTTTGCGGCGCAAAGCGCGCTGGCGCAGATCCTCGACCGTCTCGATGTCCGCCCCGCCGCCCAGCCCGCCGGCATCGACAAAGGCTGTCGTGGCGATATCCGGGTAGAGCGAGGGGTCGACAAGGGTCAACACCGCTCCATTGTCGCGATTGGTGATCTCGCCCGGCTTTTCGGCGCGAACCTTGGCCGAATAGTTGCCGAGCGCATCCACCACGAATGGCTCCGTGGTAATATAGGTCTGCGCCCCGGAAACGAAGCGTACGCCGGACGGATAGATGATGTTCGGCTCGGCCATGCCGGAAATGACGCCCTTGGCGGCCGCGGCAGGTTTGCGCAGCACCCCGTACTCGGCTGCCTGAAGCACAACGATCGCCTCGCTCGTTGCCGAAGTCAGGAACAACTGGTCGTAGAGCCATTGCAGCCGCAACTCGTATTCGAAAGCCAGCAAGGACTGGACCTTGCCGATAACGGTAAGCACGTTCTGCTTAAGGCTCGCATCCGTGCCGGGCAGGTATTGGCGCACGGCGCCGCGCACGCTTTGCGAGATCGTCGCCAGCGTGCGAACCGGATAACCCATGGTGTTTTCCCTAAGCTTAAACGTGTTCCCACAAAACGGCGTAGCGCTGCTCGTAAGTCCGCACCCCGTCACGGCCATAACCGGCGACCGTGATTTCCAGCCTTGACTGGGCACGGATCGCTAAGGCTTCAACGTCGACGCGCACGAACACGCCTTGATCGATCAGCGTCTGCAAGGCTTCTCGCGCATAGTCGCGCGCCAGCACTTCGATCTCGGCCGTCAGTGCCCGCCGCCTGAGAAGCCACAGCTTCGAACCGAGCGGCGTTTCCCCATCTACAAGGTCGAATGCATCCCCTGCCCAGCCCCGGTTTGCATCGCCGTCGCGCAATTCGATGGGCTCGACGCGCTGATCGGTCATCAGGCAGATCAGAACGGCGGTCGTAATCGCATGACCGTTGCGCAAGCCGCCCGGATTGACCGGATCGGCAAGGTCGGTCAGCGCAAGGTCGCCGATCCGGCCGTTCCACACCAATTCCGGGTCGAGCAGCGGTTCCGCCGGCCCTGTTATCGGAACGATGCGCATCACTTCACCCAGACCTTGGCCGCGAAATTGTCGGCCTCAATGTGGCCTGCGCTGTCGACGGTGCCTTGTGCTGAGGCCGGCCGGTCGGCATCCTCGCCGCCGAGCCTGACATTGCCATCGAGCACGATCTCCGGCGCAACGATCGTCACCTTGGTCGAGTGCACGATCCGCAGTTCGGCCATCACCACCGACACGATGTTGCCGGCATGATCGTAGATTGCAGTGCCGCCCTCGGCGATCTGCGGCCGCAAGACGGGATGTTCGCCGCCCAGAATGTAGGCTGCGTCCCTGCGGCCGCGTGTGCCCAGCACAACGCCGATACCGCCCTTGACTGGCCAACTGGCAAAGCCGTGCGGCTCTATCCTGTGGGCGCGCTCGAAACGGTCGCCGGCAAAGCCGCGACCGTCGACGAACTGCTGGCCATCCCGGTGCGCCACCGTGCCGTCGAATTCCATCCGGGTCAGGTTGGCGTCAAACATCGGCGTCCTCGCGATAGTCTGGTTCGGCAGTCTCCGGCGCCGCCCAGGCATCGCTGGATTTGCCGCGCGGATTTTCGCCGCCAAGCGAGCGCGGATCCTTAAGCGTCAATTCCGCCACGGTGCCGCCTCGTCCATCCTGTCGCAGGTTGACCGCGGCGATGATCATGTCCTGCTCTATCCCCAGCCAAGCATCGTCGACAGGAACAAGAAAATTCCGCGTCCACAACCGGCCCGCACCGTCGCGCCAGCCGGGCGTCGTCACCGTCGCAGAAATGCCGTCGCCCGACGCCCGCCGCGCCTCCCAGTCGGCCCGGCGCTTCAAACGGGAGGATGTGCTCTCACCTTCCTGCAAAACGATCAGCGGCCGCTTCCGCTTTGCCGAGCCCCGCGTCTCGACTTCGGGGCGCAGAGCCGACGCATTAACCCCTTCGCTCGCCTGTCCGCGCACCTTGATCGGTGAAAAGGCCTTTGCTCCGCTCAATTGGCCGGACGCCTCGATGATGTTGACGCCAAGCGTCAGACCGCTACCGTGCCGCCCTTCCGGCTTGTCGGCCAGCTTCAGCTTGCCCTGCGGCGTGTCGTGGATCAGGACGCCTTGCGAGCGCGCTTCAGCCTCGAGCGTATCGAACAGGCTTTCGCCCGGCACAACCTTATGAACGCGCTTCTTCTCGGTCTTCGGCGAGCCTTCCACGCCGATGCCAAGGGTATCGAAGGTCTCTGCAACCCCGACAAGGTCGACATCGCTCGCCAGCATGGTCGCGTGATCGATGGAGCATTCGGTCGCATCGCAGGTGCGCGAGACGAAGCTGATCTGGTAGACCCTGTCGGTGGCATTGTGCTGCCCATTGACATCGCGGACGTAGCCGGTTCCCCAAAGCTCGCCGGAAACGGTGATGGTCGAGGTATCGTCAGGCATGCATGGCAGGCCGGAACCGGTCCACGCCACTTCGAAACTGGCGCTCCGGACCGCCTCTTCGGCCGATGCCGACAGCGAACACGATCTATGCTGAAGAACCTTGCCGCCTGCAATGAACTTGACGTCTTCGAGCATCAGGTTGCAACCGCCTCGAGTGTCGCGGGCATGATCAGCGGGGTGGCGCTTCTGTTGCGCTGCACAAGCTCGGCTGCACGTTCCGGTGCCGCGTAAAGATCGTACGCCAGCACGGTCGAAGGCAGCGATACGTTGGTTTCGACGCGCACTAGCGGAGCGCGGCTGGCTGCGATATCCGACAGGGCGCGCACGGCGGCCCCAGAGAGCATCACCAGGAAGTCAACCGCATCCGCACCAGCCTGCCCAAGGAGAGGATAGATAGCGGCAACCTCATCCGACAGCCGCGCACGCGCCGCAATCGCATCCTGCCGGGACGGATAGTCGGCTCGCACCGCTGCAAAGCAACTGGCGACAGCGAGACAGTAGCGTGCCGCCACGCCATCAGGATCGAGCTTGCTGACGGCGTCGACAAGCGATGAGGGCTCCGCCGCCTCCCCGACGAGGCGTGCTAGATCAAGCGCCGCGGCATTCGTCCCGGCAGCGGCGAAGCCTGACACGCGGGCAAGGTCCTCACCATCGCTGACAAGGCGATCGGCAAGGTCGAGAAGCAGGGTGAACGTCTCGTCCATGACTTACAATCCCGCCAACGCCGCTGCGGCGATCGCCGCCCCGGCTACGAAAATGGAACGTAGACCTGCAAGCGCGTTTCCCGCCGAGGCTGCCGCTACGCCCGCCTGTACGAAATCGAGGTCGTAGGCGAGGTAACCCGCCTGGTCGCGTTCGCGATGCCGTCGGCAACTGACGCAATGCATCATGCGAGCAGCATCGATCGGCAGGATCAAAAGCGACGGCCCCGGTGCCGCGCACGCAGCTTCCAGTGCGTGACCCGCTCTGTCAGCCGCGTCGCCCGCAACGTAGGCCCGTAGATAGAAACCCCGGGCCAGCACGCCCATGTCTTCGGTGACCGGCGCTGCGCCACCCGAAATGTCGTGCACCGCAATGCGGCGGCCGACAGTGCCGTCTTCGGCCTCGACGTGGAATGAGACGCCACGAAACGATGCCCGCCGCAGCGTGCCAAGCCAGTTCCTCGCCATGACTTTCCTCTCGGATCAAACGGGGCCAGGCAAGCGGCCCGCATTGGGCATCGTGCGTCCGGGGTTGCCGGTGGCCAACTGCCCCGACGAGCGGCCACCAAGGCTGCCGATCGGCCGCATCAGATCGGCCGCAGCCGCTCGGATGGCAGCGGCGGCCTGCTCTCCGGCTCGCACGATGGCGTCGGCCGCGCTCGATATGGCGCTGCCTGCCTGGTCGCCCGCGTTACCGAGACTGGTGCCCGCAAGCTTGATCGACTGGGCAGCCTGATCGCCCCCATCCTTCAGGGCATCGCCGGCTTCACCCATCATGGCTTCGCGGATGCCACCGGGCTGTGCGGCATCAAGCGCCGCGATCCGGCTCTGTTCGTCGGCTGCTGCCTGCTGACGCATGCCTTCGGGTGACGGCGCGACAAACCTGTCGTAACGCAGCTCCGGCAACACCATGTTTGGGTTCGGTCGCGGCGTTGGTATTGGAACCAGCGCCGGGAGATTCCTTACATCAAGGTGAGATGCGGCGGCATCCTGCCGCCTCGATGGCAGTTCGGGCGAGACAGCCATTAGGCCGGCCTCTGCTTTCTTACCCTCTTCGGAACGCCACCCGCCCTCGAAAGCAACCAGCCCCCGCGCTTCTGAATCGAACCAGTTGCGCGCGCGCCAGATGCTTTGCTGGCTGGGGTTCAGCCCGCGCTTGGTCAAGCCTTGTGTGATCGCCTCGTCAAAATCGAGGAAGTTGCTCACTCCGTCCAGCGCCTGCGAGATCGGGTTTGAAACGGTGGTTCCGAGCGATGTCTTGAACCGATCCCACGACGAAGCCATACGGTCGAGCTTGGACTGATTGTCTGCAAGGATCTGGGCGAGGTCCTGCAGCGTTGCCCCATCGACATTGGCAAGGGCTTGCTGGAAACCTTCCATGTCCTCTCGACCCTGCAGCAATGCACGCATGCCAACCTGGAACTGGGCATCGGTGAACAATTGAGGGATCTTCGACAAATCGCCCTTTGTCGCTTTCTGAGCAAGATCGAGGAACGCATCGACTAGGTCGCGGCCCTCTTTGCGGGCTTGGCCCAGTTCCTTCCGGAGATCGATGCCGAACTTGGCGAATTTCTTGACTGTCTCGTCGCTCTCCATTTTCTGGAAGATGTTCTGTGCCGCGGTCGCCGCCTCGCTTGCCGAGCCGGTGCGCTGGCGGATCGTCTGGAGCATCGCCGCAAGCTTCGCGAGGCCCTTTTCGCCTCGATACCCAAGGGCGGCAAAGGCCGGCGCCATCGAGGGCAGATACTGCGCCATGTCCTTGAGTTCGAACTTGCCCTGCTTGCCGGCCGTCACCAGGATATCGAAGGCGCGTTGCATCCTGTCGCCGGCGATATCGAAGGAATTGCCGACCGCATCCGCCGTCGTGGCAATATCGGCGATATCGGCCCCAGCCGCTTGGGCTGTTGCGGCGACGGCAGGCAGGAAGCTCATCGCGTCCTCAGCCGAGCGTCCGGCCGCGACAAGCGTCTCCAGACCCGATGTCACCTCATCCTGGCTGATCGCGTAGTCGCGACTGGTCCGGTTGATCGTCTTCAACATGCCGTCAACTGCGTCACGACCCTTGCCCGCGTTGACCGCGATCCGGTTCAGCCGCCGCTCGACCGCCGCATAGGCGGTAACGCTGTTCTTGAGCCCATAGGCAATGGCCGTCGGCGCCAACAGGCGCATCGAGGCGGCAATTGCCCGGCTGCTTGTCGACGCCATGAGCGTCTGCGACCGGGTGAAGGCCTTTGCCTGCCGGTCGACCTTACCCAGTTCCTTCTGCAGCGTCTGCAAGGCTCGCATGGAACCCAGCTTCGAGCTGATCTTGAGGATTGCCTCGATCTCGCGGTTAGCCACGCTTCACCCTTGTTCGCTCGGCCCAGTTCACAAACCGGTCGAACCATCGGCCGATTTCATCGAAATCGAGGTCGCCGATCACGTCGATCCGCTGTCCGGCCCGGAAGACGAGTTCGTCAGCTTGGCGCGCCGTTTGTGCGCTTCCGTAAAAAAACCCGTCACGGCATCCTTCACGGCAATCGAGTCGACGAGGTCGAGATCGTCGAGGCATTCCCGCCCGGGCTTGCCGGCGACGGGCAGCCGGTCGAGATAGGCCTCGATGCGATCAAGATGCTCGATCACGAAACGGCCCTGCCCGTCCGGACCAGAATGCACCTCGACCGGATCGCCGATGGCGATATGGTCGCGCAGCTTTGGCGCCCGCAAAGTGACGCTGTCGAAGGTCTGCCCGTGTGCTTCGTATTTCCGCGACAGCGGAACCACCTTTTCGGACATCAGCCGAGCTTCCGGTAGGAATCTGCACGGATACCGAGCTGGGAAAGCTCGCCATTGATGCGGTTGGCCGAGGGTTTGCCGGTCCAGAAGGCTGACGTGAACATATGCGTTACGCCCGTTTTTTCCTCGACGATGGTGATGTTGTGGCGGTCGGCGTTGAGAAGCTGGTCGTAGTTGATGCCGTCATCGGCAAAAACCACCTCCGCGCCCGGCGCATCCGGCGTGATGATGCGGTCGACGCTCCCGTCCTGATTGGTGACCGCGTCGTTGGATTGATGCGCGCCGAGAATATTGACGGTGCCGCGCAGCGAGAGCCGGTAGCCGGGCGAGCCGGTCACGGTGATCCTGCCGCCGAAATCGCGTCCGGCCATGATCCTGTCCTTTCCTGATCGATGATTGTTCTAGAAGTTGCGGCGACCGTCCGGCCGTCGCGTGCAATCACGCAGCTTGGCGGAATTGCGAATAGACCACGGCATTCGCCGCCACGATGTCGAGCGGGTTCACCATGTCGATCGGGGCATAGATGTCGACACGGTTCGGATTGTCGGCATTGCGCTCGACCCGCAACTGCTTGGCGGCTTCGTCCGCGTTCTCCAGCACACCGGTCAGCACCATGGACTGGTAGGAGTGCATGAAGGTGGCGGCGATATCCCGAGTCGTCGAAACGGACTGCACATTGCCGGGATTGTCGTTCGCGATCGCCTTCTGGCCGTGTTCGAACATCAGGTCGGTGCGGAACTTGCGCAGCGCATAGACCAGTTGCCCGATCTTCTGGACATCGCGGAACGTCGTGTCGGGCGCGCCCAGCGTCGTGCGCTGCATGGTGATCATCTTGTCGATCAGCACCCTTCCAGATTGGTCGACGGACCAGGTCGAGACGCCGGAACGCAGGAAAGCGTCGCGCGTGGCATAGCCATACCATTTCGACCGGTCGCGCGGCGGTGCGATGCCCTCGACCGACAATCCCGTCTGGTTGCGCGAGACATTGCCGGTGGAACCGTCCGCAAGCCACGGCACGATGCGCGCCACAATCGCCGCCGCCCATTGCCAGGAAGGCTGTGGCACCGATGCCGCCGACGGACGCGGGATCAGGCTGATATGGCGATTGTCCTGCGCCAGTCCTGCAGTGGTCAGATTGGCGATGGTGTCGGTCTGCGGGTAGAAGACGTGGCCGTAGACCTGCCGGTTCCATGCCCAGCGTCCGGCCACGTCGGACAACAGCGCCTTGTAGCGCCCGACATTGGTTACATCCGCAAACGGCGACACGATCCAGTCGAACGGATCGTCGCCGAGAGCTGCCAATCCTGCGGACAGGTCGGGGCTGCCGACGCCTGCCGTGGTGGTGGCGAATGTGACATTGCCGGTGAACGCATTCGCGCCTGTCAGGACAGGAACGGCGATATCGATGTCCGAGAGTGCGAGGCCCTTGTGCCGCGCGGTCAAGGTCACCACCGCGCCGGCAACGGCCGACGTGTATGGCAGGGACGCTTCGGTAAGCGGGTTCCAGTAGCCGTTGATCGCGGCATTGAGCGCTGCGGCAGCAATTGCCGCGGTATCGCCGGCGGCGATTGTTATCCCGATCGTCTCGCCGGCAACCTCAATGACGCCATAGCCGCCTGCAGCCGGCACAGAATTGACCGTGATGGTGCGCACTTCGGCGGTACCGGTCTCCGTTGCCGGCAGGCACCAGATTTCCTGCGCCGGCGCGTTGCGGCGCGCAAGCCGCATCATATCGTCCAGCATCGAGCCGGCTCCGAAAAGCTGCCTCGCCTCGAGCGTCGACGAACACATGACCGGGACGTCGAGCGCGGCGCTGCCGGCCGCGATCTTGTGGCCAACCAGCAGAAGACGCGCCGCGTTTTCGAACTGGCCGCCGGAATTGATCTCGAAGGTGAAGATCGGCGCGACGATGTTGCCGGGGATGGTGTTGAACACGGGCATCTCTATTTCCCTTTGCTCTTGCCGCGCGGCTCTGCGGCGGGTTGATTGGCGGTGGCTGGCACCGGTACATCTGCCACCTCGACAATGTTGCGGTCGGCGATCAGCGCCATGTAGAAAGGATCTTCCGGATCGATGCTTTCGCCGTCCGGCGACTGGGTGAACAGCCGGCCGCCGCGATCCGGCATCGGAACCATACAGGCCGGGTCGGCAAGGCGATAACGCTTAGGCATCAAGGTCTCCTGTGGAGGCGATCGGGTCGGTACCGGGCGCGGTATAAATGGCTGTCCCAGCCAGAGGCGTCGGGGCCTGTCCCTCGAAATGGGCGGCGAGCGCGGCAAGTTTCGTGCGCGCGTAGGAACCTTCCGGCAGAGCTGCCGCTAGCCCCTTCACCGGCTCCGGCAGCCCGCCATTGACGCGGTCGAAACGGTCCTGCGGAATGCCGCAAGTGAGCCTGATCGTGGTGCGTTGCCAGCGCAGGCCGAGGTTCGGCACGGCGAACGGCTCTTCCTCGATGCGACGAATGCCAAGATGGAACTTGCGGAACAGTTCGCCCGCGTCCGCTTCGGTCAAAAGGTAGATGACCTGCGAGACGAGCGCCGCAAGGACCAGGCGCGCCTCAGGATCGTCGCCCGCCATGGCGTCGGCATAGGCAACGTTCTCTTCGTCCTTCTCGGCCACGGCGAGTTCTGCGACGATTTCCAGCACCGCTTCACATTCGCCGTCGTCGAATGCGGCGGCGTCGCCGCGCTGCGCGATCCGGCTTGATGCGGTGTAGAATGACAGGACCGGCGTATAGGCCAGCGCCTCGTCGAGGTCGCCGACCGCGACGCTGCGGCTGTCATAAGCCCGCTTGCCGGCGAGCGTCGGAAAGCCGGTGCCAGCCAGCAACGCGGCATAGGGCGTCACCACCTCGATTGCGGCGAGGCGCAGGGCTTCGGCGGAAAACATGAACCCTTACCGGCTGCTGTTGAGGTAAAAGACGGAGCGCTGCGTGCCGTCCCTGTCGACATTCATGATGTCGTAGCTTTTGCCGCCGACCGTCATACGGTCGCCACGGCCGGGAACATGAGGCCAGTAGGCCACATGTGCGGTCACGACGGCCTCAAAACTGACGGGGAGCGCCTTGCCGGAAGGATCGCCGGCAAAGCGGCCGGAAGCTGTAAGCGCCGGCACGCCGGTCTCGAACGTGCCGCGCGCGCTGAATGCTGCCCGGCTGCCGTCCTCGACGCGCGGCTGGTTGACGCTGACGCCTTCCTTGCGCGGCAGGACAAGCAGTTCATCCTTGTCGAAGACCGAGGCGGCAACTGTCTCCAGTTTCGCCTCGGCCGCGCCCCAGTCCATTGTCAGCCCTGCGCTTTGGCGAGTTCATCCTTCGCCGCGTTGAGCGCCTGTTCGGCGGTTTGCCGGGCGGCGTCGTCGACGGCGTTGGTCAGGTCGAGTTCGGCCTGCGAAACAGCGCTTTCCAGCTTGGCGATATCCATCTTCGAACCGCCGCCGCGTTCAACCTTGGCCTTCTTCGGCTCTTCGGCCTCGTAGGCGAAACGGTCTTCGATCAGGTGCTTGCCATAGGCAAGCGGCACGCGCACCGCTTCATGCGGACCAACTTTCCGCTCGCTGGACTTGGTGATGTCTTTCGGCAGGGTGCCCCCGTTAGGGAAGGCAATCCACATCGTTTCTGACTTGCTCATGGCAATCAACCTCTCGACCGGAGAAATGGAAAGCGGCGGGCCGGATTGAAGCCCGCCGCAAACGAAGAACGCCGATCAGGTCAGCGTCAGCTTGCGCAGCACCTTGGGTTTGGTGCACAGGTTGATCGGGTTCATCTGAACCTCGATATCCCGCCCCTTTCCGAACCGCTTGGGCTCCTGCTTCATGTAGAAGGGCAGGCCGAGCGTGTTGACCGTCTCCTCGTAGTCAGCCGGCGCGAAGCGCGTAATGAAGAGGTCCGGCACCCCTTTCACGACGACGCGAGCCTCGGCGGCTGCGATGTAGGGAGCGCCGAGATCGGTAGTTGCCTTTGCGCCTGTCCGATAGCGCTCCCATGTCGCACCGCCAAATTCAAAGGTGTCGGGCACGTCCTGGCGCAGCACTGTGGCGCCGCCATGATAGAGGAAGGTTTCGGTCACTGACTTGTGTGTCCACAGCGCCCTGTGAAAGTCACGTCCTGTATAGACATGGACCCCATCGTAGGGCTCATCCAGATCGTCTTCGATCGAATAGAGGACATCCTGCCAGAGTGCCGCGACCTTGGTCGTGTCGACATCGAGCTCCAGCGACACCGCAGTGGGAACGGCGATGCCGAAGCGATTATAGAGATCGATCAGCGTTTTGCCGCTTTTCGAGGTGACGATGCCCTTGATCGCACCGACACGCAGATGCTCCAGCGTCATCGTCAGGTCTTGCGCATGGCGCATGCCCTTGCGCTCGACGCGTGACTGTAGCGCCTCGAGTGTGTCTTCCGTCCCGAAGGCGCGGACGTTCTGCACCTCGTCGGCCAGCACGGAATCGTCGCGCTGGAAATGGTCGATATCGAACGGAACGAGGTTGCGATCGTCATCGCCGGTCGTCTCGCCAGGCCCGCCGCGCTTGCTCGGCTCGACCAGCGAGAGTTTGCCGTTGCGCTGTTCGATCGAGATGCGCGTCGTGTTCACGCCCTCTTCCTCGAAAATGCCGGAAGCGGAAATCTGCCCCGGTCGGTACGGCTCGTTGTTGATCGCTGCCGTCAGAGATTCGATGGTGAAGCCTTCACCATCCCAGATGTCTACAGGCATTTTTCCCTCCTTAGCGGGCGATGATGCCCGCCGCAGCGAGCTGGGTGTATTTGGCCGCGAGCTTCGTCGCGTCGTTCACGGAAGCGTCGACGATGAGCATCAGCTTTTTCACTTCCGCATGGCGCGCGATGACGACGGCCTCGACATCGGCGCTGGTCGCATCGACGCCATAGGCGAGGACCGCCTTGGCAACCTCTGCGCCTTCCTTGCCAACAACTTCTGCGTTCGGCGACACGACATACTTCTTGGAAGCCGTCACCATGCCAATGAGCGTGCCAGGGTCGAGCTTTCCGGCCCCGGAAAGGATTGTCACGACATCGCGCGAGATATGGCCATTGCCTTCCGACAGCACGAAAGACAGGTTGCGCGGGCCTTCAGTCTTGATATCGAGCATCGATCAGCCCTCCTGAAGCTGCTTGCGACGAGCGGCGTAGATACCGCTGGTGTTGATGGTCGCCTTTTTGCCGCCACCGGTCTGGACTGCTCCGGGCTTGGCAATGCCAGCGAGCCTCTGGCGCTCGTAGTCGGCAGCCGGCTCCTGCTTGCCCGCGCTGGCGACATTTCCGGCCACGAAAGCGGCAACGTCCTCGCCGGACATGCCGGGCGACTTCTGTGCCAGTTCGAGCGCGGCCGACATGCGTCCGGCATCGCCCTTGACGCCTTCGGCGCCAAGCGCTGCGACGAGCCGATCCGTGGCCGCCTTCGCGCCCGCCGCTTCGCCTTCGGCACGAGCCGCTTCTGCCGCAGCCTTCACTCCGGCGTCATGCTCGGCCTGCGATATGCCGGCATTAGGTTTGTCGCCACCGGCTGGCTTGTCACTGTTGGACATTGCCATTTCCTCTTGGGTTGGAGATTGCGCCGCGGCGCGGTTTTCGTCCTGGTCGGGACGTTCGGAAGCCGCGCCCACAACAGCGTCGTGGACGGCAGCCAATAGGCTCTTGGCCATGGTCAGTGTCTCCGGTTGACTTCCTTCACGAAGGTCGCAAACGCCTCGTTTCCGTCGCCTATGGCGTCGACCAGGCCCAACCGTTCGGCATCCGACGCCCCGAAAGCGTTGGCCTCGGTCTTGAGGGCTCCAGCCTTCGTCAGCCTGCCTTTTCGGCCCGCCGCGACTTCTGCGGCAAAGCGGTCCCGCATGGCCTCGACATCGGCCTGCCACCGCTCCTGCAACTCGGCGGGCAACGGCAGGAATCTATTCCCGTCAACCTTGTGCTTGCCGGCATGGATCAGAGTGACCTTGATACCTTCCTGTTCAAGAGCGCCGCTGAAATCGGCATGCATCATCACCACGCCGATGGAGCCGGTTCCGCCGAACTCGGGCATCACCACTTGGCGAGCCTGACTGGCGAGGAGATAGCCAGCCGAGTAGGCGTAATCGGTCAGGATCGCGATCGTGGGCTTTTCCTTGGAAAGCTGACGGATCGCTGCCGCGGTCTCGAAGCCACCGTTGACCTGACCGCCGTAGCTGTCCACCTCGAAGGCGACGCCCTTCACGTCATCGCGACGAGCTGCCCGGGCAATTTGCACCTGCAAACCCTGATACGAAGTCTCTCCGGAATAGGAGCCGATCCAGCCGCCTTTTTGCACCAGCGTTCCTTCGATCGGGATGATCGCCACGCCGTCAACGACATAGAGCGGCGAAACGCCGGCCTTGTCGTATGCTTGGCCGAGACGGTCGCCAATGACGCCCGCTGATGGACGGCCAGTTGCAAACGCGACATGGTCGACCCCACCCTCGCCGTTGACGATCGTGACGGCATGTCCCGTCAACCGAGGCCCGAAAACCTGAACGAACGTCTCGGCCTTGCGCGGATGATAGAGCAATGGCTGCTCAAACAGGTGAGCGCAGATGCGGTCGTACATGATCAGGTTCCTAGCAACCGACAAACCGGATGCGCTTGGCATAGCGAACGCGGCGGCCGTTCTTCGCCGAACATGCTGAAGCAAGCCGCATGAGTTCGTCATCCAACGCTGCGATGTTGCTGGCAGCGACGCGAAGCCGCCGCTGGTTCACCGGCGAACGGATTTCAATTTCCTCGACACGGTCACCGGCCAGAAGTTTCAGCTTGACCGCATAGAGCGCTTGGTAAAGCGCGCATGGATCCTCGGCATCGACGGAGTTGCCGTCGATCGTCACCATGTTTGCCATCAGGCGTTTTCCTTCGTTTTCGCCTTGTCGGCCGGGATCACGTCATCCTTCTCTGCCCCTGCCCCGGGGTTGCGCACGAACGGCGACGGCATGCCTTCGTCGGTGTAGCGCTTGTGCCAATACAGCCGGCGCTCAAACACCTCTTCGGCGTCCACGCCGATCTCGGCACATTCCATGTCCAGCGTCGATGTACCGTTGAGCAGCCGCTCACTGGCAGCCTTGGCGCTCTTCTGGTCGTCGGCGGTGGCCTTGGCCGGACCTTGCCATGTCGCCCACAACACCTTGTCGCGGTTGGCCCGAAACGCCTCGTAGCCGCCCTTGAACGGCAACCTGCCGGTGCCGATCATTTCATCGACCATATGCTCGTAGCCGAGCTGGCAGAGTGGTGCGGCTATCCTTTCGCGCCGGCGTGTCACCACGGGATGAAGCGATGCCCCTTCCATGCGTGTCGATGAATAGGTCGAGCCCTCGTAGTTCATCGTATAGCTGGCTTGGCTGATACCGATGGCGCGCGCCATGCCGCGCTGCAGTTCGTTCGACACCGGCAGAAATTGCGGACCAGGAATGCCGGTTGACATCAATTCAAGCTTTTCGCCCGGCGCCAGGTGCGAAATCTTCGGGTCGCTGCCGACTGAAATGTCGCTCTCCGCTGCGTTGTCCAACGTGCTGAGAAAATAGTCACGATACTCGTCGCGTAGCTTCTTGTTTTCCTGACCCTCGCCCAGCGCTTCGAGCGCTTCGAACGCCTCCGCAGAGAATTTCTCGCTGGTCAGCACCTGTGCGAAGACGGTCTGCAGGATTTGCGCCTGCACCGTCGCATCGACCAGCGTCTCCCATTGCAGATATTCGCGGAATGCCGCCACCAGCCTCGAAATGCCGCGAACATCGTCACTGTCGATCGGATCAAAGGCATGGACGACCATTTGCCTGCCCGCCGCGTCGTGGGCGCGATAATCCCGTTTGACGAGGACGCTGTCTTCTTTCTCGGCCAGACGATAGGCCACGGGTCGGCCATTCTCGTCATGGATGACGCCCTGATAGAGATTTTCGAAAGCGCTCGTATCCTGGACGAGCTTTGTCGGCGTCGTCAGGCACATCTTGGTGGCCGACGAGATTCCGTAGCACCCGCGCGTCCCCGCGGACATGTAGTCCATCAGCATCAACGCTTCGCCGTAGACGACATCGTGGCGCAGCGAGATATCGATCATCTGCGGCACAACAAATTTGCCCCGTAGATCGCATTCGCGCTGGTTCCAAGCCCAGTGCTTCCATTCGGCCTTAAGCAGCTTGACGAACTCGTCAGTCTCCTTCTTGTCGTAACCAAGCTTCGACAAGTCGGGCAGAGGGTTGAGGATCAGCTCGACGCCGACGGTGTCGGCAATCACCTGGTCGACTGCGCCACGCAACCGGCCTGAATTCTGGATGATGTCCATCGCAAGCCCGGCCGCCCGGCGCCAGGCGACGCGAACATCCTCGCGGTGATGGCGCAACGACGCGCCACGTGTCGACAGGATCCTCGAACGGCTGTCGCGCAGATAACCGGCACTGGGAGACGGGCGTGACACTGCCGCACCGCCCCTCCCGAATATCCGGTCCAGCAACTTCATGTCCGACGTTTCCACTTCTGGCGACGAGCTTTCGATGCCTCATCGCTGCTGATTTCAACCGGCTTGTTCGGCGCCTCCTCTGGTGCCTTTGCAAGCTGACGCAGGCCGTTGAGCAGGTCCGGCTCCGGCTTCGACCCCAACCGCTCCCGTAGCGCTGCCCAGTCGTCCGCCTTCATCGTCGATAGGCCGAGCAGTTCGGCCATGGCCATGCCGTAGACATGCGCGTCGAGGCAGTGATTGTCGCGCCGCAGAACCTTCCATTCTTCATGGATTTTCCCGCGCACGACCTCGGCAACGAAGGCTTCCGCCGTGAGCTGAAGGAAATACTCCTTCGGCAGGAACTCGCCGAAATGCACGTATCCGGGCGGATCGGCCGGTTCACCGGAACGCAACCCCGGTTTGTGCAGGTTGGCGAACAATTCGGACTTCAGCCCCCAGTTGCCGACCGGCCAGAGCATGGCGCTGCCGAAGCGCTTGCGCTTGCCCCGCTTGGTGACTGACTTCTTCGCCGGAACGCTGATCGCCGGAATGCCGCGGCCGCCAACGCCCTTGACGGCGTAGGCATTCGGGCGGCGGCGACACCATTCGAGCACCTGGTTGGTGCGCCCGCCGTCACCGCCGTCGACGGCCAACGCCTCGATCCGCCGTTCGCCTCCGAACGCATCCTCAAGAGGCTTGGCGAAAAACCTGTCGAGTTCGACCCATGCGCCTTCGAGGATGTTGTCGGTGGCGCCTTCGAAAAAGCGGACCCCCAGAACCCAGCTCTGCCGATCCTCGCCAAAGGTAAGCACGACCGACCAGATGCCGTTATGCTGCACGTCCGCCCCGGCAACGAGGATCAGGCCGCCGGCCGGAACCTTCATTTCCGGGAACGGTTCGCGCCGCTCCATCAGCCGTTCGTATTCGGGCGCGTTGCCCTTTACCTTGGCCGGCAAACCCAGCACGAGGTTGTAAACGCCCTTTTCGCCAAGGCCGCCCGGTTTCACATGGCTGAGCACGTCCTCGGCGATCGCCTCGTAGCTCATCATGAGAGAATCGAAGGCGTCGACATGGAAGCCTGGATGACGATCCGGGCCGGCCGCCGTGGCGATGTAGCGTCCGTTGCGAACGCCGATTACCCGCTCGGTTTCCGATATTTCGTGGTTGCAGTTCTCGCACTGGTACCGCGAACGGTGCGGGTGCTCCCGGTCGAGGACGAAATTCTCATAGAACTGCTTTTGCCACGCGTGACACTCCGGGCACTGGATATTCCAGAAGCGCTGGTCGGAACGCTTGAACGACCGGTCGATGCGGCAGTGGCCAGGCGCATCTCCCAGATCGTCGCCCGTATCGATTTCCGGCGTCGAAAGCTCGAATATCTTGAACGACTTCGTTCTGCGAAATGCCGTGAAACGGCCGAAGAACAGAGTTTCCGGATCGTCGCCGTTGACATGGGTCTGCCACTTGGAGACTTCGTCCTTCACGCCGTACCGCGTCGTCTTGCCGGACAGGTCAGTCGCTACATTGGCGTTCGCCAGCATCAGCGAGCCGCCGGCAAAGCGCTTCTCGTAGATCGTTGACCCTGCACCGGAACGGGAGACTGCCGGGAAGATGATCTTCTTGCCGGTTTCTGTCTGCCATGCCTCGATGAGAGGCTGCAGCTTTTGGCTGTTCATGTCCTGCAGGAAGTCGATCGATGGCAGGCCATAGATCGTGTTGTCCGGCGCGGTGTCCGCGATGTAGAGCGCCCAGGCAAGGGCGAGGATTGAGACACCGGTCTGCTGCGATTTGCGCACCGTCACCAGGTTGCAGGAGTGTTCGACACTCAGGCAGTCGGCTATGTCCCCCAGATAGGGCGCATCTTCCAGCGCCCACAACTCTCCCTTCTTAAGCCCGTCGACCAGGACGATGTTCTTCGGCAGCCAGTCGCGAAAGCGCGCCGGCGGACGCGGCCTGATCGCCTCGGCAAGGGCCATTGCGGCGAGGCGCAGCGCTCCGGGATGGCCCGGTCCGACATGGATGCTCAAAGATCCTCATCCTCGAGCGCGTCATCATGCTCGGCGGCCTTCTCGATGATGGCGCCAAGGCTGTCCGCTATTTCCGTGTTCAGGTCGAACGCGATCTGCCGCAAAAGCACGCGCAACCCGTGCGAGCCCTCACGCGAAACAGCCAGCGCCATGTCGTCTGCCTTGTTCTGCAGGCGGGCGATGCTCGACTGGATTTCCCGCCCGCACACCGTAAGCGCGTCGCGCATGCGATCGGCCCGCACCAGCTGGCCGATCTGCTCTTGCCGCCTGATCTTTTCCCGCCCGACTTTCAGCCAGGCTTCCTGCCGAAGCGCCTCGTCTCGCGAGGTGCTGGAATTAGCGGGCTGGGCCGCTGGGGCCTCCTTGCGAGCGGCCGCCACCTTCTCGGAACTGGCGAACTCGCCGCGATAGTGGTCGTAATGCGCCAGCGAAAACCGGATGATGCGATCCCTCGCGTCACGCTCGACCGGCAAATCATGGTCATCGACCAGACGCCGCACGAGTTTCGTCACCGCCTGCTTGGTAACCCCGTCGCGCGCAGCCACTTCCGCTGGCGTAGCCATCACGGTTTCTTCAGACGGCATCCTGACAACTTCCGTTATGCCGCTGACAACCCTGACAACCCAACTTTTTCGGCGGTGCGACTAGCGGAAACCCGGGGTCGCCCCGGCCCGCAGGAGGGCAATTCCATTGTACGGTCCCTAGACCGGGGGGTGCCCCTGCACCGTCTCATTTGGGGAGGATGCGCTCCAGTTCGTGGATGAACCGAGGCAGCAGCACGTCCTGAACGACTTCGGCAACGAGAGGCAGGTAGACCTCCTCGTGGTTCGTGATGTCGTGAGCAGGGTTCGGACCGAACAGCTCGCGGATCGGCGTGCGCGCCATACCCTGCCGAAGGAACACACCACGGTGGCCGCTCGACATGGTGGCCAGAAATGCGTGGCGATAAGAGCCGCGCAGCCTGACATTGACGCCCTTGCCTGTCTGCGTCGCCCCCAACTTGTAGAGCGGCAGCCAGCCCGATCGGACGATGATCTCCTGCGTGTTGCCGCCGGCATTGAAATGCGCGGTGGTCAGCTTTCGAATGACGCCGGCCGGCAGCTTGATGCGTGGCGCCTGCCGCTTGATCAGCCTCGACCGGGCCGTATCGGTCACACGCCGCAAGGCCCGAGCCATGGCCTTGACCTTGATATCCTCCGGCAAGCGGGCAATCGCCCGGCTCAGATGGACGAAATCGCTGGCGTCGGCATCAAACACGAAATGCCCCCATTACAGGAGCGCCAGTCATGACAGCCTCCCCGCGATATGTTGGGCTTCCGGCCAATGAAAAACCCGCCGCGGTTGCCCGGGCGGGTTGGAAGCTTTTTATCCGTGACAAGGTGTATGTCAACTTTCTGCCGCACGTCAACAGGCTTCGGAAACTTTTTTTGATGCCCGCCCCTGTGCTGGCGCAACGAGGCTGACCCCACCAAGATCCTGTGGCAGCCACGGCGTCATCGAGCGGTCGGACTGCGCAATGCGGTGTGCGACCATCTTGCCCGCAATCGCCCTGCCGACCAGGTCGAGGGCAGCGACCCATATCTGCCAGTCCAGGCGCGAGAGTACATCGCCGGTCGGATCGTCCGAAAACTCATATTTGCGATAGGCGCCGCGTGCGGGCCGCTGCGAGCGGACATTGAAGCCATCCACCTCCATCTCGTATTTGCGACCGAATTCATCCGTCATGCGCCTAGTGACGAACCACGCAGGCTTTCCCCCTCGTTGGATCATGCGCACCTTCGACGGTTCTGCCAGCCACATCGGCTCGCGGCCAAGGATGGCCGTTCCGACGACGAGGCTGACGATGCCGGCACGGCGGCGCATGACCGGCCGCAACTCGTAGCGCTCGACCGCACGCTGCACGGCAGGCATCACCAGCCCGTCATCGTCCGGCCAGTCGGCCAGCGCGTTCCATCCTTGCGGAATGACCACGTCGCAGAAGGCCAGGTCGGAAACCGCCTGACCGATGGCCAGCGCATCAGGATGCGGCTCGCCCTGCTCGATCAGAAAATTACCGCCCCCGCGATCGACGTCCACCATCGCCATCAGTTCGGCAAAGGCCGTGATCTTGCCCCATGACGATGCCTGCAGCATGCGCCAGGCCGAGTTGGCATTGTCCAGCCCGTCCACACCACCGCCCTTCGGCAATTCATGGACGAAGGCCCATTGCAGCAACTCTTCAACCGTTTTTGTCTTCATTTTCCACCTATCGTCCCAAATTTCAGCCTTGCCTCCCACTTATAATACCTATCCTCCCATTTTGATTTCCTCCAACTCGTTGAAAATAAAGACAAAGACAGGAAAAACGGGAGGCGAGGGAGGCAAGGGAGGCAAAGCCGCGCCTATATGTGAGAACTCAATCGCCCTTTCTTTGCCGAAGACCCACACCCCTTTATCAAGCGCGCGCGCATGAGAACCGGGGAATTAGCCTCCCTAGCCTCCCTAGCCTCCTAACCATCTGATTTCCCACACCCTTTGAGCGGGAGGCAACGCCAATACGTTGGAAATATCCTCCCTGACCTCCCGCCGTTGCCTCCCGACGGGGCGCAATGGCGCGCAATGCCATGCTTCTGGAAAAGGGTCGGGGTCATTGGCCGTAATCCTCCGGCGATGGATCGGGAGCGCGGCCGGTCGGCTTGATGAACTCGTCACGCACCGAAATTCCGCGATAGTAGGTGACGCTGCTCTTCGCCCGCCAGAACTGGTGCATCTTGCCGTCAGGCCCTTCCCACGACATGCGCGTGTAGTCGGGGAACCTGCGAGCGAAGGTCGCCTGCTTGAACTCGGCTGCGCCTTCGCGGCTTGCCCAGTTCGAATAACCGATGAAGAGATCGCCGGGCGTCGAACTGTCCGCCTCCTGCCCTGTGACCGAGCACGCGCCGCGAATGAAGGCTCCAATCGGATCACTCTCCTCGCGATATTCCTGTGTGGCGAGAAGCACCTTGTCGGGAGGAGCAAGGCCATAATTGAGATAGTCGAGCGCGCCCTCGACCATCCACGCAAACACGCCATCGGCTTCCTTGCGCAGCTTGCGCGGCAGGGCGCGATCCACCTCCTCGCGCGGTATCTGGACTTCCCACGGCACCAGGTTGACGCGCCGCCAGATGCCATCCGACGTATCGTCGATGCGAGGCTTATGGTTGCCCGAGAGGATGATCTTGAACTGGGGCAGCACCTCGATGAAATCCTGATGCAGGCGCCGCACCGGTATCTTTTCGCCGCCTGTCAGCGTCTTGATGAGAGCGTCCTTGAGCTTGACCCCCATCTCCGGCTCGGAAGCCGCGACGACACGCGCACCAGGCAGGCGGGCAAGGTCGGGCGTCGCCTCGTTGCCGCCGCGGCGGCTGTCACCGGCAAAACTGTCGATGGACAACGTCACGGCGTAATCGCCGAGGATATCGCACAACAGGTCGACGAAGGTGGACTTGCCGTTGCGCCCCGCGCCATAGAAGAACACGAGACATTGCTCGACGGTGATGCCGAGCAGGCAGTAGCCCACGAAGCGCTTCAGGAAGGCGCGGATATCATGATCCGGCTGCACGCGCTTCAGGAACTTGTCGAACTCTTCCGCCTTGGCGTCGGGCAGCCATGCGAACGGCGCCAGCTTCGAAATGAAGTCCGCCGGCCGATGCGGATCGACGCGGACGCTCCAGCGATAGACCGGATCGTCTGGATCAGATTCCTCGTCTTCCTCGCGCACGAAGCGCAAGGTGCCGGTCAGGCAGTTTACGGCATAGAGATCCTTGTTGAGGTCACCCACCATCTTGGCGACGTGGGGAGCCGCCTCGGTCATCGCGTTGTTGAGTTTCGAGGTTCCGGCACTCGACTTGGCATGCTTGTGGCGGGCCGATTTGCGCCCGTTCACGATGGTGCGGGCTTCCTCGCCATCCTCCACCTGCTCTTCCAGCGCCACGTAACGGGCAAGTTTCTCCTCGTCCCAGTCCTTCTTGGGGAGGCCCATCTTCTTGCGTTCGATCTTTGCCGCGCGGCCGACCTCGATCACCTTCTCCTCATCCTGGGTGGCTGTCAGCATCCGCGCTTCGTCGGAGATCATCTCCGCCGTTTTCTGGACCAGCGGGCGAACGATCGAACCGTCTTCGTCCTCCTTCCAGCGGCGGCCGTCATAGCCATGCCAGCCGATGCGGGCGACGTGGATGACCCGGTTTCCGTAGCGCGCAAGAAAACGCCGGCCGTTGCCGATGTCGGTTTCGGGCTCGAGCGCGCACTCGTTGAGAATTTCTTCCGGCGACAGGTCCTCTGCCGGGTAGGAAACCGGCTCCGGGTCTTTCTGCGGCAAAGGGGATGGGGCATCGCCAGCGGCGAGCGCGGCCTGCCGGTTGGATTCCTCGAGCATGGCGGCGACCGTGTCTGGCACACCGCCCGATTTCTTCTTCGTCACGCGCCAACCTCGTCAAACCCTGTCCCGGCCAGCAATGCGGCCCAGTCCGTTCCCTGCCGTGGCCACACCACCGGTATAAGCCTGCCCGGCCTCGCGTGGCGGGCGCGCGCCCGCGTCATCGCGGCGGCCGTCATCACCCGCTCGGAATCTCCATCAGCAAGCAGCACCAGCTCGTCGACATGATCCGGAACCACCATCGCGTCAGGATCGGCGCTGTCGTCATGAAAGAGCGGCGCCGGCCCCGCCACCATCACCGGCCGCTCGCGGCCGAGCCGGTCGGGCTTGGTCAGATCGGGATGGGCAAAGCGCGATTTCGGATCGGCGGGGCCTGCCATGTTGCCGAGGTCGCCGGCGGCGAAATAGAACGTGTCCTCGCGGAAACCTTCGAAACGCCCGAAGGCGAGCGTGTTCTCTATGCCTTCCGCGCCAAGCCAGCGTCGGGCTGCCGGGCTGCCGCAAAGCGGGGTGACGCCACCCTTCTTGGTGC
Organism: Mesorhizobium sp. FG116; assembly: GCF_057809835.1. NCBI lineage: Bacteria > Pseudomonadati > Pseudomonadota > Alphaproteobacteria > Hyphomicrobiales > Phyllobacteriaceae > Mesorhizobium > Mesorhizobium sp. FG116. The sequence goes on from NZ_JBMDKS010000020.1 coordinate 45,431, forward strand.
CGCGCATCTTCTTGGTCGGCAGCGCCTCGTAGAATTCGGCTTCGATATGTTGCCGACAGGGCGACGGGTCGCCGTAGCGCCACTCGGGCAGTTTCTCCTTTAGGCCCTTCTGCGTCAGGCCGAACAGCAACGGCCGGAATTTTGGCGCGCGGGAAAGGTCGATCCATGTGATGTGACAGCCGATGATGACGCCGGCAGGATCGATGAACGGCGCGATCATCGCCGGGCCGGTGTAGAGCGCCAGCGGAGCGCCGCGATCGTCCTGCCCATGCCAGTAAGGCACATCGGCCGCGACATGCAGCCAGCGCGACCGCGGGGCCACAGCGCCGCGCTTGTGCAGATAGTCCCTGCCATGCGGCAAGGAGGACGTCGTGAGCAGTCCCGCAGCCTCATAGATGCCGCGCGCCTTCCTGCGTTCCCGCTCGCGAAAATCGGCCTGCGCGGCGGCGCGCTCCTGCTCGGCTTCGGCGTTCTTGCGGCGCTGCTCCTCGATCCTCGCCAGGCGCGTGACCTTGTCTTCCTCGCTCTCGCGCTCGCCCTCGGCTGGTATGTCGCGCCCCAACACGGCCGAGCAGGCTTCGAGGAAGCCGGAGCGCACCTTCAAGTCGAGGCCGAGATTGTGCGCGGCCATGCCGATCGCATCCTTGCCGCCGACGCTGCAATGGCGGCAGTGCCAGTTGTTCTTGTCCGTGTTGAAGGAAAAGCGATCGGTTCCGCCCGACACCGGGCATGCCTGCGGATGCTCCTTGCCCGACTTGCGGAATTTCAGGCCCAGCCGCACTGCCGCGTCCTGGATCGACACGCCGCGCGCTTCTTCAATGAAGGTGTCGAGGATGGACGTCATCGCCGCACCTCGACGACATGGGTCAGATGCCAGGTGCCGCTGGCGCGCGGAACGCATTCCTTTAGGATGTGCGGGACCAGGATGCGTTGCCAGTCGCGAAGCGCGCTCCACCCGCTGCCGTTTCCAATCGCGTTGATATCGAAGATGCCGACCTCGCCATCGGGTCGCGTCGCCGCGCCAACCCAATGCGTATGGCGATAGGCCCATCGGGGCGGCACGCAGGGATCTGTCCAAGGGCCGTGCCATTGCACCCGGCAAAGACCATATTCCGGCCAAAGTCCCGGCGGCTTGACCAGCACCCAGTCGGCCTTGAGGCTGTCCAGAACCGCCCACATCAATGTGGGATTGGTGTAGTGCTTGCGCTCGAAGTCACCCATATGCGGACGAAGTTCGTCCAGAGTCAGGCCGCAGATCGCAGCGATGGCTCCCGGGCCGCAGTTCGCGCCCCATTCCTCATAAGCACGATCGGCATCCTCGGCGGTGAAACGTGGTGCGACGATCTTCATTCCGCCGCCTCCTGGTAGCGCGCCAGGTGACCGCAGTTGGCGAACACAATCGCTGCCGCCACGGGCGGTGACACGGAATTGCCGCAGCACGATATCTGCACCGACTTCGGCAGCGGCTTGCCCTCGAAGTCGAGGTCGATAATGTAGTCGGACGGAAAGCCCTGCGCCTTGAACAGCTCGCGCGGGGTCAGCATGCGCATGCCGATGTCGACGATGATGAACGTCACGCCGTCGATATCGACCTCGACGAACTCGCGCTCGTCCCAGAAGCCATGCGCGCGCATGAAATCGGCGACCTCGTGGGCGCGGGCGATCTGGGTGGCCGTCAGCGGCTCCGGCTGAAGCTCACCCTCCACATGGCCGAACCTGGCTTTGGACGTCGCCGTGTGCAGCGGTTCGTCTAGCCCACTTTCCTGTTCCACGCCGTAGTATTTGCTGATGAACGGCGCGACGAGGCTCAAGCCAGCGCCGCCCGCCGTCACAGTGTGCGTCGGCTCATCCGCGCCGTTGAACGGCTTGCCGGAATTGCGCATCGTCATCAGGTGCGGCGCGATCAGCATCGACTTGTTGACATCGGCCGTCGCGGTATGTGTCGGCTCGTCCACGCCGTGGCCGGTCGAGGTGCCGAACTGGCGCGAGACGAAGGCCGCGATCACGCCCTGCTGAGGCGTCGCGGTAATGGTCGACAGCGGCTCGTCGGCAGGCCGGCCAGGATTGACGCCGCCGTCCCGTCTTCCGTCATTGTTGTGCTGGGCAAGGAAGGCCGCCGCGACGCAGACATCGGCCTTGGCCGTGATGGTGGCGGCAGGCTCGTCGCCGCCGCGTGGGCGGCTCTGTCCTGCCCTGCCGCCACAACCGACCAGCGTCGGGACAGCTACCGCGTGTTTCACGCCGCCGGCGACTACGGTGCCGAGTGGTGCGCCAATGTCGAGCGAGCGCGGCGCCTGCCCCTCGCGTTCCCCATAGCCAGTCTGGATCAGCGTCGGCGCGATGACCACGTTCTGGTCCTTCGTGCTGGCGCAGATCGTGTGGACAGGATCCTCGACGCTGCGATTGTTTCCGCCCTGCTGCGCGTAGGACAGCACCGGAGCCACGACGCCGAGCGGAGCCGCACCGCCCGGCCTCTTCTTGAAGCTGTTGGCTGTGACCGTGTGCAGCGGCTCATCGACGGCGTGCCCGGTCGACCCGGACTGGAATTTCACGATGGAGGGCGAAATCACAGCATGGTTGATGCCGCCGGCGGTCACGACCGACAGCGGATCATCAACGGATCGGAATCCCTTGCCCCACCGCTTCACGCCGGATGGCGAGACCTCGCCATGCGCAACATCGACAAGGAACGGCCGCCGCTTGGCATGAAGCACATAACGATCGACGCCCCGAGCAATCCGGCTTTGTGTGGCCGTGGCAGTCGGACGAACCGCCCGAAGACCATATTTCTCCCAAATCTCTTCCTTGGTGTCGAAGATCGACGGGCAGGGTTGCGCCCAGTCGATGATTTCCGCCGCCGTGCGGTAGGGCAGAAGTTTGCCCTTGGCGATCAGCTTCGCATCTTCGGCCTTGTTCTGGTCGCCGTGCGTGCGCTTCGGCCAGACGATCTTCTTGCCGTCGAACCGGATGACGATGAACAGCCGCTTGCGGATCGTCGGCGCGCCATAGTCGCAGGCCCGCAGCTCCCGCCATTCCAGCTTGCCGCCCAGCCGTTTCAGTGCCTTGCACCACCGCTTGAACGTCTCGCCCTTCTTCTCCGGGTCGGGCATAAGGCCCTTTTCGGTATCGATCAGCGGGCCGTAGTCCTGGAATTCCTCGACGTTTTCGAGAATGACCACGTCGACCGATCCGCCGCTTTTCTGGATACGCTCGATCCATCCCGGAATGATCCAGGCGAGGTCGCGAATGTTGCGCTCCACCGGCTTGCCGCCCTTGGCCTTGGAGAAGTGCTTGCAGTCGGGCGAAAACCACGCCAGCCCGATGTGCCGCCCCGCGAGATAATCCAGAGGGTCGACCTTGTAGACGTTTTCCGAGATGTGCAGCGTCTCGGGGTGGTTGGCCTCATGCAGCGCCAGCGCCGCCGGATTGTGGTTGATGGCGATATCGGGCGAGCGGCCAAGCGCCATCTCTATGCCGGTCGATGCCCCGCCGCCGCCGGCGAAACTGTCGATGATCATCGGCGGCAGGTCGAGTTGCGCCAGCTTCGGTTCGAAGTTGAGCAGGTTCATTCGTGGTCACCCGCCAGCGTGAGTTCACCGCCGCGCCGGAAAGGCACGAAGTTGACCGTGGTGAGGTGTTGAAAGTCATCCCGCGACAGATGCAGGTGCCGCCGAACCTGGCTATCCGACAGCCTCATCTCGCGCAGCAGCGCGATGCCTTCCGCCTGCATGACTTCCGGCAATGTACGGAACCGGTCGGGATTGACGCCCTTCAGCGGCACGCCAAACCCACCAGGTCGGAAAGCAGTGCCTCGGGCCGTCATTCCGCCTTCTCCCGCACCGACCACTCATAGGGCTGGATGGTGATGACGCCGGCCGAGCCAAACAGGAACGGCTTGCGGTCGAGAATGGTGCGGCCGCCGTGGCCGTCATCCGTGGTCCACAGGCGCTTGCCGCTCACCACGCCATACTGCGCAAGCTCCTGCCCCAGCGCCTCAACGCTCGCGCAATCGCATTCGAACACCAGTCGGAATGCCCCGCTGTCGTTGCCGTGCCGGCTGACCAGATGAACCCAATAGACGTGTTTTGCCCGTTCACCCGGCATGGGTGGCCTCCTCTGTTTCAGTGCTGTTCCCGTGAAACATTTCCTCTGCCTCGCGCGCCTGATCCGCCGCTAGCGGCAAGGCCGAACGGCCGTCGCGCCCGATGGCGCGCCCCGCCGGAGCGACCTCGTCGCGTGAGGCAAAATGAACATCCGGCGCCTCGTAGAAGGCTCGGAACGACAGTTTCATCCAGTCGCAGACGGCGATGACCTTCGGCGCGGATACCGGCTGGCCGTTGCAGATGCGCGAGAGATCGGCGGCGGTGACGCCGATCTCGGCCGCGCAGACGCGCCAGCCTCGGCCGTCGCTTTCCAGCCGCGCGCGCAACAGCCTGCCAAGGCCGCGATAGTCGTATTCCGCAAGCCGGCCCATCAGCGGCAGTCCTTCTTGCGGAAGAAGTCGGGCTGTTCGCCGATCCACGTCGCCAGCGCGAGAAACTCGGCCTCGCCGGGGTTGCGGGCGCGAATGGCGCGCTCGACCGCTTCCGGCGTCACCTCGGCCTCGCGCGCCACCCGGTTGACCGACTTGCGGCGATGGATGCGCCGCGCTTCGAGGAACAGCGCGAAGGCCTCGAAATCGATTGTGGCGGGGTCGATGGCGACAGGCTGGGCGAGGCTCAAAGCGGCCTCGCACAATTATTTATTGTCATGACAATAATGCTTGTGTCCCGCGTATTTATCGGGTAGACAATAATTATTGAAAGGGACGGGCGGACATGGAATTCGAGTGGGATCAGGACAAGGCGGAAGGCAACCTCGCCAAGCACCGCGTCGCCTTCGAAGCCATCGCCGCCTTCGCTTTCGAAACCGCTCTGGTGTGGCAGGATGATCGCAAGAACTACGGCGAAGTGCGCATGATCGCCTTGGGCTTCATCGAAGGCCGCCTGCACCACCTCACCTACACGATGCGCGGCAACGTGCTTCGCGTCATTTCGCTGCGCAAGGCCAACGACAGGGAGAACGACCGCTATGTCGAAAACCGTTAGACTGACCATCGACCCGCTCGCCGGCCGCAAGCCGATGACGCGCGAGGAAGCCCTCAAGCTTGCGTTGAAGAACAAGGCCGATATGACCCCGGAGGAGGACGCCGCCATCACGGCCGCCGCGCTGGCCGACCCCGACGCCCAGCCATCCGACGACCTGATGCGGCGCAAGCGCGGCCGCCCGTTCGCCGAGGCGCACAAGGAAAAGGTGTCCGTGCGGCTCGATCCCGAAGTGCTGGCCCACTTCCGCGCCCTGGGCGCGGGCTGGCAGACCCGCATGAACGAGGCGCTGCGCAAGGCGGCCGGGCTGAAGTGACCGGCCGTCATTCCGCCGCCTCCACCGCCAGAGGCTCGGCCTGGTCGGAAAGGATCTCGGCTTCGAGCAGGTCGAACAGCGACGGCCCCTTGCCGCCGCGCGCGGCTTCCTCGGCATAGGCGACGCCGTCGGCGAAATAGTCGGGGCTCAGTTCGAAGGCGACGGCTTTGCGCCCCATGCGCAGCGCACAATAGGGAACCGTCATGATGCCGCCGAACGGGTCGAACACCGTTTCGCCCGGCATGGTGTAATCCTCGATCGCCGTTTCCACGATGTCGAACTGCAGCGGGCAAAGATGCATCTCCTTGCCCTTCTTCTGCTGGTGCATGTTCAACGTGCGCATGCGCGCCACGTCGGTGCGGATCGCCGGGTGCTCGATGTGCGGCGGTGCGATCATGAAGGTTGGCGGCAGCCGCCCGGCCTCGTCCAGTTCCTCGCAGAACGCAACATGCGTCTCGCGGTTGTAGACGTGGGTCAGGCACCATTCCTTCCAGCCACGATAGATCGACTTGCCGTCGAGCCTGACCAGCCGCGCCAGCTCGTCCGGCAACAGCGGCCGGTTGCCGTCGGAGCGGTAGATTCCGTGGGCATCGAGTTGCCAGCGGCCGCGCGAATAGCCGGTGCCTGCAACTGGGCGGATGCGCTTTCCATCGAAATCGTCGTCGCCCGGCGCGACCGGCCGCCCGTCGATGACGGAGACGAAATCCGGCTTTTCCTTCACCACAGGTGTGTCGGCATAGCCGCGGCTGCGGTCCGTCTGCGCCTTGCGGAATTCCAGCAAATATTCCGGCATGCCGTGGCCCATGCGGGTGCCATCCTTGCATTGCTCGGACCAGCCCAGCCGGTAGGTCTGGTTGTTTTCGCGCACCACGTCGGTGCCGATGGTGATGCGCGAGAGGAAGGCAAAGCCATGTTTCTCGAAGCGCGCGCGGCATTCGTCGGAAAAGGCCGATACGGTCTGGAAGCCAAACCCGTTGATGCCACCCGGCACGATCCGGTCCTTGACGTGGATGACGGCGCGGCGCCCCGGCTTCAGCACGCGCAGCAATTCAGGGATCAGGAAATCCATCTGCTCCCAGAAGTGCGCGTCATTATCCGAATGGCCCATGTCGTGGTAGGAGGGCGTGTATTCGTACTGCGTCGAAAATGGCGGAGACGTGACGACCAGGTCGACGCTGTCGGCTGCAAGCGCCGCCGTTTCCAGCACGGTGTCGTTGTTGACGAGGAAGAAGCCGTCGCCGCGCACCTCGCGCCGCTCGACGCCCAGCGAGCGCTTCAACGCGCCGGCGATCGCCTGTTCGGCCAGCCCGTAACGGCGGATGATCGCCGCCATCTTCTCGGCCTGCGCCTCGAACTCGCGCCATTTGCGCTCAAGCTCGCGCCGCGTCTCGCGCTCTGCCTCGGTGTAGATGAGGTCGGCGCGCACCGGCTCGGTCTGGCCGAAGCGCTGGGTGCGGAACAGCGACTGGAAGAAATCGTGGAACTTGAAGCCGATGCCGAGATAGATGTTCCAGTGGCAATGGCGCTGGAAATTGCAACCCGAGCCGGAAATCACCGGCTTGGTGGCAAGCTCGGCGAACTCGCCCCGCGAGAAGCCGACGACGCGCTTTTCCTTCTCCTCGTCGTCGAGATTGCCCCAGACGGCCTTGGCTTCCGGCAGCGCCTTTTCGATCGCAGCGCGTTCCGTTTCGAGATCGTGCCAGATGATGCGGTGCGCGCCCGGATCCTCGGCGCGGATTTCCATCATCTTTTCGACGCGGGCATCGAGGCTGCGCTTCTTTTCCCGGCTCGCCTCCACCACGCCATGCGCGGCGCTGGCGAACATGCGGCCCTGCCCGTCGCGCTCGCTCCCTGCCTGGCTGTGATCGGAAGCGATCTCGTGCCAGCGCACGTCGATGGGCGGCAGGTCGTAGCCATCGTCGGAATAGCCGAGGTCGGACGGCTTCTGGACGAACAGCGCCCAGCTCGAAACCCACAGCCAGAATTCCTCTTCCTTGTGCGGGTGAAGCGTCAGCTTGTCGGCCTTGGTGCTGTCACGCTTGAAAAAGCGCGTCTTCGCCTCGCCCACGTCCATCACGCCGAGGAATGCGGCATAGGCCAGAAGCTCGACATATTCGTTCGGGTCGGGAATGGCGGTGGCGACGAACCTGTATCTCACGCCCTCGTGCTTGACGCCGCCCTGCCGGTCGTCGCCGGCGAATGTCGCCATGAAGTTGCGGAAGGTTTTCGTGCCGCCGAAGCCGCGCAGCACGGCGGCCTCGTCAAGCGATGCGGCGGTGAACAGAAGAGGGTCGAGCTTGCCGTCGCGCAACGTCTCGTAATTGGTCAGGTGGATGAGCTTGGTGCCCTCACCTTCCCTGTTCGCCTCCTCCATCTGTCCCGGCCGGTTGACGAACTTCAGTTCCAGACCGGGATGCCGTTCCTGCTGTTCAAGGAAGAACTCGTGGCGCACGCCGAGCGGCACCACCTGCAGCGCGTGGCCGCCGGCATGCATCATGCATTGGCGCAGGATTTCGAGCTGGGTCGAGGTCTTGTGCAGGCCGAAGCGCAGGAACAGCGCGCGCCGGCCGCCGCGGCATGCCCAAGGCACGATCGCCTGCGTCATCGGCTTGAGCAGCGGGTTGACCGTGGCCGGATCGACCTCGAAGCCGAGCGACGGCGTCGGCGCGGCCTTGGCCTCCAGGAACTGCCAATAGGCTTCCTTGTTCATGCCGGCACCTGCTGGCGCTGGCCATCGAGTATGGCGGTGAAGACCGAGATATCGGTGGAGCGCTGCACCAGCGGCCGGAAACGGGAGGCGCGGAATGGCATTTCGCCATGAAGGGCAAAGTGCACTTCATCAATGAACAGCGCCGGTTTTCGCACGACCTCGACCAGCCTTACGCCGAGGTAGTCGCCGAGCCAGTCGGACCTGCATCCGACCCAGCGAAGCGTGTAGATGCGGTCAAGCACCAATTCTACGTCACCGCGCACGCTGGTATCCGCCGCGTCTACGCACACCACCTTCATGCCCACATGCCAATCGAGGATGCTCATGCCGCCCTCGCCTGATGCTGGCTGTGAAAATGGCGGTGGCAGTAACGGTTGCTCCGCGCCGCAAACCGGCATGCGCGGGCCATCCTCGGACAGCGGGTCGCCGATGAAGTGCAGGCAGCGATCGGCAAACAGCGCGTCGAGGAAAGCGACCGGGAGCGGTGCCGGCAGGTTTTCAACAACAGGCGAAGCCTGCAAGGGCGACTGCCCGTCGGGCACGTTTGCCCGCCCATCCGGAGCGCCTTCGGCGCGTGAGGCAGAAGAAAAGGCGGCCGGAGCATTCGTGTGCGGCGAAGAGGCTCCGGCCTTGCCGGCGCTGGGTTTGGCGGGGCGCGCCGGTTTGGTGTTGAGCGGTTTCGACCTGGCCGACGCGCTACGCGTCGCAGGCCGGGCAAGCGTGCCGAGCCCGCCCTTGCCGCGGTCGATCTTGGCGATGATGGAATTGCGGGAGCGTGCGCTGCGGAATTCGGCGTTGAGCCGGAAGGCGATCTGCGTGGCAGACAGGTCTTGGGCGGCAAGCGCCTTCAGCCGCTCCGTTTCCTCGGGCGTCCAGACCCTGATCATGCCGCGCCCCTTCCGGAACGAAGTACCGAGACGCCACCCGAAGCCTTGGCCGTGGCCAGCACGTCGTCGAGCTTGTCGGCCACGCTGCGCACCACCGAATTGATTTTCTGCAGCTCGTTGACTTCGTTGACGGAATAAAAGCCGTCGCTGCCGGCCTGCGCCGTGCGCGCCATGAGCGAGGACACCTGCCCGACAAGATCCGCGACCTGCGTCGACAGGCAGGCGATCTCAGTCTCGCGCTCGTCGGGTGCGGTCAGCGTGTAACCGCTGAAATCGGCCATGATCTTGCTGACCAGCGGCCTGCCGCAATCCTCCTCGAGGATCATCACGCAGTTGACCTGCATCAGGTCGGCGTCGGTCGGGCTGCGCCAGCGGCCCACCTGGCTCTTCGACATCGAGGTCAGCTCGGTGACGCGTTCGATCGTGCCGCAGGCTTCGATTAGGTCGCGCTGCGCGGCGCGGAGCCGGTAAAACCAGCGGTCGGTGAATTCAGGCATCGCAGGCCCTTTCGACAAGACAAAAGATTTCCCGCGCCGGGAAATCACGGCGTGTTTTCCCGTGGCGGGAAGCGTTCGGAACTGGTCAGATCGCGGGCATGAAAACCCGCACGCACATCACATCATCAAGGCGGCCCCTGGCACCGGAAGGGTGCCCAAAGGCGCACCCTTCCGGCCCTGCGGTCATTTCCGGCCTGCCGCCGCAAGCCCGAACGGGCGTCGCTTGCCATGGCAAGCGCCCCGGCCGGAGCCTTTGGCGTGAGGCCGAAACAATGGGCGGCGGCCTGAAGCCCTACGCGGCAAGCCGCGTTCCCAACGGGTACCGGGGGCCTTGCGAGCCGTACCGGACCGCCCTCTCTCTCGGGGGGAATTGCATTCGCCAGCAGGCGTATCCCTCGTTTTTGATCCTCAGGCGTATGAAGCAATTGCCTTCGGCTGCTGGCGAAACTGGTTGCAGGAGCGGGACTCGAACCCGCGACCTCTTGGTTATGAGCCAAGCGAGCTGCCTCTGCTCCACCCTGCTGAAACGGAACGCGAAGGCTGGTCATTCGGCAGCCTCCCGCGGATACAGATCGGGGCGAATGTCGTGTCGGGAGACGCCTGTCAGCCGCTCGAAATCCAGCACACGTTCAGCCGGCACCTTCTTCCACGAATAGAAGGCCTGATGCTTGATGCCCAAGCCATCGGCCAGCTTTCCCAAGCCGCCCGCAAGCTCCGCACCTTTTTGAACGAGGTCGATCATGGTCGATATTGGTAAGTTATACCTACCTACATTGTCAAGCCCCAAGGTAGGTGCGAAAAAAGTAAGCGGCAATTACAATGGCGGCATGGCCGTTGACAGCATCGACACCCTTGGCGAACGGATCAAATATGCCCGCGAAGCTGCGAAGCTGACGCAGAACGATGTCGCACGGCATTTCGAGATTTCGCGCGTGTCAGTCACGCAATGGGAAAGCAACACCACCAAGCCCGACATCACGAGGGTCAGCGAATTGGCCGGCCTGCTCAATACGTCGGTGGATTGGCTGATCGAGCGCAAGGGATATCCTCCCCTCGCTGTCCAGGTGAAGTCCTACCAGGAAGGCGCAAAGCCTCGCATCATACCGGGAAAGGATCTTGTCGGGTTGAAGGACATGCCTGTCTATGCGGCAGCCATGGGCGGCGACGGTCACATGATCGTCAACTTCGATCCCATCGACCACGTCAAGCGGCCGGCCGTCCTTCAAAACGTCAAGGGCGGCTACGGCATCCTGGTCAAGGGAGATTCGATGGTGCCGGCCTACCGGGAAGGCGACACAGCCCTTGTAAACCCGCATTTGCCGCCGTCTCGCGACACCGACGTTGTGCTCTATCACACCCCGCCCAAGGAACGCGGCGAGGAACTGGCCATCATCAAGCGCCTGACGGGCATAAACGACAATCAATGGAAACTTGAACAGTACCGGCCGGCGCTGGAGTTCTCCGAAAGCCGGATCGATTGGCCGGTCTGCCACCGCGTGGTAGGCAAGTACAACGCCCGCTAACAGGCGATCAACAGTTCCGCTTCAAGCGCCGGCACCTCGCCGTGGCTGGCAATCACCACAGCATCCTCATATTCACCGGTCGCAGGATTGCCGGTCCGGCTGAATGCCATAACACCGGTCTTGATACCGGCGAGGCGACCAGCCAGGCGAAGCGCATGATCCCTATCAGTCGCCTGGACCGGCGCGTCTGGCGACAGAAAACCAAGGCGTGTCCGGTCGAAGGACTGCACAACAAAGTAGGTGAGCATCAAAACCCCCAAGGCACTGCAATTCCTGACAGACCATGACTCGTTAACGAGAACAAAACAAGCACAAATGATTCGCACTTTGTGAGCGGAAATTTTGCAGCATCGGACCTATCGTAAGTTTTACCTACATAATCACGCTTGACATAGTAGGTAGGTATAACTTACCTTCCGCAACCATCGCATCAGCCGATGGAGCTTTCCCGTGTCACTTTCTTTCCAGCAGCCTCGGCCCATTCGTGCCTTCAGGCCCGTAGAGCGCCTCGCCAACGAGACAAACGTCATCCGTGCTTTTCCCGTAAAGGTCAGTCAGCGTCCGGTTGTGGCTGACTGTGGCGACGGATTTGAACGTGTCGTCGAAGGAAATCTTCGCCGCAGCGAGATAGACGGTGGCGCGGCCATTGTTGAAAGCAAGGGTCGGGCAAAGCTCGGCGATAGCCATGGCCTCTCCGTACTTGCGGGCGACGGTATCCCGCGCATCACTTGCCAGGCTCCCGCCGGCGAAAGCCGCTACGAGCGCCGCCGTCAAAACAAATCGTCTCATTTTCAACCCCCGATGGTGCCGGTTCATCTTGGCTCTTTCGAAGGAGAGCGCAAGCGCCAGTGCCACAGCACCCATGACGAGAGCTATGGCCTGACACAGGCGCTTCTATCCCTGCTCGCAATCGTCTCGGCCCTCTTCGCCGTCGCCGCGTTCACGGGGGCGCTGTGATGGGTGGCCCTTGCGAACCATTGACCGAACGGCAGGAATTGATCGCGGAGCTCGAAGCGCTTGGCTACGACACAATGCCAGGTGTTCAACGCGACTGGAGCGATTGGCGCGACAGGTTTTCGGACGACGATCTTCGAAGGACCATCGCGAACATCAATCGCTGGATTGAACAGGCTGCCAGCGTCATCGCAGCCGACGAAGCCCCCGAACTTCCCGACATCTCCGAACTGGTCGAGGCCATTCGCGAAACGGTCGCTGCCGGCGACGGCTACAACGAAGCGCACCCGAATGAAGCGCCGACCGTGGACAGCACGGTCGGCAAGCGCTGGCGCGAGGCCTTCGCCAACCTTCGATCCCTCCTTTCTGACTGCGACAAGGCAATGGAGGCCTTTGCCAAATGACCCACTCGGAGCCCTACCACCGTTCGTCCCGCCAGATGCGGGCGATCCATCCGGAAGCCGGCGCAGACGTTCATCCGCGCTGCCTCGAAATGGCCGAAGCCATGCGCGAGGGCGCCAACACCTGGAAGGCGCTGGTCGCGGCGCAGTTCACGCCGGCGGAAATCAACCTGCACTACCAGCGGGCGCATGATCTGGCGCTTGAACTCAGCGTGCGCCAGGTCGCGACCCGCGCCGACACGCTGGAAGACGTGATCCAGAAGGCGCGCGAGGCGATCCCGAACCGCCCGCCCCTGCCGCGTGGCATCGAGGAAACGCAGGACACGCTGATCCGCTGGAGCCTCTACTGCCAGGCCCGCGCCGCGCTGACCATCGACCCATGGGCCAGCCAGCGCGAACGCTGCCTCGACCTGCTGCGCCGCTATCTCGACCGTTCGGCCATGTTCACGCCGTCCAAGAACACCGTCGTCGCCAAGGTGGCCGAGGGCTTTCCGAAGGTGATGCAGTGAACGCAGTCAGCATGCCGAAGACGGTAAAGGTCGTTCCGTCGTTCAACCCGGACGGCACGGTCATGGACCTGCTCAACCCCGTTCCCACCGATATCGACTTCGCCGACATGGCGGACACATTGAGCAAAATCGCCCGCTTCAACGCCATCTGCACCGGCCCGGCTTATTCGGTCGCCCAGCACAGCGTCATAGGGGCCGACGCGCTCGACCATGAGACCGGCGACAAGATCCTCGCCGGCTATTTCCTCCTGCATGACGGGCATGAATACCGCTTCGGCGACTGGCCGCGCCCATCCGTCGAGGCTGTCATCTGGCAGGCCGTCCAGTTCGCCGGCAGGGACGATGCAACTGCGGGCCTCAAGCACTTTATCGGCGAGGCGATCCGTAGGGCAGTCAAAGCGCAGAAGCACGCGCTCGACCTCGCCATCTGGAAGGCCGCCAACCTGCCGGAACTCGACCTGATGCCGATCTATGCCCGCCAGGTGAAGGACATGGACGATCGCATGCTGCGCGCCGAAGGGCTGGCGCTGTTCGGTCCCAAGGCCGCGCCGCATCTTCCAGCCGCCAACAGGCCCGCGCCGCGCATCGTCGGCAACCTCGCGAAGCCGTGGCCGGCGGCCAAGGCGCGCGAAGCCTTCGTCGACCGGCTTGAACGCTATCTCGGCATCGTGGTGAGGGGCTGACCATGGCAGGAAGTCTCAACAAGGTCATGCTGATCGGCCACCTTGGCGCCGACCCGGAAATCCGCCGCACCAACGCGGGCGACCCGGTCGTCACCTTCCGGCTCGCCACCTCCGAGAGCTGGCGCGACAAGAACAGCGGCGAACGCAAGGAACGCACCGAGTGGCACACTTGCGTCGTGTTCAATGAAGGTCTCGCCAAGATCGCCGAGCAGTATCTGAAGAAGGGCTCGAAGGTCTATGTCGAGGGCCAGATGGCAACCCGCAAGTGGGAAGACCCGTCCGGCCAGACGCGCTATTCGACCGAAGTCGTGCTGCAGAAATTCCGCGGCGAGCTTCAACTGCTCGACAAGGCCGAACGGCCCAACCGCGACCCGGATGACTACGGCAGCCAGACCGGCCGTTCCGAGCGCAATCCCTCTCAATCAAACAACTCCGGCCAGACGCGGCATCGCGACCTGGACGACGAGATTCCTTTCTAGGCGAGGACACCAACCATGAAGAAAATCCGCGACGGACAGACCATCATCGGCATGCTGGAAGGCGGCGAGCTTGCCTCGTCTCTCGGCACCGAAATCACCGAGACGCTGGCGAAACTGAAAGAGCTTGCCGGTGACCGGCCGAAGAACGCAGTCAAGGGTTCAGTCACCCTGAAGGTGGAACTCAAGGTCGAGAACGGTGCGGTCGAGATCGAATGCACCCTCGACTCGAAGCGCCCGAAGCCTTCCCGCCCGCGTTCGTTCTACTGGGTCATGGATGACGGCTCGCTTTCCACCGAGCATCCCCAGCAAACCGACATGTTCGCCGGGCCGCGCGAGGCACGGCGCACCGAACCGGCGTGAGCCGGCGGCCGGGCCAGTAGTCGCGGATCAGCACGTCGCTTCGAATGCCCGGCCATCCACCTTTTTCCCAACCCATGAAAGGATCCTGTCATGGCCGACAAAGCCGCCACCACCGAACTGCAAGCCGAGCCCATGCTCCCGCCTCTTGCCGTTGATCTCGGCATCATGGCCGATCTTGGAACGCAGGCAAAAGGCGTCGAGATCGTCAACATCGATAACGTAACCGGCGATCCCGGCGTCCCGGCAAAGGTTCCCGTCGCCTTGCACCGCGGCGAGGTCCCCGCCGCCAAGTCAATCAAGTTCCTGATCGAAGACTATCGCCAGTTTCCCACCCGCAAGACCGGCACGGCCAACGTCCAGACCTTCGACAGCTTCTGCACGCTGACCAACCGGCACAAGACCGACAACAGCGCCATCTTCGCCGACATGGACTGGCGCAAGCCAGCCTTCACCACGGTCGTCGATTATCACGAGTTGCAGAACGGCGGCAAAGCCGACAACGGCAAGCATCGCATTCACTATGCCTTCCCGCTTTCGGAGGAATGGAAGAAGTGGATGGAAATGAACGGCCAGCCGATGAAACAGCAGGACTTCGCCTGGTTTCTTGAAGACCGCATCCTCGAGGTCTCCAGCCCGACCGAGGAAGACAAGGCGCTCTACGAAACCCAGTTCGGCACCAGGATCGCGGCACCCAATCAACTGATCGAACTGTCGCGCGGCCTCAACGTCCGCGTCGATTCCAAGGTGAAGAATGCGCAGACGCTGAATTCCGGCGAAGCCACGATCCAGTTTGAGGAAACCCACACCGACGCCGCCGGCCAGCCGCTCAAGGTGCCCGGCCTGTTCATGCTCTACATCGCGCCGTTCTTCATGGGCGACAAGGTGCGTGTGCCGGTCAGGCTGCGCTACCGCGTCAAGGATGGCAACATCTTCTGGTTCTACGACATCTATCGGCCCGACCTGGTCATCACCGAGTTCGTGCGTGGATCGCTGTTCGAGGCGGAACGGCTCACCACCCTGCCGACCTTCGAGGGCGCGCCGGAGATGCCGGCATGAGTAAGGCCTCGACCATCGTGATCGGGCGGGAGGCATTGCTTCCCGCCCTGCTGCTCGCCACGCGCGTGGTCGAGCGCCGCAACACCATTCCCATCCTCGGCAACGTCCTGCTTGCTGCCGAGGCTGGCACGCTTTCCCTGACCGCCACCGATCTGGACATGGAGATCAAGACCAGCCGTCCCTGCCAGCTTGCCGGGCCGGCCGTTTCCACCACGCTGCCGGCGGCTCACCTGCACGACATCGTGCGCAAGCTGCCGGAAGGCTGCGAGGTGCAACTGACCGGCGACGCGCAGAACTGGGCGATCTCGGCCGGCCGCTCGAAATTCCGCATGCCATGCCTGCCGCCGTCCGATTTCCCTGCCATGAACCGGACCGAGATGCCGGCAAACTTCAGCCTGACGGCCGAGACGCTTGCGCGCATGTTCCAGACTGTCCAGTTCGCCATTTCGAGCGAAGAAACGCGCTATTACCTCAACGGCATCCACTGGCACCGTCGCGGCAGCGAGGATCTTCTCGTCGCCGTCGCCACTGACGGGCATCGCCTGGCCTCCTATACGGCGGCGCTGCCTGCCGGCGTGGCCGACCTGCCCGCCATCATCCTGCCGAAGAAGATGGTCGACACCGTCTTGAAAATCCTGCCTGACAAGGGCGACGTCGCCGTCGAGGTCAGCGCCACCCGCGTCTCGTTCACGCTGGCGGACGGCACGGTGCTGATCTCGAAGCTGATCGACGGAACCTATCCGGACTATCAGCGCGTCGTGCCGCAGGCCAATCCGAACCGGTATCTTGTCGACAAGGCCTCGCTTGCCGCCGCCGTCGATCGCGTCACCACCATCTCGGCCGGGCGCGGCAGCGCGGTGAAGTTCGGCTTCGGCGACGGCGAACTGGCGCTGTCCACCAACAATCCGGACGCCGGCAGCGGTGAGGACAGGCTGAACATTGTGATGCAGGAAGGCCAACCGGTCGAGATCGGCTTCAACGGCCGCTACTGCCTCGACATGCTGGCAGCCGTGAACGCCGAAAATGTCGTGTTCCAGCTTGGCGATGGCGCAGCGCCTTCGCGCATCGTGCCC
Organism: Mesorhizobium sp. FG116; assembly: GCF_057809835.1. Taxonomy (NCBI): domain Bacteria; kingdom Pseudomonadati; phylum Pseudomonadota; class Alphaproteobacteria; order Hyphomicrobiales; family Phyllobacteriaceae; genus Mesorhizobium; species Mesorhizobium sp. FG116. Next base: position 61,963 of record NZ_JBMDKS010000020.1, read on the forward strand.
GCCGACGCCGGCGACAACTGCCCCTATTTCGTCCTGATGCCGATGAGGGTGTGATGAAAGAGCCCTCCGATCTTTCGATGGACGCCCGTGCCTTGATCTCGGCTTGGTTTTCGTGGGGCGAACGAACAAGCGTGAAGATCGGCGGCACCGGCGCTGAAAGCGTCCTGTCTGACCGCGCCGAAGTCGCCATGCAGGAGCTGGTGGATAAGGGCTACGTCGAGGCTTTCCAGTTTAATTCGCATGGTCGAATGGAATACGTCGGCACGGCAAAGTGTGTGGGCCAACGCCTTTCCCACAGCGACATGGAAGCCCACGGTAAGTGGTCACCCACGAAGCCCAATCCTGCCCGGCAGGAGGCTCGCTGATATGGCCATCTTCGAAGTCCTCTCGACGGTCACGCACCGGTCGCTCATGAACAAGTCGAAAGACGATCTGGCCCGATGGATCATGCACCTGCTGAACTGCCGCGACGAAAGCGAGCAGGCGCGCGTCCAGCGCGTCACCGATCTGCTCGAGGCGAGCAACGCTTACCAGCAGATGGCGCGTGACGCGCGCGAAGCGCTTCGCAAGCATCTCGACGTTGTCGCACACCTCACACGTCAGCAGGCTTTTTCAGCCAAGACATTTGGCCCCGGTGCGCGAACCAAGGGCGTGCTCGACCATATCCGCAAGGAATTGACCGAGATCGAGGCCGATCCGGCGGACCTTCGCGAGTGGATCGACGTGATCATCCTTGCATTCGACGGGGCTTTGCGCGCCGGCCACGAACCTTCCACCATCGTGGAGGCGTGGATTGCAAAACAGGCGCGCAACGAAAAGCGCACGTGGCCGGACTGGCGTACCGCCGATCCCGACAAGGCCATTGAACATGTCAAAGGGCAAGCCGATGCCTGATTTCTCCCACACCCGTGTATGGTGGCCACACTTCCTGCTGGACGAGGCGATGCCAGACGGGCGCAAGACCCCGCGCGCATGGCTGGCGCCCAACGAAAACGGCGTCACGGTTATCTATGCCGATGACGACGATGAAAAGACCGTCGCCGGCATGATCGAGGCGGGCACGGTCGTCAAGTTCATGTGGCATGAGGACCGCGGCGAGGTCGATATCCTTCTCATGCCGGACGGCACCTGGTCGCTGACCGGCCCGAGCGATGGCGGCACCATCGACATGTTCACCGGCACCGCATCAGCGCCACCACCGCCTGCCGCCTCGATCGAAACCGCGAACTGGTTTGCCGAAGAAAGCGACTTCGAAACGACCATGGACAGCATGGACGAGTTCGCGCGCCGCTACGCGGAAATGGCCGGCGACATCGAGCCTGAAGGCCGCAGGGTCACGGTCGCCATGGGCCACTGGTCGAACGGCATTCCGTTCCGCACCTCGGCCGATGGCAAGAGCCTTGAGGCTATCGATGGCTGATAGCTCAGTTGTCACCAGGGCTGCTTTTGGCCGGCACGGGATAGGGTGCGAATGCGCCACCATTGTGAGCCAAAAATTGGCGCGTAATAGATTGCCAAAGCGTGACCTGCAGCCGCGGCTTGTCGCCACCCTTAAGCGAGAAAGTAGCCTGGTTGTCTGCAATCGCGTCAAGCGCCCGCATGGTCGGCGGCTCGTCAGCAGCCGCTCGCGAGAACTCACTGTACCAGCGCGCGCATTCTTCGGGAGACGGCTCTACAGCGCACTCTATGTCCGCCATCAAATTGAAATATCGGCGTTGCAGGATTTCGTGCATCCTGGCGCGCCCGGTGTAGTCGAAGACCAACTGCAAGGCTCCCGTCAGCGCAATTACACCACCCAACACAAGCGAGGCGATCCCGCTGCCACGTGTGATTTCTGCTGCAGCACCCGTACCACCCAAGATGATGATCAGGTTGAAGAAGCGGTTGATCCCATCAAGGAACCGTCTCCTGGCCAAATGGTACAGCGCATTGCGCAGCGCCATATGACGAAGTTTGAAGACGCGTTCATCAGCGTCCTCAACCTGCATCATCTCAGTCATTGCTATTTTCCTTTCTTACCCCCGCTGCTCGGCGGCGGCTGGTTGCCATGCGATCGGGTTGTATTCGCAGTCTCACTCTTGACCGAACCCGTTCCTGGCCGATTTGACGACTTTCCAGTCGAGGAGCCCCCTCCGCCCTTCTGCTCTGCCATTTCAAACAGTCTCCTTGTGTCTTGGTCACTTGGGGATTGGTGTTCCGACGCGTCCCCCAATGGCGCGTCGGAACCTCACACTCATCCTTTGATCACGCCTCCGCAAGGCTTCTCTGTTGCCAACGTCACGATAAACACCAATGTTTTACTGGTCGAGGAAGCAACAACACAGCCCTACATCTACCGCTGGGATCGGGACGGCCGCAAAGGTTGGCCGTGCCGGATCCTCGCGCGCAGCAGGCGCATGCCGCCCTCGCCTGCAAGAATCGTCGTATTCGGCCAGCCTGCGCCGAAGAACTTCAATTCCATCCTGATCGAGTTCTCGGAGGGTCGCCGCACCGTCACCAGCGGCAACGCCATCCGGAAGGTGAAACCGTGAAACTGCCGGACAACTACACCGATGCGACGCCGCTGCGGCTTGAAATTGCAGCGCAGATCGCGTTTCCGGATGGATCGATGGGCGCACCCGGCTTGCGCAAGGAGCGCGACGCTGGTCGATTGGTGACGGAGTTGATTGCCGGCAAGGAATACGTCACCTTGGCCGCGATTGCCGAAATGAGGGAATTATGCCGAGGACTGCGAAAGGGGCGAGGCTCGTCTGGCGCGACGAAAGCCGGAAATCGGACGGTTCCCTGCGCAGCAAGGCCGGGTGGTTCATCCGCGACGGGGCAACCTTCATCAGCGCTTGCGGCGGCTCTGGCGACCGCGAACGCGCTGAAAAAGCACTCGCAGCCTACATCAACGAAAAATACCAGCCGGCCAGAGAGCGCGGCCGCGACCCCGATTCCGTTGAGATAGCCGACGCGGTCAACGTCTACCTGAAGGACGTTGCCCCCACCCACGCCAAGCCGAGCGAGACAGGCGCGCGCCTTGTTTCCATCCTCGAGTGGTTCGGCGAACGCACGCTCGGCGATATCAACGGCAAGCTCTGCCGCGACTATGCAGAGGCTCGCGGCAATGGAGCGGCCGCGCGGCGCCAACTGGAAGACCTGCGCGCGGCAGTGAACTACTACCACAAGGAAGGCTATGTCACCTCGGCGCCGGCTATCACCCTGCCGGGCAAGCCGGAGGCTCGTGAGCGCTGGCTGACCCGCGACGAAGCCGCTCGCCTGCTGTGGTCAGCATGGCGCATGAAGCAGAAATGGAAGGGGCAGGACAGCGATCGCCGCACCGGCAGGCACATTGCCCGCTTCATCCTCGTCGCGCTCTACACAGGCACCCGCTCGGCCGCGATCTGCAACGCGGCCATGAAGCCCACTGAAGGTCGCGGCCATGTCGATCTCGATCGCGGTGTGTTCTATCGCCGGGCACAGGGCGTGCGGGAAACCAAGAAACGCCAACCGCCCGTCAAGCTGCCGGATCGGCTTGTTGCCCACCTGCGCCGCTGGGCGCGCACACCGCTGGAAATCAAGACGAAGAACCGCGGCAAGAGCAAAAACCTCGGCCGCATGATTGCCCATGACTTCGTCGTCGAGTGGAACGGCAAGCCAGTCCAGTCGATCAAGAAGGCCTTCCGCCGCGTCCGCACGGAAGCAGGCCTTGGCGAGGACGTGACGCCCCACATCTTCCGGCATACCGCCGCGACTTGGTTGATGCAGCAGGGCGCGGATGTATGGTCGGCAGCGGGTTTCCTTGGCATGACAGTCGACGTGCTGATAGCGACTTACGGCCACCATCATCCCGATTATCAGGCCGACGCTGCCGAGGCGATCACGTCGAAGGCCAACACGCGGCGACTTCCGAAAAACGTCGTTCCTCTTGCCGCCAAACGGACGGGGAACAAACCGGCCTCTCCCCACAGAAACCCCACAGAAAAGCCAGAAACAAACGTGAACAATGGCACTTCATCGAAATAGGAAACGCCGGAAATCAGCGCCTTTGCTGGCCGCCTCCCCCGTTCGGGACGATGGGGTCGCAGGTTCAAATCCTGCCACTCCGACCAGAACAATTCCCTGAAAAATCTGCGCTTTCCGGATCGCCTCAGGCGCTCAGCCGAAAGCGCGTGGAATCAACCGCAGCAGCCATCAGCGTCTGCGTGTAGATATCGCGCGGGCTGCTGAAAATTTCCTCTGTCGGCCCTTCCTCCACGATCTTTCCCTGCTTCATGACGATGATGTAGTCGGCCATGGCCCTCACCACCGCAAGATCATGGCTGATGAAGAGATACGACAGGTTGTGGCTCGCCTGCAGTTTGCGCAGCAGGTCGACAATCTGCTTTTGCACTGACCGGTCGAGCGCCGAAGTCGGCTCATCCAGCACCACCACCTTCGGCTTGAGGATCATGGCGCGCGCAATGGCGATGCGCTGCCGCTGGCCGCCGGAAAACTCGTGCGGATAGCGGTTTCTCGTGTCCGGATCGAGGCCGACTTCCTTCAGCGCCGCGACCGCTCGTTGGTCGCGCTCCTTGGCGCTGATATCCGGTTCGTGAACCAGTAGGCCTTCGGTCACGACCTGCCCGATGGTCATGCGCGGCGACAGCGAGCCGAACGGGTCCTGGAACACCAGTTGCAGTTCGCGGCGCAGCGGCCGCATGGCCTGCCGGTCGGCGCTTGAAATATCGTGCTCGCCAAAGCGAATGACGCCGTCGCTTGGCAACAGCCTCAGCAGCGCGCGGCCCAAAGTCGATTTGCCCGAACCCGATTCGCCGACGATGCCGATGGTCTGGTTTTCCTTCAGCCGCACGGAAATATGGTCGACGGCACGCAGCATCAAAGGCGGCCCACCAAGAAAGCCGCCGCCGATCCTGAACGCAACTTCGACATTGCGCCCTTCGAGCAGCACCGGTGCGTTCGGCAAAGGCGCAGATTTGGAACCGGTGGGCTCGGCCGCCAGCAGCATCTGCGTATAGCTGTGCTGCGGATTGGCGAAGAGAGCCTCCGCTTCGCCTTCCTCGATCACCTCGCCGCTGCGCATCACATAGACCCGGTCGGCGAACCGCCGGACAATGCCGAGATCATGCGTGATGAAGACAATCGCCATGCCGAGCTTGCGCTGCAATTCCGCCAGCAGCATCAGGATTTGCGCCTGGATGGTTACGTCGAGCGCAGTCGTGGGTTCATCAGCAATGAGAATATCGGGATCGTTTGCCAGCGCCATGGCAATCATGACGCGCTGGCGCTGGCCGCCCGACATCTCGTGCGGATAGGATTTCATGCGCCGTTCCGGATCGGGAATCTGCACCAGTTTCAGCAGGCGCAGCGCCTCCTTGTGGGCTTCCGGAACGCTCAAGCCCCTATGATGGCGGATCGGCTCGATCAACTGGCTGCCGATCGAATACAGAGGATCAAGCGACGTCATCGGCTCCTGGAAGATCATGCTGATCTTGCGGCCGCGAACCTTGTTCAGCTCCGATTTGCTCAGCGTGAGCAGGTTGCGTCCGCGATAGTCCACGACGCCGGATGCCTCGCCATTCGAGGCAAGCAGGTTCATTGCCGCCATCATGGTCTGGCTCTTGCCGGAGCCGGACTCGCCGACGACCGCCACCGTCTCGCCAGCGTCGACGTGAATGTTTATCCCCTTCACCGCCTCGACCACGCCGTCCAGCGTGCGAAACCGCACCCGCAGGTCCTTCACCTCGAGGATTTTCTCGCCACTCGCCATGTCAACGTTCCTTCGGGTCGAGGGCATCGCGCAGGCCGTCGCCGACAAAATTCAGCGCAAACAGCGTTGAAACAAGGAAGAATGCCGGAAACAAGAGCAGCCAGTTTGCCGTGCCGATGTTCTTGGCGCCGACCGAGATCAGCACGCCCCAACTCGTCATCGGCTCCTGCACGCCCAGTCCAAGGAACGACAGGAAGCTCTCAAGGATGATGACCTGCGGCACGAGCAACGTCATGTAGATGACGACCGGACCAAGCAGGTTCGGGATCACGTGGCGCATCAGGATGCCGCGCGTGCGCACGCCGAGCGCTTCTGCCGCCTGCACATATTCCTGACGCCTTATCGACAGCGCCTGGCCGCGCACGATGCGCGCCATGTCCAGCCACAGCACGGCTCCCACGGCCAGGAACATCAGCACGAAGTTTCGGCCGAAAAACACCACCAGCATGATGACGAAGAAAATGAACGGCAGCGAATAGAGCACGTCCACGATGCGCATCATCACCTCGTCGGTCTTGCCGCCGACGAAGCCGGCAGTCGCTCCGTAGACGACGCCGATGGTGACGGCCACAAAACCCGCCAAAAGGCCGATGGCGAGCGAGATGCGGCCCGCCATCAAAGTGCGCGAAAGCATGTCGCGGCCGGTATTGTCGGTGCCAAAAAAGAAATACTGCTGCTTGACCGACGCGCTCATGGTCATTTCCAGGCCATCGGCGGATTTGCCCTCCACCTTGGCGTCGTCAAAGGTGTCGGACCGGTCGAGATAGCGCGCATTGCGCTCATCGACCGCCTTTGACGAGGCGACGGTGACGAATACGCGTTCACCCTCCTGGTGCCATTCCTTCACATCGACGCGCATGCGCTTGACCGCCTCGGCCAGCGCCGTTTCGATCATGTCGGCTTTCGGATAGGAGGAAAGGCTGGGCGCAGTGCGCACATAGTCGGCGTAGATGGTCGTATATTGGTGCGGAACGAAATAGGGCCCGACAACGCAGACCACCGCCATGGCGATGAGGTAGTACAGGCTGAACATTGCGGCGCGGTTGGCCTTGAGCCGCGCCCACGCGTCGCCCCACAAGGATCGTCCGGCTACCGGCGCGGCCATGACGGCATCAGTCATAGCGGACCCTCGGATCGACCACGGCGTACATGATGTCCACGATCAGGTTGAAGACGATCGTGAACAGGGCAATCACCACAACCGTACCCATCACCAGCGTATAGTCGCGATTGAGCGCCGCATCGACGAAATAGCGGCCGATACCGGGTATGGCGAAGATCGTCTCGACGATGATCGAGCCCGTCAACAATGCTGCCGCCGCCGGACCGGTAAAGGAAATGATCGGCAAAACCGCCCCGCGCAAAGCATGCCGCACCACCACTGACCAGTCGGAGAGCCCCAGCGCGCGCGCCGTCCTGATGTGGTGAGAACGCAGCGATTCGATCATCGAGCCGCGCATCAGGCGCGCCACGATGGCGATCTGCGGCAGCGCGAGCGTCAGCACCGGCCCGATCTTGTTGAGCAGCGCGCCGTCGCCCCAGCCGCCGATTGGCAGCAGCTTCCAGCTCAACCCGAAAACGAGCTGGATTATGGGCGCAATGACGAAGGTCGGAATGGTGCTGCCGGCGGTTGCCAGCGCAATCACCGAATAGTCGCCCCATTTGTTCTGGTTCAGCGCCGCAACGGTTCCCAGCAGCGTTCCCAATATCAGGGCAAGGATCAATGCGGACGCGCCGAGTTGAACCGAAATCGGCAAGCCCTTGGCGAACAACTCGCCGACGGTGAAGTCGGGCAGATTGTAACTAGGACCGAAATTGCCGTGCAGCAGATTTTTGAGGTAGTTGCCGTATTGCAGCCACAACGGATCATTCAGTCCAAATTGGGCTTCCAGATTGGCCTTGATCTCCGGGCTTAGTCCCCTCTCCTGATTGAACGGCCCTCCCGGAGCCACGCGGATCAGGAAGAATGCCAGCGTCACGATGACGAACAGCGTGGGTATGGCGGTCAGCAACCGCCTCAATACATAGAGCAGCACAACCGGCCCTCCTCACTTGCAAGGAATGAGCCGCCGCTTCTTCAGAAACGGCGGCTCCAGTCCCGTCAGTCCTTGCTGATGAAGCGAGTCGGATGAACGTCCATGACGTTTTCGTCGAAGCCGTGAATCTTCGGCGAAACGAGGTTCTTGTAGGAGTAATACAGGATCGGAATCTGGCCGACATCGTCAATCAGCACGCGCTCGGCTTCCGACAGGTCCTTCATGCGTTCCGCTGGATTGCCACCGGCCGCAGCCGCCTTGTCCATCAATTCCTCGAACTTTGGATTGTTGAAGTTCGAATAGTTGTTGCCGCTCGCCTTGCGCGAAATGCCGAGGAAGGTTTCCGGATCCTTGTAGTCCGCAATCCAGCCAGCGCGGGCGACGTCATAATCGCCCTTCTGTTCCAGGAAGGAATAGTGCGTCTTGGTGTCGGTATTGAGCAAGGTCACCTCGACGCCAAGCGGCTTCAACTGCTCCTGAATGGCGACAGCCGTGTTCTTGTGGTTTTCCGAGGTGTTGTAGCGGATTTCCATCTTGAGCGGCTTTTCCGGCGTGTAGCCAAGCTTCTCAAGCACCTTTTTCGCCTCGTCCTCGCGGTCGATCTGCGACATGTCGGCGAACTTGGCCATTGCAGAGGTATAGCCTTCGATACCGGGAGGAACCATCGAGTAGCCCGGCAACATGGAGTTTTGCCAAACCTTCTCAGCTATGAAATCGCGGTCGATGGCCATCGAGATGGCGTTGCGCAATTCGACATTGTCCCACGGGGCTTTGTCGGTCTTGATCGAATAGTAGTAGGTGCCGAGATATGGCCCGATACGGAGCTGGTCGCCGAATTTTGCCTTCAGTTCGGCCATCTGTTCGGTCGGAATGTCGTCGTTGGAGTCCAGTTCGCCGGCTTCGAAGCGCTTGATGGCCGTGGAGCGGTCCTCGGTCGGGATATAGTTGACCGTATCGATCTTGACGTTGTCGGCGTCGTGGAACTTGGGATTCTTGACAAGCTTGATGTGATCGTTGGGAACAAATTCGGCCAGCGTATAAGCGCCGTTCGACACCAGGTTTCCGGGCTTGATCCAGTCGGCGCCAAGCTTTTCGATTGCCGCCTTGTTGACCGGATAGCTCGACTGGTGCGTCAGCATCTCAAGGAAATAAGGCGTCGGCGCATTGAGCGTGACCTCGAAGGTTTCCGGGTCCACGGCCTTGACGCCGAGTTCTTCCGGCTTAGCCTTGCCCGTGTTGACCGCTTCGCCATTCTTCACCACGTAGAGCATTGATGCGTATTCGGCACCGGTCGTGGGGTCTTCAAGACGGCGGAACGCATAGACGAAGTCGTCGGCGGTAACGGGGCTGCCATCCGACCAGACCCCACCCTTGCGCAGCTTGAAGGTGTAGACGGTACCGTCGTCGGAAACGGTCCAGCTCTCGGCTGCACCCGGAATCAGGTTCGAATCCTTGTCCTGCATGACAAGGCCTTCGAACAGGTCGCGCAGGATGTGTGCTTCATAAACCGTCGATGTCTTGTGAGGATCGAGCGATTCCGGGTCGGCGGAATTTCCGCGGTTGTAGACGACTTCCGCGAAGGCGGGCGTGTAGAACGCGCCAGTGGCCAAAGCCATCGTTGTGGCGAACACAGTCGCCTTTAGCATTCCCTTGAACATGAAGCTCTCCCTTTTGGCGCGCATAAAACAGCGCCTCTCGAACACTGGTGCCCCGGAACCGGATTGTCCGGTTTCCGTAAGCAGGCGACGGGCTCCCATTCCCGTCGCTGGTGGAGGGGAGACTAGACACGCGCAAATCCTATTTCAACAAAGTCATGCATGACGCTGCGTGATGCGGGGGAAATCTCGCGCTCCGACATAAGCGGCATGGAGCCGCCACAACTTGAATGCTACTCAAGGTTGTATTTCTGCTTTGCGATTTTTACGGACCTGCCCGCATAGCGTCTGAACATGCTACGCACTGCCGTTTCAAATGCTCGCATCTCCCATTTCCAGCATGATCGCTCAGCGACAGCGGCCGTTGAATTCGCAATCCTTTCGCCGATCCTCATTCTGGTTCTGCTCGGAATGGTTGCATATGGAATTTATTTCGGAGCAAGCCATTCCATCCAGCAACTCGCGGCCGACGCGGCGCGAACCGCAATAGCGGGCCTGTCGGCATCGGAACGCGAGGCGCTGGTCACCGAATACATCGACCGCAATGCGGGCAAGTATCCCTTCGTCGATCCCCACAAGCTGGTGGTCGAAGCAAATGACAGCACCAATGACGGCAGCCAGTTCGTCGTTTCGCTCAGCTACGACGCCAGCAGCCTGCCAATCTGGGGCCTGTTCAATGGTCTCGTCATGCCGGACACGACCATCGAGCGGGCGTCCACCATCAGGATCGGAGGCCTGTGATGCACCGACAAATCACGTTGAGCCTACGAGAATCCTGGCGGCAGCTAATATCCAGCAGGCACGCCAATTTTGCCGTGATGACCGCGCTTTTCGCCCCGGTTGCCATCACCTTGACCGCCTTTGCGGTGGACGAAGGCGCGCTCTACACCGAACGCCGCGCCGCGCAGTCGCTGGTTGACCTGGCTGCGATCACAGCCGCTGCAAACATCAACAAGGCCGACGCCGCCGTGCTCGCCACCTTCGCAGACAATGGCATGGGCGCGGTCACCCTTCTTGGTTCAGGAGGTTCGACCCAACCGTCGTCAGGACAAGCAGTGGTCGAAGTTTTGCGTGGAAGATATGCCGCCAACGGGGCAGTCGCCGCGTCGGGAAGGTTCGAGGCGGGGAAACAACCGTACAACGCCGTCAAAGTTTCCATGCGCAAGATCGGCCATCTCTATTTCGGCACCGCGATCATGGCGCCGCCGGTTCTCGGCACCACGGCAATTGCCAGCGCCAAGGCTGAAGCTGCCTTTTCAGTAGGATCGCGGCTTTTGAAACTCGACGGCGGTATCGCCAACGCCATATTGGGCGCGCTTGTCGGCGGCAACATCAAGCTCGACGTCATGGACTACAACGCGCTCGTCTCGGCGGACATCGATGTGCTCTCCTTCATCGACGCACTGGCCACCCAGTTGCATGTGACCGGAGGCACCTATTCGGACGTGCTCGCGTCCGAAGCCACCATCGGCCAGATCGCAAGCGCCATGGCCAATGTTCCGGGGCTGGATCGTCCCAGCAAACTGGCATTGCAGGCAATCGCGGCAGGCGCGGGCAACACGGTCAAGGTTCCTTTGAAGCATCTGGTGGATCTCGGCCCAGTCGGCAATCTCGGCCTCGGACAGAAGCCCGCTGGCCTGACCGTGGCCGCGAACGCGCTCAGCATGCTGACCGCTGGTGCCGCCCTTGCCAACGGTTCGCATCAGGTCGAGGTCGATCTTGCCGCGACCATACCGGGACTGTCGGCGGTCACCTTGGACCTTGCCATAGGCGAACCGGAGCAATTCTCACCCTGGCTGGCGGTCGGCGAAGCAGGCACGGTCGTGCGCACTGCCCAGACGCGCATCAAGCTGACCGCCACCGTCAGTCCGGGCACCTCGGCGCTTGGCGGAGGGATCAAGCTGTTGTCGGTCAGGCTTCCGCTTCACATTGAAGTGGCGCATGCCGAGGTGAGGCTTGCCGACATCAGTTGCCCAACCGGTCGGCCCGACAGCATGAAGGTAACAGTCGCTGCCCAGCCGGGCATTGCTTCCCTCAGGCTGGCCGAAAGCGATGCCAGCGGCTTTGCCGACTTCACGCGGCCGCAGTCGTTTCACGAGGCCACCATCGCGGAAGCCAGCATCAAGCTGCTCCTGCTTTCGCTCGATCTCCTGAAGATCAAGGGACAGGCATTCGTGGCCATTGAAAACATGGCCCCGCAGAACCTGACCTTCAGCCGGAGCGACATAGACGGCAAGAAGGTCAAGACCGTCTCGACGCGCGATGCAGCAAAATCGCTTACGACATCGCTCGTCTCCAACCTTTCCCTTTCGGTAAACGCAGCCGGGCTCAGCCTCGACGTAACCAGCCTGCTCGGCACGGTGAAACCGGCAGTGGTGAAAACGCTGAGCGGTGTCGCCGAACCGGTCGATACGCTGCTCAACTCCGTTCTCGGCCTTCTCGGCGTCAGCCTTGGCCAGGCCGATGTCCGCGTGACCGGCGCAAGCTGTGGCCGGTCCGTGCTGGTGCAGTGAGGCGTGCCGTCAGCCGATCGTGCCGATGAAGGCTGACAGACCGGCAAGCTTCAGTCTGTTCCCGTCCACTGTCGCGCTAGCGCCTGCGAAATCCAACGCCGTAACAGCACCCAAAAACTTCGGCAGCGTCCAACTTGCCGCCGAAGCGCTGAAATTGAACGCGCAGAGAAGCTTTTCGCCGTCACCTTCGCGGATGAAGGCAAGCACATCGTCTCCGGCATCAAGGAAACGAATAGAGCCCGACCTCAGCGCGGCGTGATTTTTGCGCAGCGCGAGCGCCGCGCGGTAGTGCTGTAGGATCGAGTTCGTATCGACTTGCTGGACATCCACCGCCTTGACCCGATGGCCAGCCGGAATCGGGAGCCACGGCTTGCCCGTTGTGAAGCCGGCATTGTCTTCATCGCGCTGCCACACCATGGGAGTCCTCGCGCCATCACGTCCCTTGAAGCCCGGCCAGAAGCGGATGCCGTAGGGATCGCGCAAATCCTCGAATGCCAGTTCGGCTTCCTCCAGTCCCAGTTCCTCGCCTTGATAGAGGCAAATCGAGCCGCGCAGGCAACAGAGCATCTCTATCGAAAACTTGGCGAGAACGGACGGATCGCTCCCCGGCTTAGCCCAGCGCGTCACATGGCGCACGACATCGTGGTTGGAAAAGGCCCAGCATGGCCAGCCATCAGGCGCCGCCAGTTCGAAAGCCTCCACGCATTCGCGCACATGGGCAGCCGAGAATTTGGGACCGAGCAGATCGAACGTGTAGCACATATGGAGCTTGTCGCCGCCCGACGTATAGGCGGCGAGCGTTTCCAGCGAACGGTCCTCGTCGCCGATTTCGCCAACGCTGGCGCGGTTGTCATACTGATCCAGCAGTGCGCGAAACCGCTTGAGGAAGTCGATGTTTTCGGGCCGGGTCTTGTCGAACAGATGCCATTGATAAAGGTAGGGATTCGCCTCGGCATCCTTGTCGACAGGACTGGTCGCGAGAGGCGGATTGCTGCGCAAGCGCCGATCCTGGAAGTAGTAGTTGACCGTATCCAGCCGGAAGCCGTCCACGCCGCGATCGAGCCAGAAGCGCACGCTGTCCAGAAGCGCGTCCTGCACCTCCGGATTGTGGAAGTTGAGCGCTGGCTGCGAGGCCAGGAAATTGTGCAGGTAGTATTGCCGACGCGTCGAATCCCATTCCCACGCCGGCCCGCCAAACACCGATAGCCAATTGTTGGGAGCCGTTCCGTCAGGCATGGCGTCGGCCCAGACATACCAGTCCGCCTTCGGGTTGCCCCAACTCGCGCGGCTCTCGACGAACCACGGGTGCTTGTCGGACGAGTGCGCCAGCACCTGATCGATGATTACCTTGAGGCCGAGCCGATGGGCCTCCGCGACAACGGCGTCGAAGTCCTCGATGCCGCCGAACATCGGATCGACGGCGCAGTAATCCGACACGTCGTAGCCCATGTCGGCCATCGGCGACTTGAAGAACGGGGATAGCCAGATCGCATCGACCCCGAGCGAGGCAACATGGCCAAGCCGTTCTGCAATGCCCGCCAGATCGCCACTGCCGTCGCCCGTGGTGTCCTGGAAGGAGCGCGGATAAATCTGGTAGATGGCGCAGCCACGCCACCATGAAGCCGGTTCACTGTTCGCCATCGGATGCATCTTTTCTTTCGATCATGAAGGCCACGCTTCGCCCCGCCAGCGGTTGCGAGTCCACAGCCGCACCGCCTTCGAGCGCAGCCGTCCAACTGAAGCCATCGCGCCCCGGTAGCGCGAATTTGGCGGGTTGGTCGTTGCCATTCACGACAACCGCCAACCGCCCGCCGCCCGGCTTTCCCGTCGCCAGAACCATGGCCAGACGCCGCCCATCGCGCCACTCATGTTCCTGCATGGGTGTCCCCGCCTCGGTCAGCCATTCGACGTCAGGTACATCAGCAACTGCCGGATGACCGCTCAGGAAGCCGGTTTCGCTCAAGGCTGGAACGGATCGCCGCAATCTGGAGAGAGCGGCAACATAGCGCTCCATCTCCGTGTCGCGGCTCGACCAATCGAGCCACGTCAAATCATTGTCCTGCGCATAGGCGTTGTTGTTGCCATGCTGGCTGCGCCCGAACTCGTCGCCCGCCGTCAGCATGATCGTGCCGCGCGAAGCAAACAACGTCGCCAGAAGCGCGCCGACATCGGCCTTGCGGCGCAGCGCAACTTCAGGGTCCGTCGCTGCCCCTTCCACGCCATTGTTCCACGACAGATTGTCGTCGTGGCCGTCGCGGTTGCCTTCGCCATTCGCCTCATTGTGCTTCTGTCGATACGAAACCAGATCGGCCAGCGTCATGCCGTCATGCGCCGCGATGAAATTGACCGTCCGGCTTTCACTCGCACCCGCTTTGGCAAACACGTCCGAAGAGCCGGCGAGCCGGGTCGCGAGCGCTCCCAACGTGCCGGCATCGCCGCGCCAGAAGCGCCGCACGTCGTCGCGATAACGGTCGTTCCATTCAAGAAACGGCGGCCGGAAATTGCCGAGCTGATAGCCGCCCGGACCAATGTCCCACGGCTCCGCAATCAGGATGCGACTGCCGAGCAAAGCGTCGGAGCGGATTGCCCGCAGCAGCGGAGCATCGGCATCGAAGCCGGTTTCGATACGACCCAGCACCGGCGCGAGGTCGAAGCGGAAACCATCGACGCCCGCTTCGCGCACGAAATGGCGCAGGCTGTCCAGGACGAGTTCCTGCACGATGGCATGCAGGCAATTGACCGTATTGCCGGTGCCGGTGTCGTTGATGAGCTGGCCATCCGCTGCGTGTCGGAAGTAGGCCCGGCTGTCGAGCCCACGCAGCGACAGCAACGTCCCAAGGGCATCGCTCTCGCCAGTGTGGTTGAAGACAACATCGAGAACGACACCGATGCCAGCACCGTGAAGGGCGGCAACCGCGTGTCGAAGGTCGGCCAATCCACCCGGCGCAAGACGTGGGTCGAGCGCCATGAAGGTGACCGGATTGTAGCCCCAGCCATTGGCCAGCCCGAGCGGCGGCAAATGCCGCTCGTCAATCCAGGCGGTAATCGGCATCAGTTCGACGGCTGACACGCCGAGCCGGGTAAGGTGATCGATTATCGCGGGATGGGCGAGCGCGCGGAGCGTGCCGCGATCGTGAGCCGGAATATCAGGATGCCGCATGGTGAAGGCGCGCACCGACACTTCATAGATGAGGCCGCCCGGTCGAAAAAGCGGCGGCGCGGGCGCGATTTCAGACGTGCGTTCGCGCACAACCGCCTTCGGCACCAGCACCGCCGTATCGACGCCACGCTCGCTCGCCGTCAGGCGCGTATCGTAGGCATAGGGGCGATCGATCTCGACTGCATAAGGATCGACCAGCAATTTGTCCGGGTCGAACCAGAGCCCGCCTTCGGGGGCATAGGGACCGTCAGCGCGAAGGCCGTAGCGCGCACCTTCCCGCAAGCCGCCCACAAACCGCGCGAACGCGCCATCGCCTTCCGGCGTCAGTTCCAGCCTGTCGGTTTCGAGCTTGCCCTGCTGATCGAAGAGCGAAACCCATATCCGCTCGGCAGCGCCGGACCACGCGGCAAAGCGCACGCCGCCTTGCTGGACAAGGCTGCCGAAACGCGGGGATTTATCCGAGTAGGTCGTATTGGTCAGGTGATGACACTCGGCTTGTCGCGGCCGGTATGGCTGCGGATTCCGGCGATGTCATCGGCGGCGGCAATCAGGTCGGCAAGTGCTGCCTGTGTCTCCATGCCGTGCTTTGACGGGTCGGGTTCGTAGCGCTCGATGTAAACGCGCAGCGTCGCCCCGCTGGTGCCGGTGCCCGACAGGCGAAAGACGACACGCGAGCCGCCTTCGAAAAGCACGCGGATGCCCTGATGCTCGCTGACCGAGCCGTCAACCGGATCGTGATAAGCGAAGTCATCGGCCTTCTCGACGGTCAGACCACGCACCTTGGTTCCGGGCATCGAGGCCAGCTTGCCGCGCAGTTCCGACACCAGCGCATTGGCGCGCTCGGTCTCGACCTCCTCGTAATCGTGACGCGAATAATAGTTGCGGCCATAGGTGGCCCAGTGCTTCTCCACAATCTCCTTCACGCTTTCGCCGCGCGCGGCGATGATGGAAAGCCACAACAGCACCGCCCAAAGCCCGTCCTTCTCGCGCACATGGTTGGAGCCGGTGCCCGCGCTTTCCTCGCCGCAGATCGTCGCCATGCCGGCATCGAGCAGGTTGCCGAAGAATTTCCAGCCGGTCGGCGTTTCGTAGATGCCGACGCCCAGCTTTTCCGCAACGCGGTCGGCGGCGCCGCTGGTCGGCATGGAGCGTGCGATGCCGGCCAGGCCCTTCCTGTAACCGGGAGCCACGGTGGCGTTGGCGGCAAGCATAGCGACCGAATCCGAGGGCGTAACGAATATGCCCTTGCCGATGATCAGGTTGCGGTCGCCGTCGCCGTCCGAAGCCGCGCCGAAGTCCGGCGCATCCGCGCTCATCATCTCGTCATAGAGATGCTTGGCGTGAACGAGGTTCGGGTCAGGGTGATGACCGCCGAAGTCCGGCAGCGGCTTGAAGTTGCGGCAAGTGCCGTCTGCAGCGCCCAGACGACGCTCCAGGATTTCCTTGCCATATGGACCCGTAACGGCGTGCATGGCATCGAAACGCATCCGGAAACCTGATTCAAAAAGCTTTCGCAAGGCATTGAAATCGAATAGGCTTTCCATCAGCTCGGCGTAGTCTTTCACCGGGTCGATGACCTCCACGGTCATGCCGCCGGCCTTTACCGCGCCGATCTTGTCGATGTCGATCTCACCTACGTCGGCGATCTTGTACTCTCTGATCGCCTTCGACTTGGCGAAGATCGCGTCGGTGATTTTTTCAGGAGCCGGCCCGCCATTTTCGGCATTGTACTTGATGCCGAAATCCTCGTGCGGGCCGCCCGGATTATGGCTGGCCGACAGGATGATGCCGCCGAAGGCCTTGTACTTGCGGATCACGTTGGATGCGGCAGGCGTCGACAGGATACCGCCCTGCCCGACCATCACCTTGCCGAACCCGTTGCCGGCAGCAATGCCGATCACCTTCTGGATGACCTCGCGATTGTAGAAACGGCCATCGCCGCCGAGCACCAGCGTCTTGCCTTCGAAACCATCCAGGGCATCAAAGATCGACTGGATGAAATTCTCCGCATAGTGCTCCTGCTGGAACACCGGCACCTTCTTGCGCAGGCCTGACGTGCCCGGCTTCTGGTCGTCATAAGGTTTGGTGGCGACGGTGCGTATCATCGGTCAGTCAGCCTTCTTGGACATGAGCATGCGATAGAGATCAACGTATCTGGCAGCACTTCGATCCCACGACACGTCGGCCTTCATGCCTTGCCGCTGGATCGTGGTCCATACCGACGAATTGCCATAGGCTTCGACCATCCGATGGACCGCGTACAACAACGACCCCGCGTTATCCGGTTCGAACTGGAAGCCGGTCGCAACGCCCGCTGCAAGCGCGGCATCATTGGCATCGATGATCGTGTCAGCCAGCCCGCCGGTGCGGGCAACGAGAGGCACGCAGCCGTAGCGCAAGCCGTAAAGCTGCGTCAGTCCGCACGGTTCGAACCGGGACGGAATGACGATGGCGTCGCAACCGCCCTGCATCAGATGGGAAAGCTTCTCGTCATAGCCGACGACGACACCCACCCGTCCGCGATGACGCGCCGCCGCTGCCAGCAATGCGCCTTCCAAAGCGGCATCGCCGGAACCGAGTATCGCCAGCCTCGCGCCTCTAGCGACGATGCCGTCTAGAGCGGCCGCCAAGGTGTCGATGCCCTTTTGCCATGTGAGACGGCTGACCACGCAAATGATCGGACCGGCATCGCTTTCAAGCGAGAACCGTTCCTCCACCGCTACCTTGTTGGCCTTACGCGCTTTCAGCGTCTTGGCCGAATAAGCCGCAGCCAGTTGCCTGTCGGTCGCCGGATCCCAGATATCGATATCGATGCCGTTGGCGATGCCGTAAAGGTCGGCCGCGCGCATGTTGATCAGTCCGTCCAGCCCCATGCCGAATTCCGGCGTGCGGATTTCCTGGGCATAGGTCGGGCTCACCGTCGTGATCGCCCAAGCCGCCTGCAATCCGGCCTTCAGGAAGCCAACACCGCCATAGTATTCGACGCCATCGACTGCCATCGCCTCGGCGGGCAGGCCAAGGCCGCTGAAAATATCGGCACCGAACCGACCCTGAAAGGCAAGGTTGTGCACCGTGATGAGCGACGGAATACCCGCCGCCTTGCCGTAGCGCATGTAGGCCAGCGTCATCGCCGCCTGCCAGTCATGGGCGTGCACGATGTCGGGCTGATAGCCCTTGATCGCGCCCGCAGCTATGTCGCCGCCGATGCGACCAAGTGCTGCGAACCGCCGCCAGTTGTCCGGCCAATCCGCGCCGGTCGCGTCGCCATAGGGTCCGCCGGGGCGGTCGAACAGATGCGGCGCGTCGATGACGAACAGGTCAAGTTCGCCAACCTTGGCAGCGTAGACGCCAGCCTTGCCGCCATGAAGGTCCGGATATTGAAGGACGGGCTTCGCCTTCTTGAACGCGGCCATCACCGCCGGATAGCCGGGCACGAGCGAACGCATGGCAATGCCCTTGCCGGCCAGCGCGATGGGCAATGCCCCGGTCACGTCGGCAAGCCCGCCGGTCTTGACCAACGGGAAAATCTCCGGCGTGACCGAGAGAACCTGCATGCGCCTACAGTCCCAGCTTGTCGATCATCGGCTGCGTGATCAGGCAGATGCCGCGTTCGGAGACACGGAAGCGCTTGGCGTCGAGCACCGGATCTTCGCCCACGACCAGCCCTTCAGGTATCTGGACGCCGTGATCGATCACCACATTGGTCAGCCGCGCATTGCGGCCAACCACGCAGTCCGGCAGCATCACGACATGATCGAGCGTCGAATAGGAATTGATGCGCGCGCCGGTGAAGATCAGGCTGCGCTTCAACGAAGCGCCCGAGACGATGCAATCGCCCGACACCAGCGAGGAAACCGCCATGCCGCGCCGGCCGTCCTCGTCGTGCACGAATTTTGCTGGCGGCTTCAATTCGGCATAGGTCCAGATCGGCCAGTCGCGGTCGTAGAGGTCAAGTTCGGGCGTAACATCGGTAAGATCGATATTGGCTTCCCAGTAGGCATCGATGGTGCCGACATCGCGCCAATAAGGCTCGCTTTCCATGCTGGAGCGCACGCAGGACTTGGCGAAGCGGTGGGCCACCGCCTTACCGTCCTTCACGATCTGGGGAATGATGTCCTTGCCGAAATCGCGGCTGGAATTCGGGTCGGCCGCGTCCTTGCGCAGCAGATCCATCAGGAACTTGGTGCGGAAGACATAGATGCCCATCGAGGCCAGCGCATGGTCCGGCTTGTCGGGAATGCCCGGCGGATCGGACGGCTTTTCGATGAAGGAAATGATGTTGTCCTTCTTGTCGACATGCATCACGCCAAAGCCGGTCGCTTCCATGCGCGGCACTTCCAGGCAACCGACCGTGACGTCCGCGCCGGCATCGACGTGCTGGCGCAGCATCAGTTCGTAGTCCATCTTGTAGATGTGGTCGCCGGCCAGGATCACCATGAACTCAGGCCCATAGCTCTCGATGATGTCGATGTTCTGGTAGACGGCGTCGGCCGTGCCTTCATACCACTGCGTCTCTGAAACGCGCTGGCTGGCCGGCAGGATATCGAAGCTCTCGTTGCGTTCGGGGCGCAGGAAGTTCCAGCCGCGCTGCAAGTGGCGGATCAGCGAGTGCGCCTTGTACTGGGTCGCGACGCCAAGGCGGCGAATGCCGGAATTCAGCGCATTGGACAGCGCGAAGTCGATGATGCGCGTCTTGCCGCCGAAATAGACCGCCGGCTTGGCGCGCCGGTCCGTCAGTTCCTTCAGCCGGCTGCCGCGACCGCCCGCCAACACATAGGCCATGGCGTCACGCGCCAAAGGTTGGGTTCGCTTCGTCTCCACCATTTACACCCTCCCAAGACCACTCAGTCTGAAATGAACTCAAGCATGATCGTTGCCAGCGGGGGAAGGACCATGGTTGCCGAAGCGCCATCGCGCTCGCCAACCGCCCTCACCGCGCCGCCGTTGCCAACGCCCGTGCCGCCGTAATCGGCCGCATCCGTGTTGATGATTTCGCGCCATGTTCCCGCACGCGGCAGCGGCACGCGATAGTTCTCGCGCGGCACCGGCGTAAAATTGGAGATGACCGCAATCGGATTTCCGCCGGGCGCCTTGCGCAGCCAGGCAAAGACCGAGTTTTCACTGTCGTCGACGATCAGCCACGAGAAGCCTTCCGGCTCGCAGTCGCGCGCATGGAGTGCCGGCCGCGACCGGTAAAGATAGTTCAGGTCGCGCACCACCTGCCGCACGCCCCTGTGCGGCGCATGGTCGAGCAGGCCCCAGTCCAGCGAGCGCTCCTCGCTCCATTCGCGCCGCTGTGCAAATTCCTGCCCCATGAACAAAAGCTTCTTGCCCGGATAGCCCCACATGAAGGCGTAGTAGGCCCGCAGCGTCGCAAACTTCTGCCAGTCGTCGCCGGCCATCTTGGAAAGCAGCGTGCCTTTGCCATGCACCACCTCGTCGTGGGAAAGCGGCAGCACGAAGTTCTCGCTGAAGGCGTACATCAGGCCGAAGGTCAGCTCGTTGTGATGGTACTTGCGGTGCACGGGCTCCTTGGAGAAATACTCCAGCGTGTCGTGCATGAAGCCCATGTTCCACTTGAAACCGAAGCCAAGGCCGCCTTCATGAACGGGTTGCGACACCTTCGGCCACGACGTCGATTCCTCGGCAATGGTCATGACGCCGGGATGATGGCCGTAGAGTTCCTTGTTCATCTTCTGCAGGAAGGCTACCGCCTCAAGGTTCTCGCGCCCGCCCTTTTCGTTCGGGATCCACTCGCCTTCCTTGCGCGAATAATCGAGGTAGAGCATCGAGGCCACGGCATCCACGCGCAGTCCGTCGACGTGATATTTCTCCGCCCAGAACAGGGCGTTGTTGACCAGGAACGACGCCACTTCGCGGCGGCCGAAATTGTAGATCAGCGTGTTCCAGTCCGGATGGAATCCCTTGCGCGGGTCGGCGTGTTCGTAGAGCGCGGTGCCGTCGAACTTCGCCAACCCGTGTTCGTCGACCGGGAAATGCGCGGGAACCCAGTCGAGGATGACGCCCACCCCGGCCCTGTGCGCGCCATCGACAAACCGCGCGAACCCGTCGGGATCGCCGAAGCGCGCCGTCGGCGCATAGAGCCCGGTCGTCTGGTAACCCCATGACGGATCATAGGGATGCTCGGAAATCGGCAGGAATTCGATATGGGTAAAGCCTGTGTCCACCGCATAGGGGATCAGGCGGTCGGCCAGTTCATCCCACGACAGGAAGGTGCCATCGTCGCGCCGCTGCCAGGATCCGGCATGAACCTCGTAGATGGAAATCGCTTCGCGCCGCTGGTCGGCCTTTCGCCAGAACGAACGATGCGCTTCGTCGCCCCATTGGTGCGAAAACGGCGACGCCGTCACCGATGCGGTCGCCGGCCGCAGTTCCGACTTGAAAGCAAACGGATCGGCCTTCAGCGGCAGCCGCACGCCCTTCTTGTCGATGATTTCGTATTTGTACGGCCTGCCGGCACCGATATCCGGCACGAAGATTTCCCAGATGCCGGTGTCCTGACGGTCACGCATCGAATGCCGGCGGCCGTCCCAATCGTTGAAGTCACCGACCACCGAAACGCGCCTTGCATTCGGAGCCCAGACGGCGAAATGAATGCCTCTTGCCCCTTCGTGCTCGATCTCGTGCGCGCCCAGCTTGTCGAACAGGCGAAGATGCGAGCCCTCGGCGATGTAGTAGTCGTCCATCGGGCCAAGCACCGGGCCGAACGAATAAGGGTCGGTCACCCACCAGTCGCCGCCGGCGTTGCGTGCATGATAGCGCAGCGGCTGGCGCTTGCGGATGCCAAGCTTGCCTTCGAAGAAGCCTGCGCCATCGCGCCGGGCCATTTCCCCGGCCTTTTTTCCCGCCAAGGTATAGGCGGTGACCTCATCCGCACCGGGCAGGAAACAGCAGGCAAAGAGAGACTTTCCCGCCTGCTGGACGCCAAGCACCGCGAACGGGTTGCCATGCGTTCCGGCGACAATCGCCGCGACGTCACTTGCGGCGGCCATCCCTTCCGGCTCGCTTGGCGCTGTCGTCGCGCGCGGCCCCTTGGTCAAACTGTTCCTCCCTGGTGGCCCGCGGAGTGACCCTGGCCACCGGTCAATGCAATCACATCAAGCAGGCACGTTCCAGATGTCTTTGGCGTATTGGCGGATCGTTCGGTCGGACGAGAACCAGCCGACACGCGCAACATTGTGGATCGCTCTGGCGTACCAGTCGGGGCCATTGCGCCAGACGCCGTCCACCTCGCGCTGCGTGGCTGCATAAGCATCGAAATCAGCGGCAACCATGAACCAGTCGGTGTTGTAGAGGTCGTCCATCAAGGCGTGGTAGCGCTGCGGATCGTCTGGCGAAAAGACGCCCGAGGCGATGGCCGCCACCGCCTGCCGCAATTCCGGCGACGCATCGATCACCGAACGCGGCGCATAACCGCTGGCGCGGCGCTCAGCGACCTCGTTGGCCTTGAGCCCGAAAATAAAGATATTGTCGTCGCCGACCTGTTCCTTGATCTCGACATTGGCGCCGTCCAGCGTGCCGATGGTCAGCGCCCCGTTCAGCGCGAACTTCATGTTGCCGGTGCCCGACGCTTCCATACCGGCGGTCGAAATCTGCTCTGACAGGTCGGCGGCCGGCATCATGATTTCGGCGGTGCTGACATTGTAGTTCGGCACGAACACCATCTTGAGCAGCCCGCGCACCGACGGATCGTGATTTATGACCCGCGCAACGTCGTTGATGAGCTTAATGATCAGCTTGGCGTTGTGGTAACTGGGCGCGGCCTTGCCGCCGAAGAACTTGACCCTTGGCATCCAATCGCGCTCGGGGTGCGACCTGATCTGGTCGTAGAGCGCGACGGCCTCGAGCACATTGAGAAGCTGGCGCTTGTATTCATGAATGCGCTTGATCTGGATGTCGAACAGGGCCGACGGATCGATCCTTATGCCAAGGCGTTCACCAACCAGATTGGCCAGCCGTGCCTTGTTCAGGCGCTTCACGCCGGCGAATTTCTCTCGGAAAGCCGCATCCTGCGCAAAGGCGTCTAGATCCCGGATCGATTCGATGTCGTCTAGGAACCGGTCGCCGATCGCCTCGCGGGCAAGGGCCGTCAGGTCCGGATTGCACTGGATCAGCCAGCGCCGGGGCGTGATGCCGTTGGTCTTGTTGTTGATGCGGTCCGGGTAGAGCCGATGCAGGTCGGCAAAGACGGTTTCCTTCATCAGGTCCGTATGCAGTGCGGAAACGCCGTTGATCGAATGCGAGCCGACGAAGGCCAGGTTGCCCATGCGCACGCGGCGCTCGCCGTTTTCCTGGATCAACGAGATCGCAGCGACCTGCTCGCCGGAGAAGCGGTTGCTGGCGCGGGCTTCCAGCAGAACCTGCGCATTGATGGCATAGATGATCTGCATATGGCGCGGCAAAAGCCGCTCGAACAGCGGCACCGGCCAGCTTTCCAGCGCTTCCGGCAACAGCGTGTGATTGGTGTAGGCAAAGGTGCGCTTGGTGATGTCCCACGCCTGATCGAAGTCGATGCCATGCACGTCCATCAGCAGGCGCATCAACTCGGGAACGGCAATGGCCGGATGGGTGTCGTTGAGGTGGATCGCAGCCTTGTCGGGCAGCGACTTCAGGTCGCCATACTGGCTGAGGTGCCGCTGCAAGATGTCCTGCAACGACGCGGTGGAAAAGAAATACTCCTGCCGCAGCCTGAGTTCCTGGCCTTCCTTGTGGGAATCGGCCGGATAAAGCACGCGCGACAGGGCATCTGCCTTGTTGCTTTCGGCCAGCGCGCCGATGTGGTCACCGGCATTGAAGCGGTCGAGCAGGATCGGATCGACGGGCATGCCGGCCCACAGCCTCAGCGTGTTGACGCGGTTTGCCCGCCAGCCCACCACAGGCGTGTCGTAGGCAACGGCCAAGACATGTTCGGTCGGCTTCCAGACATGGCGCTCCAGGCGGCCATCGCGCGAGGTCACCGATTCAACCGAGCCGCCGAAGCCCACTTCGAACGAGCGCTCGCGGCGCTCGAATTCCCAGGGGTTCCCGTGGTCCAGCCACGTCTCGGGCAGTTCCACCTGCCAGCCGTCCTGGATTTCCTGCCGGAACATGCCGTTGGCGTAGCGTATGCCGTAGCCGTGCGCCGGTATGCCGACGCTGGCCATCGATTCCATGAAGCAGGCCGCAAGACGGCCGAGGCCGCCATTGCCAAGGGCTGCATCCGGCTCGAGCGCGGCGATGACGTCGAGGTCCACGCCAAGCGAGGACAGCGCCGCGCGCATATTGTCCATCAGACCGAGATTGGAAAAGGCGTCGCGCATCAAACGCCCGATCAGGAATTCGAGCGACAGGTAATAGACGCGCTTTTCCTTCTGGTCGTAGGCTTCCTTGGTGCCGCTGATCCAGTGATCGACGATGCGGTCCCGCACGACCTTGATCGAGGCTGTTAGCCAGTCGTATTGCGTGGCAACGGTGGTGTCCTTGCCCAGGCGATACTTCAGCGCGTTCAGAACTTCCCCGGCAAGAGTGGCGGGGTCGGCGTCAATCGGCAGCGGTGCAGGAACTTCGGCTGTCATAACTTGCGTCATATCACCTCTCGACGCCTGGAATTCGTTCCGCCAGCACCGGTTGTGCTGTCGGCCTCTACTCCATCGCCACTATTAATCGGCGCGCGCAATTATTCAATCGATTTAGTTCTGCCAAAAACGCAAGCCTTCCACTGCATTTTTGCCAGATCAGGCCGCAAGTGCCGTTTCCGGAGGCGCCTTTGCGCCTGTCATGAAGGCCACGGCGTCGGACATGGTGTATTGCTTCGGATCGATGACCGTCAGCCGCCGGCCCAACCGGTGGATGTGGATTCGATCCGCAACCTCGAAGACGTGCGGCATGTTGTGCGAGATGAGCACGATCGGCAGCCCGCGCTTTTTGACGTCGAGGATGAGTTCCAAAACGCGGCGCGATTCCTTGACGCCAAGTGCCGCCGTCGGCTCGTCCATGATGACCACCTTGGACCCGAAGGCGGCGGCACGTGCCACCGCCACGCCCTGACGCTGGCCACCGGACAGCGTTTCCACCGCCTGGCTGATGTTCTGGATCGTCATCAGGCCAAGTTCCGTCAGCTTTTCACGCGCCCGCTTTTCCATCGCCGGCCGGTCAAGCATCCTCAGCCACTGCCCCATGAAACCGGGGCGGCGGATTTCGCGGCCAAGGAACATGTTGTCGGCAATCGAGAGTGCCGGCGAAAGAGCCAGGTTCTGGTAGACGGTCTCTATGCCGGCATTGCGCGCTTCCATCGGCGACTTGAACGAAATCACCTGGCCATCCAGCCTGATTTCACCCTCATCGGGCGTAACAGCGCCGGAAATCGCCTTGATGAGCGAGGACTTTCCCGCGCCGTTGTCGCCGATTACCGCCAGAATTTCGCCGGGGTAGAGATCGAAGTCGGCATTGTCCAAGGCGGTCACGCGTCCGTAGCGCTTGACCAGTCCGCGACCGGTTAGAATGGGTTCCTGTGCCATCAGCCAGCCACCTTCCTGATCCACTGGTCAACCGCGACCGCAACGATGATAAGCACGCCGATCAACAGATAGGTCCATTGCGGGTCGGTGCCGATCAGCCTCAGCCCCAATGAGAAGACACCGACGATCAATGCACCGAACAACATGCCGAGGATCGACCCGCGCCCTCCGAACAGCGAGATGCCGCCGATCACCACGGCCGTAATCGATTCTATATTGGCGAATTGGCCGGAGGTCGGCGACACAGAGCCAATGCGGCCGATCAAAGCCCAACCTGCCAGGGCGCAAATCAGCCCGGCAAGCACATAAACGGAAATCAGCATGCGGCTGACGTTGACGCCGGAGAGTTCGGCAGCGTCCGGGTCGTCACCGACCGCATAGACGTGACGGCCCCATGCCGTGTGATTAAGTACGTACCAGAGCAGCAGCACGAGCAGCACCATGGCGATGACGCCATAGGTGAAGACGGCGTTGCCCAGCCGCAAATTCTGGCCGAAAAATTGAAGGATCGGCGCCTGCGTCTCGATGTCCTGCGCGCGGATGGTCTCGTTCGCCGAATAGAGGAAATTGGTCGCCAGTATGATCTGCCAGGTGCCGAGCGTCACGATGAACGGCGGCAGCTTCATGCGCGCCACAAGCCATCCGTTGAGGAAGCCGCAAGCCGCGCCCACGGCAAAGCCGCAAAGAATGGAGATCGGCGCGGGAAGCCCGTAGCGGAAGGTGAATTGTCCCATCACCACCGAAGACAACACCATGATCGCGCCGACCGACAGGTCGATGCCGGCCGTGAGGATAACAAGCGTCTGCGCGGCACCGATGATGCCGACAATCGCCACCTGCTGCAGGATCAGCGTCATCGAAAAGGCGGAAAAGAACTTGCCGCCGATGACAAAAGCGAAAACCAGCAGCGAAACTATCAGGACGATAAGGGGAACCGCCGCAGGACTGGAATGCAGGAAGTGCTGCACCTTCTCGATCCCCGACCGCTCATGCGCATCGAACTTCGCGACCGAGGTATCGCTACCGGTCAGAACCTTTTCAAATTCCTGTGGCTGCGCGCGCTGCGCCGAAGCGTCAGTCATCCGGCCCTCTCCTCCCTGGAGTTGCTGCCTACCGACATGCGAGAGAGCGGCCGAGACCGCTCTCTCTGGTCGATACTCTGCCTAAGCAGGGGTCATATCAACCCCAGCAGAGTTCGGTGCCCTTCGCGACGTCGATGGAGTCAACACCGGCAGCAGGCTTGGCCGTAACCAGCGCCACGCCGGTATCCACGAACGCCTTGCCTTCGGTGTTCTTCGGCTTCTCACCGGAGTCGGCGAACTTCTTGATCGCCTCGATGCCGAGCGACGCCATCAGCAGCGGATATTGCTGCGAGGTCGCGCCGATGATGCCGGCCTCGACGTTCTTGACGCCCGGGCAGCCGCCGTCGACCGAGACGATCAGCACGTTCTTTTCCATGCCGACGGCCTTGAGCGCCTCATAGGCGCCGGCAGCGGCCGGCTCGTTGATCGTGTGAACGACGTTGATCGACGGATCCTTCTGGAGAAGGTTTTCCATCGCCTTGCGGCCGCCTTCCTCGTTGCCGTTGGTCACGTCGTGGCCAACGATGCGGGCATCATCCTCGTCACCGATCTTGTTGATGTCCTTGGTGTCGATGCCGAAGCCCTTCATGAAGCCCTGATCGCGCAGCACGTCCACGGTCGGCTGCGAAGGCGTAAGGTCGAGGAAGGCGATCTTGGCGTCCTTGGCAGCGTCGCCCAAGGTGGCGGCGGCCCATTTGCCGATCAGCTCGCCGGCCAGAAGGTTGTCGGTCGCAAATGTCGCATCGGCAGCGTCCGCCGGCTCAAGCGGCGTATCCAGTGCGATGACCAGAATGCCGGCGTCGCGCGCCTTCTTCACCGCAGGCACGATGCCAGCCGTGTCGGACGCGGTGAGCAGAATGCCCTTGGCGCCATCGGCGATGCAGCTTTCAATCGCGGCAACCTGGCTTTCGCTGTCGCCGTCGATCTTGCCGGCATAGGCCTTCAAGTTGACGCCGAGTTCCTTAGCCTTCGCTTCGGCACCTTCCTTCATCTTGACGAAGAAGGGGTTGGTGTCGGTCTTGGTGATCAGGCAAGCGCTGACATCGGCTGCCGAGGCAGGCGCAGCCAGAGCAACGAGCCCAAACGCAGACGCGCAAAACAGTGCAGTCCTGAACGCAGACATTCTCATAAGAAACCTCCCAGAAAACAATTCGGCGCCAGCTCATACCGGTGCCTTGACGCGAGCGCATGCAATGCTTCCCGGCAGCGCCCTCGCACAAAACAAACACCACGGCTTTACAAGAGTCAATAATTAAATCACTCTTATTTATTATTGACTCTGTTGCGTCCATCACACATTCTGGCAAAAGGACGCGAGGGATTGGCGGAGGAGCTCGGTGGAAACCGGCACTGCAAAGCACAGCCCGCCTGAACCGGCCGAAAGCCGATTTCATCGCGGCACAAATCAGAGCGGGATGCGAGACCACAATGAGCGGCTCGTGCTCTCGCTCGTGCGCCAGCATGGCAGCCTCGCCAAATCCGATATCGCCCGCATGACGGGGCTGTCGGCGCAGACGGTTTCCGTCATCATGCGCGAGCTTGAGGATGACGGCCTGCTTTTGCGGCAGGCCCCCCAGCGCGGCAAGATCGGCCAGCCCTCAATCCCGATGGCGCTTAATCCTGACGGCGCTTACTTCATCGGCCTGAAGATCGGGCGGCGCAGCGCCGAACTCGTGCTGATCGATTTCCTCGGCAAGGTGCGCGCGGCCGAGCAGCTTTCCTACCGTTACCCGACGCCGCGCGAGACGGTGGCCTTCGTCGCTTCCGGCATGGAAAAGCTGCGGGCCAGCCTCGACGCCGGGCGGGAGAAGCGCATTGCCGGCCTCGGCATCGCCATGCCGTTCGAACTGTGGAACTGGGTCGACACCGCCGGTGCGCCGCGCCAAATCATGGATGAATGGCGTCACCGCGATGTGCGCACCGATGTGCAGGCACTGTGCGACTTTCCCGTCTACCTGCAAAACGACGCCACCTCGGCCTGCGGGGCAGAACTCGTGTTCGGCCAGTCCAGCGGCCTGCGCGACTTCGTCTATTTCTACATCGGCGCCTTTGCCGGCGGCGGGGTCGTGCTGGACGGACGCCTCTACAGCGGCCCCACCGGCAATGCCGGCGCGCTCGGCTCCATGCTGGTTTCCGGCCCCGGCGGCAAACAGGCGCAGCTCATCGACATCGCTTCGGTCGCGGTGCTCGAAAAGGAACTCAATGCCCAAGGCATCGAGGCCCCACATCTGTGGATCTCGCCGGAAGACTGGGGCGAACTCGGCCCGACGCTTGACGGCTGGATCATCCGCTCCGCCGACGCGCTGGCGCATGCCATCATCTCGGCCACGTCCGTCATCGACTTCGAGGCCGCCGTCATCGACGGCTGGATGCCGGTCTCCGTTCGGGGAAAGCTGGTCGATGCCGTGCGCAAGACGATTGGCGGCATCGACGCGGAGGGCCTCACCGTCCCCAAGGTCCACGAAGGGACCGTCGGCGTGCACGCGCGCGCACTCGGCGCCGCCAGCCTGCCCCTGTCGGAGCGATTTCTCATTCGGCCAACCATGATTGCCGGGGGAACCTGATAATGCTGATTGGAATACCGCCCGTGCTCGGGCCGGAGTTGCTGGCCGTGCTACGCGCCATGGGCCATGGCGACGAGATCGCCATCGTCGATGGCAACTATCCGGCCGAACAGGAAGCGACCCGGCTGATCCGCGCCGACGGCCTCGATCTCATACCGGTCCTGGACGCCATCCTCACCGTCCTGCCGGTGGACGATTTCGTACCCGACGCGCTGTTCCGTTCCTCGGTCAAGGGCGACCCCAAGCTGGTCGATCCCGTGCATGACGAGATGGCGGCCGTCTGCGCCAGGCGCGCGCCTGGCCGCAAGCTTGTCGCGATGCAAGGTGCCGAATTCTACGCCCGCGCCCGCGCCGCACATGCGATGGTCGCCACCAGCGAACCGCGCCTCTACGCCAACATCATCATCCGCAAGGGCGTCATCTATCCGCAAGGGACCGACAGGGCATGATCCTTTGCTGCGGCGAGGCGCTGATCGACATGTTGCCGCGCGAGACGACGCTCGGCGAGCCCGCCTTCGCGCCCTATGCCGGCGGCGCTGTGTTCAACACGGCGATTGCGCTCGGGCGGCTCGGCGCGCCAGCCGGCTTCTTTTCCGGCCTGTCGTCCGACCTTTTCGGCATCCAGTTGAAGAAGGTGCTCGGCGAGAGCAAGGTCGATTGCGGCTACGCCCACACCTCCCCTCGCCCAACGACGCTCGCCTTCGTCCACCTGAAGGACGGCCATGCAACCTATGTGTTCTACGACGAAAACACCGCCGGCCGCATGCTGACGGCGGCGGATTTGCCCAAGCTTGGCGACGAAGTCGAGGCGATGCTGTTCGGGGCGATCAGCCTGATCTCCGAACCGGCCGGAGCGGCCTACGAGGAATTCATGCGCCGCGAGCAAGGCCGCCGCGTGATGATGCTCGACCCGAACATCCGCCCGAACTTCATTCCGGACCGCGAAAAGCATCAGCAGCGCATTCGCGCCATGATGACGATGGCCGACATCGTGAAGGTCTCCGACGAGGATCTCGACTGGTTCGGAGAACCGGGCTCGCGTGAAGAGGTCGTGCATCGCTGGCTTGATCGCGGCCCCAAACTCATCGTTGTCACCCATGGCGGCGAAGGTGCCGTCGGCTACACCAGTGCCGGTGCCGTCACCGTCGTTCCCGACAAGGTGAAGGTGGTCGATACGGTCGGCGCGGGCGACACCTTCAATGGCGGTGTGCTGGCCTCGCTGCATGAGCAGGGCCTTTTGACAAAGGCTAAAGTCGCCAGCCTGTCGCAAGAAGCTGTCCACAAGGCCTTGAGCCTCGGCGCAAAGGCCGCAGCCGTCACCGTCTCTCGCGCCGGTGCCAATCCCCCATGGCGGCACGAAATCGCCTGACATTCCGCCGCAACCCTTTGATCACTTTATATTTCGGCACTGCAGCATTGAGCCGGCAAGCTATCGGCCGATAGGCTGCGGCCTTGGATTTGCGGGCGTTTGCGAGCCAAATTCCGCCACATAGAAGTAACATCGGACAGGCTTGGCCAAACGGCGGGCCGGGCCTGCCGCTTTTCCGGTTCCGTCAACTCTGATACCAGCACGCCAATCTCTGGCTCATACCGTTGGAACAGACATGCAGTTTATCGATCTCGGCGCTCAGCGCGAACGCATCCGTGACAGGCTGAAGGCGGCAATCGACAAGGTCGTGAACGAGGGCCGCTACATCCTCGGCCCGGAAGTCGCCGAATTTGAAAGCAAGCTCGCCGCCTATGTCGGCACCAAGCACGTCGTTGCCTGCGCCAACGGCACCGATGCGCTGCTTTTGCCGCTCTATGCCAATGGCGTAGGCCCGGGCGATGCGGTCTTCGTGCCGAGCTTCACCTTTGCGGCGACTGCCGAAGTGGTTGCGCTGGCCAAGGCCGAGCCGGTGTTCGTGGATGTCGACGCCGACACCTACAACATTGATATCGCCAGCCTCGAGGCGGCAATCGCCATGGTCAAGGCCGAGGGCCGGTTGAAGCCCAAGGCGATCATCCCGGTCGACCTGTTCGGACTGTCCGCCGACTACGAGGCGATCATGGCCATCGCCAAGCGCGAAAACCTTTTGGTCATCGAAGACGCCGCCCAGTCGATCGGCGGTTCCAGCGAAGGCCGCATGTGCGGCGCGTTCGGCCATGTCGCCGGCACCAGCTTCTATCCGGCCAAGCCGCTCGGTTGCTACGGCGACGGCGGCGCCATGTTCACCAATGATGGCGCGTTGGCCGAAAAGCTGCGTTCCTTCGCCTTCCACGGCAAGGGCGAGACGCAATACGACAACGTCCATGTCGGCATCAATTCGCGCCTCGACACCTTGCAGGCGGCAATCCTGATCGAGAAGCTCGCTATCCTCGAAGACGAGATGGTCGCGCGCCAGAAGGTTGCCGGTCGCTATGCAGAGGGTCTGGGCGACATCGTCAAGGCATCGGCAAACCTGTCCGGCAGCCGCTCGGCCTGGGCGCAATATGCCATCGAGACGCCGAAGCGCGATGGCCTCAAGGCGCATTTGACGGAAAAGGGTATTCCCTCGGTCATCTACTATGTGAAGCCGCTGCATGCACAGGTCGCCTACCGCAACTATCCGCGGACGCCGACCGGCCTTGCCGTATCCGAAACGCTGCCCGAGCGCATCCTGTGCCTGCCGATGCACCCCTATCTCAGCGAATCCGACCAGGACCGGATCATCGAAACGATCCGCAACTACATCGGCTCCAATTCGGCCGAGGCCGCGGCGTAAAGCACGTAGACGATCTGGCTGGATACGGGCACTCATCCCATTTCTGAAAATGCGGCAGAAACTTTGTGCCCTGCCCGCACACTACCTCTCCGTAACGGAATGGATCCCGGACAGCATCGCTGTCACTTCGTTCGGCTTGCTTCCGGGATGACGCTGTGTTCGGGTTTCGCCTCGTTGGAGCGAGCGTCATATGCTCGCTCGTCATCCCGGAATTCGCTTTCGAGCGAAGCGAGTAAGGAATGTCCGGGATCCATTCCGTGACATCGCGGCAGTGTAAAAGCGCCTCAGAATGTGAATTGGATGCCGCTCAGCTACTGTCCAACCTCTTGTTCCCATTCACTTCCCATAAAATCTTTCACCTCGCTTATCCCCACCCTCTCATCCCTCCCCCATACTCTGCCCATCGCTCTTGCGGGAACCGGCTGCGCACCGGGCAACGGTTAGGACGGCGGTGACCTCCCCCCCTTTGGTTCGGCGCCAATGGACCCGAGGGCATCCGACAGGCCGGCGTCCTGCGGCGG